>NZ_VFPT01000001.1:20000-320000 GCF_006716865.1 Roseinatronobacter monicus | reverse complement strand
CACGGGCATGGATGCGCTGGCCCATTGTCTGGAGGCCTATTGCAGCCCGCATTACCACCCGATGAGTCACGGCATTGCGCTGGAAGGGATGCGGCTGGTGCTGGAGAATTTGCCGCGCGTCTATGACACGCCCGATGATCTGGAGGCGCGCGCCAATATGATGTCGGCCGCTGCGATGGGGGCCGTCGCGTTCCAGAAAGGGCTGGGCGCGATTCACGCATTGAGCCATCCGATTGGTGCGGTTTATAACACCCATCACGGCACAACCAATGCCGTCGTCATGCCAATGGTGCTGGAGTTCAACCGACCCGCGATCGAAGACCGGATGGCACGTGCTGCGGCCTATCTGGGGATCGCAGGCGGGTTTGACGGGTTCTATGCGCAGGTGATGGCATTGCGCGCGCGGTTTGCGGTCCCGGCCAATCTGACGTCCCTCGGGGTCGAGAGCGGGCAGTTGGACAGCCTGACCGAGATGGCATTGCTGGACCCGTCCTGCGGGGGCAACCCGGTGGCGCTGACGCGCGAGAACACGCGGGCCTTGTTTGAAGCCTGTATGTGAGGGGTTTTTCTCACATCCTCTGATCCCGCAGCAGACAGGCCTGAAACCAGATCGGTTTCAGGCCTGTCGTTATTTGTGGGCCGAACAGACGCAAGCCTCAGGAGCTTGTGATATCCGGTGGCCTGCCGACCTTGACGCCCGAAATATTCTCGGCCAGCAGCGCCTTGAGCAAGGCAAACAGCATCGCAAAGACAAGGATGAAGATTGGCAGTCCGACGACTGTAATCACCTGTTGCAAGGCCACCAGACCTGCCTCACCGGCCAGCACGATCAGCATGGCGGCAACCGCCCCTTCCGACACGCCCCAGAACACCCTTTGGCGCACGGGGCCGGGTTCTGTGTCGCCCGTGCACAGCATATCCACGACCAAAGACGCGGAATCCGATGATGTGGCAAAGAAGATCGCGACAATCACCACCGCCAGACCCTGTATCAGCTGGGTCGCTGGGTAATTCTCGAAAAACGCGAACATCGCGAATTCGGGGCCACGGCCCACCGCTTCGGCAATCTGGCCCGCATTCGCGCCCAAGGCGTCGCGCGCGGCAGTTCCGATGCCGTCAATTTCCATCGCGGACCAGCCGAAGATTGCGAACCAGACCAGCGTGAACAGGGACGGTGCCAGCAGCACGCCAAGGACGAATTCACGAATGGTGCGCCCCTTGGAAATGCGGGCTACGAAAATGCCGATGAAGGGTGACCACGTCACAGTCCATGCCCAGTAGAAGACCGTCCAGCCGCCCTGCCAGCCCCAGCCATCATCATTGGTATAGCTGGCCATCATGTCATTCCAGAACGCCATCGGAAAGATATTCGAGGCATAGATGCCCACTGTCTCGATGATCCCGCGCAGCAGGAAGACCGTTGACCCGGTGATAAGTACGAACAGCATCAGGCCGGTTGCCATGCCAATATTGATATTGGACAAAAATTTGACGCCCTTATCCAGCCCCACCACGATGGATGTGGTCGCAACTGCCGTCAGCACGATGATGATGATGACCTTGCTGGTGACGCTGTCAGGCACGCCCATCAACTCTGTCAGGCCTGCATTGATCTGGCTGGTGCCAAGCCCGATGGACACGGCCACACCAAACAGCGTGCCCAGAATTGCGGCAATGTCGATGGCCTTGCCTATGGGGCCGTGGATGCCTTCTTTCAGGAACGGGTAGAACACCGAACTGACCCGGACAGGAAGGTCATAGCGATAGATGAAATAGGCGAAGGCCAGACCGGGCAATGTGAAGATTGTCCAAGTGTGCAGCCCAAGGTGATAGAGCGAAAACCCCATCGCCTCGCGCGCGGCCTCAACGGAATGGGGCTCTGTTTCTGCATAGGGTGGGGATGAGAAATGCAGGATCGGTTCCGCCACACCCCAGAACATCAGAACCGTCCCGATGCCACCTGCAAACAGCATGGTGAACCATGACAGATTCGAATATTCAGGCGCGCTGTCAGCAGGGCCAAGGCGGATATTGCCAAAGCGGCTGAACGCCACCCAGATCAGAAAGATCAGCCATATATTGACACCAAGGATGAAAAACCAACCAAGATTGGTCACAACCCATGACCGTGCCCCTGCAAAGAAATCACCGATAGCGACAGGCGCGATCACAAGAGCCAGCAAGAACACGACCATCAGCCCAGCGGACCAGAAAAAGATCGTGACATTTGTGCGCAGCCCCAATTGCTCTGCGAGTTTTTCCATGAGGGTTCCTTTCTGATCCGCGGCCCACAGTCATGGGGCAAGGTGTCAAATTGGTCCGTCGCGATCCATGCGTTTGTCAGCGACCCTGATGCGCAGACTGTATTTCACCCGCACCGTTGTCACAGCGTTACAAATCTGACTTTAGGATGCAAGATTAAAGGTTTTCCGCCATATTCTTCCGAAAAGTGTCATGGACAGTGCAGAAATGCAGCCCGGCGCTGCATGTGCAGAGTATTCTCTTGGGCTTTGGGTATCTGTGTAAGCGTCCCTGCAGGTAGGAATGCGCGTATTTTTTGTGCGCATCGTCCGCTGAGCGGCAGGTTACGAACTGCAACCAGTCATGAAGGATGCTGAATAAGGCTGATCTATTGTGCTTGGGGATATTTGGGCGCGCATAGATTTTCAAAGAAATGCGTAAGGTGTGGCGCGGCATGCACGCGCCCGCAATTGCGTTGTGGCGGCAACAATACCGCCACAACATGCGCCATGTCAAAATACGGATGGCTGCGCGTCACGCCGCGCGCTTGTTGACTGTCTGCTCCGCAATCTCGGACAAGGTCTTGTCACCCGAATAGGCCGCATCCAGCATACCGCGCAGGGTTGCTGCATCGTCGTCAAACCCAAGTTGCTTGGCAAATGCAGCGGCGCAGCCATAGCCCGCAATCGCGTAATGGGCCATCCGCTGATACTGCGTGATAATGACCGCATCGCGTGCCGCATCCATGCCAAATTCTGCGTTCAGGGCATGTGCTTTTGCTTCGCGCACCAGACCTTCCATGCCTTTGCAATGCTCGGCATTGGGGTTTGCGTCCTTGGCACGGATAAGCTTCTCTAGGTTTTGCTCACCATCTTTGATCCCCGCAACCCCGCGTTCAAGCGCTGCGTGCAATGCGGTGCTGGTTGCGGCCTTGGCCAGTTCATCCACTACCCTAAGCGCTTGTCTGTTGGCGCTATACAGGTCTTGGAGTTGGTCGATATAGACGTCTTTCAGATTATCCATCGTTCGGCTCTCCTTTCCGTCACGTCGCAATTTTGCTTACAGAACCAAAACGCAGGCCTGAGCGGTTTAGTTCCAGACACAAGCCCCACTGGCGGCCTGCGTCAGCGGGACAGCCCGACCAGTACCGCCAGCACAAGCGCCACCCCCATCAGGGCCGATCCAGCGACAGGCCAGTGCAGCAGCCACCTTTCCCCATGTTTGACACGCAACAAAAGCCGCAAGAGGATGCGGTGGCGATTGCGCCTGCCGCGCCATGCCAACAGGGAGTGGCCGGGGGCGCGCAGCGCCCAGCCTTTGGTCAGCAACAGCAAATCACCGGGGGGATGCTCGGCCACTTTCGCGCGGCGGATAAGGACAAGCAGCGCCAGCCCGACCAGCACGGGCCACACCCCGTCCAGAAGATTTGCAGGCCGGAGCGGGTAGTCGGGCGGCAAGGCAACCACTCCCGACCAAAGCACCCAAGGCACGGTCAACGCGCTTGCGGCAAGCACAACAACACCTGCGAACAGGCTTTGCCAAGCGGGTGCGGCGCTTGTTTTCGTCCCAACCCCTGCAAGACAGATCAGAAACCACCCCAAGACAAGGGTCGTGGTCACACTGCTCATGGTGACGGCCAGTGCGAATATATCGCCGATCCCCTCCTTGGCGGCCAGCTTGGCCAGCGCGCCGCCCGTCAGCGGCAGGCCTGCGACCGACAGGCCCAGCACTGCGGCCAGACCCAGCACAACGCGTCGCTGATATGTGCTGGCAGACAGCACCATGACCCCCACGCACAGAAATAACGCTGCCTTGGCCAACCCGTGATGCAGTGCGAAATAGGCGACCCCCTCGGACCCCGCACCCAGAAGGGCCAGCAACAGCCCCATCTGGCTGACTGTCGAATAGGCCAGCACCGCCTTTGGGTTGCGCTGTGTCAGCCCCCAGAGCGCGGCACCAAACGCCCCCACTAGGCCCAGCACCATCAGCACAGTGCCCCAGGCTGTGCCCTCTGGCACGAACAGCACCATGCCGATCAGACCGGCCTTGACGATTGCGCCCGACAGCACCGCCGACCCCGCGACCGGTGCTGCCGGATGCGCAAGCGGCAACCACACATGCAGCGGCACCATCCCCGCCTTTATGCCAAAGCCTGCGATCAGCAATGCCACGCCCAACTGGCCCAGCGGGGCCTCTGCAAAAGCGTCGCGGACAGTGGCGATCTGCAAGTCACTTGCCTCTGCCGCGCCGATCATCAAGCCGCTCAGCAGTGCCGCCTCGCCCAGCACGGCCAGTACGATATAGACGCGCCCTGCCCTGAGGGCCGCGTCGGTGCGGTCATGCACAACCAAGAACCACGCCGCCAGCGACACCGCCGCGAAGGCCAGATAAAATGTGATAACATCAGCGGCCAGAAACACGCCCAGATTGCCAGCCAGCGTCAGGCACCAGAACCCTGCGAAAATACCGGCTTCGGTTCCGCGCGTCATGCTCAGCGCCGCATACCAGCCTGCAATCGTCCAGACCAAGGCGGTCATGCCCAGAAACAGGGCGGCATCGGGCACGCCTGCCAGTTCAACCCCCAGCATCAGATCCGGCAACACCACAGCCCCCGGAGCCCCTGCCAGCGCAAAGACCAATGCTGGCAAAGGGGCCAACGGCAGCAAGCGCAACGCATTTTGCCGCCAGCGCGGCACAATGGGGGCCAAGCCCACCAGCAAAGGCCAGAGCAGCACCGCAAATGGCACGAGAGAGCCGGAATACAGCGCGGTCATGGTCCATACCCCCGTGTAACGATCAGCGTGGCCCAGCCCAGCGGACTGATCGGGCTGGCGGCCAGCACCCCTACCCCCACAATCGCCGCTGCCGTAATGACAGCAGGCCCCACCAACCCCGGCGCGCGCTCATCCCCTGTCGCATTGGACGCGGCAGGCAGAAACCACAGCCGATACAGAAGCGGCAGGAAATAGGCCGCATTCAGCAAGGTTGACGCCAGCAGCACCACCAGAACCCACGGCGCGGCTGCCTCTAGCGCGCCCAATCCAAGATAGAACTTGCTGACAAACCCCGCCAGTGGCGGCAAGCCTATCATACCCATCGCCCCAATGCTGAAACAGACCGAGGTCAGCGGCATCCGCGCGCCCATACCGTTCAGCCCGTCAATGCGTTTGATACCCGCGCGTTCGTCATAAATTCCAGCGCAGAAAAACAGCGTGATCTTCATCAGGCCCTGATGGATCAGATGCACCAAGCCGCCAATCATTGCTAAGGGGCTGGCAAGGGCCGCCCCCAACACAACATAGCTGACCTGCGAGACGGTCGAGAATGCCAGCCGCTTCTTGATCTCATCTTGCTGCAAGGCGCGGACAGACCCCCAGACAATGGTAAAGGACGCGACAATCGCCAAAGGGGTGCCCACCCCCAGCGCGGTCATGTTCTCAGCCCCGAACACATCATAGACCACGCGCACCACTCCAAATGCCCCCGCTTTCACCACCGCCACCGCATGGAGCAGCGCCGAGACAGGCGCGGGCGCGGCCATCGCGGCGGGCAGCCAGCCATGCAGCGGCACCAGCGCCGCTTTCACCCCCACCCCAATAATAAACAGCGCGAAAATGGCGCGCAGGGCGGCAGGGTCCAGCCCGCTCAGGTCCGGCGGCTCTGTAAACAGGACAGGGCCGGTCGCACTTTCCAGCCAGATAATCGCCCAAAGCAGCGCCGCAGACCCCGGCAGCGCAAAGGCAAAATAAACCCGCGCCGCCGCGAGCGACGGCTTGTCCTGCTTATGCGCGACCAGTGGCCATGTACTCAGCGTCAGCAACTCGAAGAAAATGAAAAATGAAATCAACGAGCCCGACAGCGCAAGCCCCGTCGTGGCCGCCACGCACAGGCTGAAAAACCCGAAAAAGCGCGACAACTCTGCCTTGGTGCCGAAATAGGCAATCGCGTAGATGGTTGTCAGGAACCACAGTGTGGCCGAGAGCGAGATGAACAGCAGTGCCAAAGCATCGACACGCAACAGCACCACCAGACCGGGGGCAAGCGGAAACTCTGCCTCATAAGCCGCCCCGCCCGCCACAGCGAACAGCATCCAGACAATCAGGCCCAGCTTCAGCACCGCCCCGCCCAGTTGCAAAGTGTTGCGCAGGGTATGGCTGTCTTGTGCCAGAAAAAACGTGATCGCTGCGGGCACAAGCGAGGTCATCAGAACCAGCACAGGCAGGGCCGTGGTCATAACCCCTCCGCCGCTTGGTCGGGGCGTCCGATTTGCAGAAAATCAAACGGGACAGCCGACAGCAGGCCCAGTGCAATCGACAGCGCGGCCAGCACCAAAGGCACCGCTTGCCAGAGGCGTGAAATCGGGCGCGGCGTGCGTGCAACCTCGCGCGCGAACAGTGCGGCCAAGGGGCGGTAGAGATATGCCGCCGCCAGCAAACCGCCGCCAACCAGCACAAACGCCCAAGCCCATTGGCCCGATGCAAAGGCCGCAGTCATCAGCAGATATTTCGCCGTGAACCCGCCCGAAGGGGGCAGGCCCATCAGCGTGACCGCCGCAAGTGCAAAGGCAAAGCCTGTCATCGGCAAGGCCCGCGCCTGCCCGCGCAGATCGCCCAACCGGTCACTGCCCACCGCCGCCAGATAGATGCCAGCGGCCAGAAACATGGCCGCTTTGGCAAGCCCGTGGCTGAGCATCTGGAATATCCCGCCGGTCCATGCCCCCGCCGCCCAAGGCTGTGCGGCCCCGTCGCCCCCGGCCAGCGGCAAGACCAGAAACACATAGCCAAGCTGCGCGACTGTCGAATAGGCGACAATCAATTTCAGCCGCTTTTGCACCAGCGCCAGCACCCCGCCCCAGATCACCGCTATCGCCCCAAGGCTCGCCAGCACCAGCAGGGCACTGGGGGCGGCAAGATCGGGCATCGCCTCGAACCACAGCCGCAGCACGATCAGCAACGAGGCCTTGGGCACCAGCGCCGACAGCAGCGCCGAGGCAGGCGCGGGAGCGGCAGAATGCGCAGGCGGCAGCCAGACGTGAAACGGAAACAACGCCGTCTTGGCCAGCAATCCAGCCGTCATCAGCCCCAGTGCCAGCGCATCCCCTGGTGCAGGCGCGCGCGTCGCCAGAAGCGTGATATCCAACGTGCCATGCGCGGCATAGGTCAGGACCACCCCCGCCAGATACAGCAGCGACCCGGCCAGCGCGAATAACAAGTAGCGCAAGGCAGCGGCGATGGCCTGCGCCTTGCCCGAGATCGCCACCAGCGCCACGGCCGTCAGCGTAATCAACTCCAGCCCGACATACAGGTTGAACAGGTCGCGCGACACGAACACGGCGTTCAGCGCGCCCCATAACAGCAGCATCAGCGGCCAGAACCCGAAACTTGCGCGCGCGCCCGCAACGCTTGGCGCCAGCTCGACCCGCGCGGCCAATGCAACACCCACCATGACCAGCGCGGTCATCACGCCCAGCGCCGCACCCAGACCATCTGCCTGCAACGCAATGCCAATGGGGGGGGGCCATCCGCCCAGTAGCAGCGCAACCGGGCCATTGTGCCAGACTTCGACCGCCAGCCAAAGCGACGCGATCAGCGTCAGCGCCACGCCCAGCAGTGCCGCAGGCACCCGCGCGCGAAGCGGCAGCGCAATGCTTGCCAATGCGGCCAGAAGCGGCAGGGTCAGGCCTGCAATCAGCGCGATCACGCGCCGCCCTCATCGTCGGGCAGATAGGCTTTGCCAGTGCTGCGCGCAAGCGCCACCACCAGCCCCACAGCCAGCGCACTGGTAGACAAGGCGACGACAATGCCGGTGATAATCAACGCCTGCGGGATCGGGTCCACGTCTGTGCTGCGCGCCGCCGCCGCGCCAAAGAACAAAAACAGGCCAGAGCCGATCAGGTTGAACGCAATCACGCGGCGCAGCATATGCGCGCGCGCCAAAAGGCCGTACACCCCAAGCCCCACCAATGCGGCCCCTGTCAGGGCAAAGACGCTCAGGCTCATGCCACGTGCCCCCCGTCATCCGGCGGGCCAATTACCAGCAAAACCAGTGTGACGGCAATCGACACAGTTAGCGCCGCCTCGATTGTCACGATGGCGGGTTTTGCCAGATCGGGCGGCAGACCAAGAAACCCCTGCGCGAACAGCGCGCCCGCCAGCCCAGAGAGCAAGAACACCCCCGGCCCCAGGACCAATGCCGCGCGCCATGCCGGTTGCGCCACCCGCGGGGCGCGCAAGATACCCGCCATCATCGTGACAAGGCACACCGCCGCCAGCACAGTGCCGCCCTGAAACGCCCCGCCAGTGGTATCGGCACCCGCCCAGACCAGATAGACCCCGAAGATCAGGCCAATGGGCGGTAAAACGCGCCCGAAACTGGCTAGCACGCCCCCCGGACGCGCGTGATAGGGCAGGCCCAGCGGGGCCTCCCACGCATCATCGCGCGCCAGCATCCACACCCCGATCAGCGCGGCCAGCAGGATAATGCTTTCCAACAGCGTGTCCCATGCGCGGAAATTCAGCAGCACCGCCGTCACAGGATTGCCGACACCCGATTGCGGCAGCACCTCCGACAGATCGGGCGCGGTGGGCGCAGGCAAGGCGAACCATGCCCAGACAAGCCCGGCGGCAATGCCGGTAGCGACGACCGCGGCGGGCAGGTTCACAGCTATAGGCGGCTCTGCCCCTGCATTCAGGCGGCGCAGGCGGCCATAAGCGGCCAGAAGCAGCACCCCTGTCAGCCCTGCGCTGATCGCCGCCTCGGCCAAGGCCACGTCATAGGCCCCCAACCGCGCCCATGCGATGGCCAGCAGCAACCCGTAGGTGATAAAGAAAATCACCGCCCGAAAGACACCTTGGCCGGTCACACTCGCCCATCCCACTCCAAGGATCAGCGCGCACAGCGTGATGTCCAGCGCCACGCTCATGGGTCACGCGATGCGGTCAGGGCCGCGCGCGCGACAAGCTGCGCCACAGTCCCCGCCGCCAAAAGCGCCAGCACCCAGATCAGCGCCAGCATGGCCAGTTGCGCCCAAGTCTCGGTCTGGAAGGCGATCCCAAGGGCGATGAAGCCAAGGCCCAGATTATCGCCTTTGGTCAGCGCATGCAGGCGGCTGAAACTGTCGGGAAACCGGATCAGACCGACCGTGCCTGCGACAAAGAACACAAGCCCCAATCCCGTCAGCAGATAGGTTGCCAGATCAGCCATCCTGTGCCCTGTCATCGGGCGTATCGCGCCACCCATCGGGGGGGCGCGCTTCTTCCGGGTCGCCCGCGCCATCGGGGCTTTCCGCCTTGACGAACCCCACCGCTGCCAGCGCGGCCAAGAGCGACAGCGCCAAGGCCACGACCAGCACTGTCCAATCCTGTATCGCCGCCAGCACGATCAGCACAGCAACCCCGCTTGTGCCGATAAGTTGCGCCGCCATCATCCGGTCGGAATGCGACGGCCCAAGCCAGACCCGCCACAGCGCACCACCAAGGCTGGCCAGCAGCACAATGGCCACGATATGCAGCCAGACGGTCATGCCCGCCTTCCTTGCGTTTGCCCGATAATCGCGGCAATCTCGCTTTGCTCGCGCGGGATGGCGTCGTCAAAGCCCGCATCCGTATCCAGCAGATGCACCAACAAGTTGCCATCCTGACTGCCCGCCGACAGCGTTCCGGGCATCAGCGACAATTCTCCGCCCAAGGCTGCGCGCGCACCATCCGGCAGGTCGCTTTGCACCTCCAGCCAGCCGGGTGTCAGCGGCATACTGGGGGAAAAGGCGCGTCTGGCCACATCGACACCACCAATGACGGACCCCGCAACGAAACGCGGCAGATGGCGTGCCAGACGCCACAGAACCAGCGGGTTGGTTGCAGGCAGCAGATACAGGCTGAGCCATACCGCCACGCCGGTGACCACGACGCCAAGGGCGATTGCCTCAAGCGCCACCCCTGTCAAAACCAGCCAGACACCCCCCAGAAGGAGTGTACGGTGCAAAATAGCTGTCAGCAAAAATCGGGTCATACGTCTATGTTAGGGGGCGCTCTGCGTCGGCGCAACCACATGGGTTTGCATTTGCCCGCCAATCGGATGGCCGAGATGCAGCGTCATGGGGCCAGCCATTGCCCCGCCCAGTTGTTCGCGCGCGTGAACCTTGCGCGCCTGTGATCGGCGCCCAAATGCACGATATCCATTGCAAGAATGCGCAGACGCAGCACACAAAACGCAGCGGGATCGGTTTTTTTTGCATAGGACAGCCCGTCTGCAATCGGCTTTCCCGGCGCAGGGGTGCTGCCGTAGGCCAGCCGCGCAGGCGCGGGCACACGCGTCCAGATGTCAGCGACATCATCGCCGGACAGGATGGTCACGTCCCCTTCCAGCCGCATCTGCAAATGCGCGGCACTGTCCCAGACATGCAGCGCCGCGAAGGGGGTTGCGCGCAACTCTGTCACCTTGGCCGAATGGAGGTCAGTGTGAAAGTCCAGACTGCCTGCCCGCCGGTCAGCGGCACGCAACACAACCGTGCGGGCTTGGGGCAGGCCGTTGGGTGTGACCGTGGCAAGGGTGGGGTGGCGCGTGGGCGCGCGGCGGTCGCGGACCCCGCGCGTAAAACGCGTCCAGACCTGTGCATGCAGATCGGCCAGATCAACGGCCCAAGGGTGCGGGTCCGCACTCATTTATACACCTCGCGCCGTGTGCCGAAGTCACGCACCCGCTTGCGCCATGCGCGATAGCTGCCGGGTTTCAGGGTCTTGCGCATCAGGGTTTTCACCTCATCCGGCCCTAACCCATGCTGCGCGCGGATTTGCGCGAAGCTGACATGATCGCTGAGCGCCATCTCGATGATTTCGCTGATCGTTTCAGGGGTCTGCTCGGGTCTGGTCATGCGCTGCATCCTGTGCGTTCAGGCCGACAAACTGTCGCGCGGGCACCGAAAGTCAACGCTTGGTGCCCGCGCGTCAGGCGTGGGCTTGCAGATCCAGCTTTGCCGGGATCAAGCCGCGCAGGGCGTTGCCCATGAACACTTGTCTGGCAGCGTGCAGATCGCGCAGGCTCAGGCGGGCCTCGGCCCAACCATCGGCCAGCAAATGCGCGCGCAAGACCCCCGGCAAGACGCCACACGCGCGCGCTGGGGTCAGCTTGCGTCCATCGGGCATGACAAGGAACAGATTGGTAATCGTCCCCTCGGCCAATTCATCGCGGTCATTTAGAAACAACCATTCATCCACCCCCTCGGGCAGGGCGGCGCGCATCCGGTCATAGAGCGCGCGCTGGGTCGATTTGACCGCCAGCCACGGATCATCTGCATGGACACGGTCGCCAGCCACGCGCACGCGCCAGAACTGGGGCGACGGGGGCAAGGGTGCGGTCGTCACCTCCAGCGCGCCGGCGGCGTCCAGTGTCAGGCGGCACCGCAAGGGCGTCGGGCTGTGCTGCTGCATCCGCGCGCGCGCCCGTGTGCCGTCGAATGGAAAGCCCAGAATGCTGGCGCTGCGGGCCATGCGCGCCAGATGCAGGTCAGCATGGCGCAGCCCCGGATACCAGCCAAATGTTTCGATCAGGCGGGTTCCGTGTGGAACGCGGTTGCGTAACGTGCTTTCCACAATGCTTCCTCATATTCGGCGGCGGCGGTTGAATCCCAGACGATACCGCCGCCGACATTCAACACTGCACGGTCATCCTGCACCATCAAAGTGCGGATCGCCACGTTGAAATCTGCGCGCCCGTCCGGCGCGAACCAGCCAATCGCCCCGCAATAAGCGTCGCGCGGCCAAGGCTCCAACGCGCGAATAATCTCCATCGCGCGCAGCTTTGGCGCGCCGGTGATAGAGCCGCAGGGAAACAGCGCCTGAAACACATCGCCCACCTTGTGCCCCGCGTTCAACTGGCCGGTCACAAGCGAGGTCATCTGATGCACTGTGGCATAAGTCTCGATGGCGAATAACTCGGGCACTTTGACGCTGCCGATGCGGCATAAACGGCTGATGTCATTGCGCAGCAAATCCACGATCATCAGATTTTCGGCCTGTATTTTCGGATCACCCTCAAGCTGCGCGCGCAGCGCGGCATCTTCCTGTTCTGTTGCCCCGCGCGGCATGGTTCCCTTCATTGGGCGGGTGGTGATCTGCCCATCGCTTGTGACGCGAAAGAACAACTCGGGCGAGCGTGACAGAAGATCAGGCAAATCCTGCTGCAAGACAAGCGCGCCATGCCCGACTTTTTGCTGCGCTGTAAGTGCCGCATAGAGCGCTGTAGACGTGCCCGACACCTGTGCATCCATCGGAAAGGTCAGATTGGCCTGATAGATGTCACCAGACCCGATCCACGCATGCAGCCGCGCAAACACCTGCGCATAGGTCGCCGCATCCCAGCGCGGAACAAGCCCGTGCAGCGCTGCATGACCTGCCGCAAGCGGGGCGGCTGGGGCGGGCGCGTCATAGACCCCGAAACAGATCAGCGGCAGCGCGCGCCCCTCTGGCAAGGTGGCGTGCAGGCGCGGCTCTAACGCATAGCCTAGCTCGTAGCTTGCATAGCCTGCCAGCCAGTGACCATTGTCCAGCGCCTGTTGCATCTGCGCAAAGGCAGGCCCGACATCGGCAAGGGACCGGGCCACTATCTGATCACGCGCATCGTCAAACCAGACGGCAGCGTCATCAGGGCCTTTGTCAAACCGTATCTGCACGCGTGACCCCATCCTTGTTGCATGTGCACCACCCAGATAGGGCAAGTGTAGCACATGCAACAAGAGGTTCATTGTGTCGCAGGCAGCCTTGCACGCAGGGGCTGGCATGCGCCCTGATTTGTCCCAGACGTGAACAGCCAAATACTTGTCCCTTGCCGGGCAAGTGTTTATGCCTTTCGTGATGACGAAAATGACATTCAGAGGTAACCTATTCTGACCTGCACCACCTGCATCACAATTTTGCACCCCCCTGTCGTGCATGATCTGCAATCGGACCTTGTGCGCAGATGAGCCTTGCGTCGCAGACATCGCACCACGCCCGTATCTGGCTTCCAAAGCCAAGCCTTCCGGCATTGGCCTTGGGCACATTGTTTTTCATGGCCTCGCTGACCCCCAGCCTTGTGCCGCGTGAAACCCTTGTGCAGGCGGTTCTGAGCGGGGTTAGTCTGGCGGCGGGCTATGCGATTGGGCTGGTCCTGTCATCGCTGTGGAGCAGGCTGGAATTTCCCCATCTGCCGCCGCGCACGAAGCTGTATGTGCGCGCGGGCCTGCTGCTGGTGTGCTTTATCGCCTCGGCGGTGGCACTGTGGCAGGCGTCGGAATGGCAAAACGGGCTGCGCGCACTGATGGATATGCCGCCTGTGGACACTGTGCGCCCCATCACGATTGCGGGCGGGGCGGCGGCGGTGTTCTTGCTGATGATCTGGTTTGCACGGCTGTCCTTGCTGGCGGTGCGCAAGTTGTCCGGCGCATTGGCCCGCATTCTGCCCGGCCCGCAGGCCATTCTTGTGGCGATTACGGTCACGGCGCTGCTGTTTTGGAATATCGGCAATGGTGTGCTGGTGCGCGGTGCGTTCACCGCTGTGGACCGTGTTTATGCGGGATTGGACGGCGTGTTCGAGGAAACCAGCCCCCGCCCCAGTGATCCGCGCAAGACAGGCGCGCCGGGATCTTTGATTGATTGGGCCGATCTGGGCAGAACAGGGCGCGCCATGATCGCAGCCAGCCCGGATCAGGCGCAAATCGAAGCGGCGACCGGTGCCCCGGCCCAAGAACCGCTGCGCGTCTATGTCGGTCTGAATGCCGCCCTCGACCCGCAGGCCCGCGCAGAACTGGCGCTGGCCGAACTCAAACGTATTGACGCCTTTTCACGCGGCACGCTGGTGATTGCCACGCCAACAGGCACCGGAACGGTCAACGCATCCGGCCAGCAGGCGCTGGAATACATCCTGCATGGCGATGTGGCGACTGTGTCGGTGCAATATTCCTATGTGGCAAGCTGGCTGGCGCTGCTGTCTGATCCTGAATACGGGGTGGAAACCGCGCGCGAGGTGTTCGCCGCAGTCTATGGCCACTGGCGCACATTGCCGCCTGAAACGCGGCCTGCGCTGTATCTGAATGGGCTAAGCCTTGGGGCGTTAAATTCCGAGCTAAGCCATAATCTGCATGATGTGGTGGGCGATCCCTTCGATGGGGCATTGTGGGTCGGTCCACCCTTCAACAGTCCGACATGGACCGAAGTGACGCGCAATCGCAACTCCGGCACGCCTGCGTGGCTGCCCGCTTACGGCGATGGTAGTGCAGTGCGCTTCATGAACCAGACCGGCCTGATCTCGAATTCTACGGAACCTTGGGGCAGGTTTCGCATCCTCTATATGCAGCATGCC
Organism: Roseinatronobacter monicus; assembly: GCF_006716865.1. Lineage (NCBI taxonomy): Bacteria > Pseudomonadati > Pseudomonadota > Alphaproteobacteria > Rhodobacterales > Paracoccaceae > Roseinatronobacter > Roseinatronobacter monicus. The sequence continues at coordinate 305,426 of NZ_VFPT01000001.1, read as the reverse complement.
AGCGACGCTGTGACCTTCTTCGACCCGCGTTCGGCATGGCGCCGCCCCGACTGGATGGACGCGCCGCGCGGGCCTGATGTCTCGCCCGATTTTCCGTGGTTGCCAGTGGTGACGTTTCTGCAACTCGGGGTGGATATGATGACCGCCGTGAAGCCACCACGCGGCTATGGCCACAGATACAGCTTTGGCAGCTATGCGCGCGCATGGGCAATGCTGCTGGACCGGCAGGACTGGTCCGAAGAGGCGCTTGATGCGCTGATCGCGCATGTCGCTCCGGCAGAACAGCGGTAGACTTGGGGCTTGCTGACCGCTTTGGCAGAGGTCACAGCGGCGCGACATGCCGCGACTCAAAATGCCGTCATATGCGCGCGGAAAACCCGGAATTTGGCAGAAAAATGCCTATTCCGGTCAATTTCTGGTCCGAAACTGGAACTTTTCTGCGGGTTCGATAATTTAACGTGTTCATTGGAGATTCTGCTGCACCCCCTGCGGCGGGTTAAAATTAATGGTGGGTTTTGGGGTGGAGGACGGCAAGATGGCGAACTCGGAACACCAGCGAAATACCCGCATTGACGCGGTCCGCGCCGTTGCACTGGGTGTGGTCATCATCATGAACATGATGACGCTGTCTGGCCTTGCCTATCTTAGCCCCGATGTGCGCGCAGACATGCTTGGCCCGTTGGACATTGCCGCGTGGAACTTTCTGGCCGTATTCTTTGATGGCAAGGCGCTGGCGGCCTTTTCGTTCATGTTCGGGTTAAGTTTCAGCATCATTTTGCAGCGCATCCGGCCCGAGGGGGAAACCTCGATACTTCAACTTCTGCGCAGGTTTCTTGTTCTTGCAGCGCTTGGGGCCTTCAATGCGGTCTTTCTGTTCTGGGCCGATATTTTGATGACCTATGCCGCCTTGGGGCTGCTTTTGCCTTTTGCTGCGCGGCTGTCGCAACGGGTGACTGTCAGTCTGGGGACCGTGCTTATTCTGGCGGGGCCGGTGGCTTTAGCGCTAAGCAATGCAGGACCGCCTGTGCCCGTGCCTGAAGGGCGCTATGACAGTCTGGAAGCCTTTGCCTCGCCCAATTATGTGGATGCGGTCAGCCAGAACCTGAGCATGGTCACAGGTGCGACCGACGCGGCGACCGGGATGTTGTTGTTGCGGTTGTTCATGCTGTCGGGGCTGTTTTTGTTGGGGCTGGCCGTGGGCAGAAGTTCGCTGCCGTCACAGTTCTTTGCCTTGCGCGGGGTGATGGCACGCGCGGGCGCGCTGTGCCTTGCGGTTGGGCTTGTGGCCGGTCTTGCCTTGCGCTGGATCGAGGTGCCGCAAGGCATCTGGTTCGGGCTGTATCTGGAAACGCCGCTGATGGCGCTGGGATATCTGATGCTGTTGACGGCTGCACTGCATGGACCGACTGCTGGCTGGGTGCACCGCACACTCGCCCCGCTGGGCCGGATGAGCCTGACTGGTTATCTGACGTCTTCCGCTATCGGACAGGCTTTGTTCTATGGCTGGGGCCTGCAACTGATCGGCCAGACTGGCACACTTGCTGTCGTGGCGCTGGCGCTTGGGGTTGTTGCGGTTCTGGTGGCGTTTGCGCATCTGTGGTTCAGATATTTTGTCTATGGCCCTTGGGAATGGCTATGGCGCAGCCTGACACAACTGCGCTATCAACCCATGCAGGCGCGGGGCGTGGCAGGTTAAGGGCAGTCGTTCAGATCGTCTTGGTTCCGGCGGCGCTGGCCAGTTCACGCTCCAGATGGCGCTGGCCTTCGGCGCGCGGATTGCTGAAGCGCGCCAGCAACAGATACGCCACAGGCGTCAGGTACAAGGTTGCCAATGTGGCCAGACCCAAGCCCCCGACGACAACCCAGCCAAGTGCCTCGCGCGCCTCTGCCCCCGGCCCTGTGGACAGCACCAGTGGCACGCCGCCCAGCACGGTAGAGGTCATGGTCATCATCACAGGGCGCAACCGGATGGTCGAAGCGTTCAGGATCGCGTCGCGCAGATCCGCGCCTTCATCGCGCAACTGATTGGCAAATTCCACGATCAGAATCCCGTTCTTGGCCATAATCCCGACCAATAGAACCAGCCCGATCTGGGAATAGACATTCAGACTGACCCCCGTGAACAACATTGCAAAGGCCGCACATGCCAGCCCCAGCGGAACCGTCACCATCACCACAATAGCCGAGATGAAGCTTTCAAACTGCGCGGCAAGCACCAGAAACACGATCAGGATGGCAAAGCCGAAGACCAGCATTATACCGCCCGATGTCTCATCCAGCGTAGCGGCCTCAGATAGCGGAAGCAGGCGCTCATTCGCGGGCAGCACTTCGGCGGCCAGGCGCTCTGCTTCGGCAAGGGCGGTGCCCAATGGAAAGCCCGGCGCAAGACTTGCAGTCACCTGAACGGCGCGTTGCTGCGCCTCTCTGGTCAGTTGCGGGGCGGTGGCGCGTTCTTGCAGGCTGATAAAGCTGGAAATCGGCAGAATTTGCCCAGAGTCCGAGCGGATGAAACTCTGCTCCAGATCGCTTGGGTCGCGCACTGGTGTTCGGGTTGACAGCATTTGAATGTCAAAGCTGCGGTCATCAATGAACACGCTGCCCACACTGCTGCCGTCGAGCATGGCTTGCAACGCCTCGCCCAGACCATCAAGATTGACGCCCAGATCAGATGCGCGTTCGCGGTCCACCTCAATGGACAGTTGCGGCTGCGTCGTCTCGAAATCCAGCCGGACTTGCCCGAAGCGCGGGTCGTCATTCATGCGGTCGACAAGCGCTTGCGCGTTATCGGCCAGTTCATCGTAATTGCTGCCCAGAACCGCAAAGCGCAACCCCTGCCCGGCGCCGCGAATACGCAGAGAGTTAGGCTGAATGGCAAAGGCCCGCACGCCGATCACACCGCGCAGACCCGCGTTGATCTCGCCCACGATGTCTTGCTGGCTGCGCTCGCGTTCGTCCCAATCCGCCAAGGTCATGACCATGAAGGCGCGGTTATCGCCGCCGCCCAAGCCAATGATGGAAAACAGGTTCGTCACCTCGCCCGAGTCGCGCAGGGGGGCGATGATCTGTTCAATCTCGCGCACCTTGGCATCGGTGTATTCGATGGACACACCTTGCGGGGCGGACACACTCAGCAAGGCAACACCGCGATCTTCGGGCGGGGTCAGTTCCTGCGGGATGGATTGCGCGGCAAACCAGCCCGTCGCGGCAAACAGCAGCGCCGCCACAATCACCACGAAAGGCTGTGTCAGCGCGCGATTCAGGCTTTTGGCATACATCCCCGCCATCCATGTCCCAAACCGGGCAACCGGGCCTGTGTTGGTGCTGGCGTCGGTTTCGCGCAACAGGCGGCTGGCCAGAACCGGGCATAGCGTCAGCGCGACCACCGATGACAACAAAACCGCCATCGCCAGCGTAAAGCCAAATTCACGAAACAAGCCCCCCGCCTGCCCCGGCAGAAAGGACAGCGGCACCACCACCGCCGCCAACGTCGCGGTGGTGGTGACAACGGCGAAGAACACCTGCCGCGTGCCCAACACGGCTGCCGCCCGTGTGCCCATCCCCTGCCCGCGCCTGCGCACGATGTTTTCCAGCACCACAATCGCGTCATCCACCACCATGCCTGTGGCCAGAACAAGGGCAAGCAAGGTCAGGATATTGACGGAAAACCCCGCCAGATAAATCGCAGCAACCGTGCCGATCAGCGCAATGGGCAATGTCACGGCAGGCACGAATGTGGCGCGGGCGTCGCGCAGGAACACATAGATCGTGGCGATCACGATCAGCAGCGCAATGGACAGCGTTTTCATGACTTCGACAATCGCGCCCCCCACAAAGGTCGCCTCGTCCGAGGTGACGAAGATGCGCACATCGTCAGGCATGATGCCCTGCAATTCATCCACGATTGCGCGGACATTGCGCGAAATATCAAGCGTGTTGCTTTGGGCCTGCCGGATAATGCCCAGTCCGATGCCCGTCTCGCCATTGGCGCGCAGGATCGTCTCGCCCGGTGCGGGGCCAAGGGTAACGACCGCCACGTCCCCCAGACGCACATCTCCGCGCAGCACAAGCGATTCAAATGCCTGTGGGGTCTGGACATTGGCAGTGGTGCGCACCTGAATGCTTTGACGGTCATTGGACAACGACCCGGCCGGAACATCGAAGGACACATTGCGCAGCGCATTGCGCGCGCCGAAGACCTGCAAATCCGCCACACCGGGGGCAGAGATCAGGCGATCTTCGACCAGATCCTCAACAAGTTGCGTCAGATCCTGCACCGAGCGCGCATTGGAGGTGACGCTGATACGCATGACCGCATCGGAATCGGAATCCGCCTTGATGATGCGCGGCTCTGCCACACTGTCGGGCAAGGCATTTCGGATGCGGCCAATCGCGTCGCGTATGTCCGTGGCGGCGACGTCAATATCCGTGGCATCGCTAAATTCCGCAACCACTTGCGAGCGCCCGAAACGCGAACTGGACGAGATGTTCTGCACGCCCGCAACACGGCCCACGGCCCCCTCGATGCGGCTGGTCACTTCGCGGTCGATGCTTTCGGGGCCAGCACCGCTGAATTGTGTGGTCACGGTAATGACGGGCCGGTCCACATTGGGCAATTCGCGCACTTCAACCGCGAACAGCCCCGCCAGTCCTGCAATCACGATCAGCGCACTGAACACAAAGGCCAGAATCGGGCGGCGCACGAACAGCGCAATCCCCGAACGCGAGATCGCGCGCAACTCTGTCTCGGCGGCATCTTCCGTCTTGGGCGCGTTCTGGTCTGGGGGGGTCATGGCGTCACTCGCATCAGATATCCGGGGTCGTGTCAGGCATATCAGCGCTGCCGCTGGCTTGGAGCGACGCGTCATCGTCTGCGGGGGCTTGCGGCGCGGGCCGGGTTTCGCGCGGGGTCACATCTGCGCCGGGACGCAAGTTCTGCACCCCTTCGACAACGACGATCCTGCCAGATTGCAAATCGGCGCGCACCAGCACCGCATCATCGCGGCGCTGCACAATCTCGACCCGAACGCGCTGCGCCTTGCTGTCGTCATCCAGCGCCCAGACAAAGGCACCATCCCGGTCCCATTGTATGGCAAGCGGATCGACCAGCGGCAGGCTTTCGCCCGGCAACTCGACTGTTACGCGAAAGGCCATACCGGGGCGCAAGCGGTCATCCTCATTCTCGATTTCACCCTGAATGCGCAATGACCGGTTGCCCTGATCGACCCGCGCATCGGTCGCGCGCACGCGGCCCTGCAACACTTCGCCTGCGCGCGAAAGCGGATTGGCTTGCAGCGTATCGCCCACACCGATCAGCCCGACAAAGCGTTCGGGCACATCGAAATCAATCAACAAGCTGCTGCGGTCATCCAGCCGCGCCAATTCCGTGCTGATGCTGATCTGATTGCCTGGCTCCAGTGAAATTAGTCCGATCCAGCCAGAAATCGGCGCGGTGATCTGGCGGCGGCGCAACTCGAACTCGGCGTCGCGCAAATCCAGACGCGCGCGATTCAGCGCGAGTTCTGTCTCGTCGATCTGCACCTGTGTCGCCGAGCCGCTGCTGCGCAACTGCGCGACACGGTCCACGCGCGCCTGTGCATCTTGCAAGGCCAGTTCAGCGCGGGCAACTGCCAATTGCTGCGCCTCGTCGGTCAATTCGGCAATCAGACTGCCCGCTTCCACCCAGTCGCCCGAAGACACGGACACATTTTCCAGCGTGCCTGCCACTTCGGATGTCAGGGTGACGCTGCGCAAAGCGCGCGCGGTGCCAATTGCGACAAGGCGGGTATCGGAATCGGCCTGCGCGACTTCCTGCGCGATGACCTGAACCCCACCGCCGCCACCGCCGAACCTCGGACCGCCACCGCCGCCGTTGTCTTCAGTTTCGGGAATGGGCAAGCCCACGGCCCGCATGGGGCCAAGAAGCCCCGCGCGGTCCAGTATCGGGTGCGAGGCAGGCAGCAAGATTGCCCAGCCCGTCAGGCTTACAAGCAACAATCCAACGCATATTACGCCTAGCTTGATCCAGTATGACATATTCTGTCCCTGTGTGAATCTGCTGGTGTCCTCAAGCTAGCGCAAACGGTATAGATGAACAGGCAAGATTGTGCCGCCCACGCAAGTTTTACCGCGCGGCGGCGCGAAAATGTGCAGGGACGGTCAGCCGGATCAACTCAGGCTATTGGCGACATTCTTGACTGTGATCCAACTGATACGTGTATTGGACTCGACCGTCACACCCGCAATATGGGGGGTTGCGATCAGGTTTGGCGCATCGATAAGCGGGCCATTTGCGGCCAGTGGCTCGGATGCAAAAACATCCATTGCCGCCCCGCCCAGATGGCCGGATTTCAACGCGTCTGCCAAAGCGGCCTCGTCCACGATTTTGCCGCGCGCCGTATTGATCAGCAAAGCGCCCGGCTTCATCCGGGCCAGCGTCGCGGCGTTGAACATGCCCTTTGTCTCGGCGGTCAGGGGCACATGCAGGCTGAGTGCATCCGCAACAGGCAGCAATGTATCCAAGGTTTCATGACGCTCCACCCCATCCCATGCGGGGCTATCGGCAGGCAAGAACGGATCATACGCCGCGATCGTCATGCCAAGTGCCTTTACACGCATCGCGGTGGCCTGAGCGATGGCCCCAAAGCCGACCAGCCCCAAGGTTGCGCCATCCACTTCCAGCCCAATCATGCTCTGGCGCGGCCATTCACCGTTCAGAACCTGCGCACTGCCCATCCATGCGCGGCGGCGCAGCACCAAAATGGCGGTGATGACATATTCCGCGACCGACACCACATTGCCCCCTGTGGCCGGATGCACAGCAATGCCGCGCGCCTTGGCGGTGTCAGTGTCGATATTGTCCAGCCCGACGCCCAAACGCCCGATGGCCTTCAAGCCCTGTGCGGCATCCATCAACGCAGTGTCCACCTGTGTGCGGTTGCGCACGATCAGGCCCGCCGCATCTGCACATGCTGCGCGCAGACGGGTCGGGTCATCGACCAGCGTGGGGTCATAGGTCACGTCATGATGGGTGCGCAGCCAGTCAATGGCGGGTTCATCCATGAATTCGGAAATGACGACCAGAGGCATATAGGTTCTTCCTGTTTGGTTTTAGGGGGGTTACAAAAGCGGGGCGCGGAACGGGCGGACGCCCAGAACCTCGGTAAAGACCCAGAAAAAGCCGCCAACGACGACCACCGCAACCGCAAGCGCTACAAGCACGTCGCGCAACGAAAGCGGGCCTGCGCGGCGTTTCATCATCAACGCCAGCCCAGCGAACAAAGGCACCGACGTGGTTACAAACCCGACATAGCGAATGCCCAGCCACCACAACCCCATGATAACGACTGCGGCGATCACTGGCATGGCACTGCCAAGGTCCAGCGTTGTCGGCTCTCCCGCGATAAGGCCGCGAAGGATCAGGATGGCGGAAAGGCCCGCCAGCAAAACAAGCACCGTTTCGGGAAAGACCGCGCTTAGAAACCCGACATTCCCCTTGTTCAGCCAGAATACGACGGCAAGTGCCATCCCGAAAGCGCCGCTCATCAACTCGGTGTTTACGCGGATATACATTGTGCTTACTCCTTGCGCCTATGGGCACGCTTTGGCCATGCCGTCCAGCCGATCACCAGCACGATCAGCGCAATCAACACCTGACTGAGCGGGTTGGCGAACAGACGCATCTGCGGAATGTCCATTGCCATGCCGCCCAAAACAGTCTGGACATAGCCTTGCTCGGCAATGGTGCCCAAGATCAGGCCCAGCACGATGGGCGCGGCCCCCAGACCCAGCCCCCGGATGATGAAACCGATCACCCCAAGGCCCAGCATCAGCGCCACATCGACGATGTTGTTGCGCAGCGCATAGGTGCCCAAAATGGTGATGACCAGAATGGTCGGCACCAGAAAGTAATGCGGCGTGCGCCGAATGGTCTGATAGATCAGCCGCCCGCCCAGCAGGCCCACGGGAACCAGCATCAGTGCTGCCAGTCCCATTGACAGGATGAAGCCGTTGGCCAGAACACCGGTCTGCGTGAACAGATCAAGGCCGGGGCGCAATCCGTGCAGCAGCATGACGCCAAGGATCACGGCATCAGGGGGCGCGCCGGGAATGCCCAGCGTCAGCAATGGCACCATCGAGCCCGCAACCATGACATTGTTGCTGGATTCCGATGCGACCAGCCCCTCCGGGTTGCCCTTGCCAAACGTCTCTGGCGTCTTGGACCCGCGCTTGGCCTCGTTATACGCCACAAGCGAGGTGATTGATCCACCGGCACCGGGGATGACCGCGATGACCTGCCCGATCAGGCACGACCGGATCAGGTTGATGGGCTTGGAAAACACCGTGCGCATGGCAGAGCCGAACTTATAGCCCGCCTCGCCCAATCCGGTCGGCTGTTCAAGCGCTGCGCGTCCTTGCCGGATCATGCTTAGCAATTCGGGAATGACGAACAGCCCGATCAGCGCCACGATCAACGACACACCGGCCTGAAGCGGCGGCCACCCAAAGGTGAAGCGGCTTTCGCCCCCGATGGGTGAAATCCCGATTGTGCCGATCAAAAGCCCGATCGCCCCCCCAAGCAGCCCTTTCAGGACCGATCCGGTGGACAAAGTGCCAATCAGCGTCAGGCCCAGAATGGCGCCCCAGAACATCTCGGCCGGGCCAAACTTAAGCGCCAGTTGCGCCAGCGGCGGGGCGGCTACCAGCAAAAACGCCACACCGACCACCCCGCCAACAACCGAGGCGATTGTAGCAATGCTGATCGCTTCCAGCGCGCGGCCCTGCTTGGCCATTGGGTGCCCGTCGAATGTGGTGGCAATCGAAGATGGCGTACCGGGGGTGTTGATCAGAATGGCAGTGAATGCGCCGCCATAGATCGTGCCCATATAGACCGCCCCCAACGCGACCAACCCTTCAAGCGCCTCTAGGCTGAAGGTGAAGGGAAGCATCAGCGCCAGCGCCATTGTGGCGGTCAAACCCGGCAGCGCGCCAACAAACAGGCCAGCCGTCACGCCCAGCAGGATTATCAGCAACATATGTGGTTGAATGACCGCTAAGGCGGCGGCTGTCAGGATTTCCATGATCGGCCCCTGTGACTTTCAAAGTGTTGCACAACGCAAGACACCCGCCCGTCAGACATGCCGACAGGCGGGTAGGAAAGACGATCAGTTCAGAAAGTCGCCATACTGTTCGCGCAGGCGTGTCATCAGGTCAATCGCATCCTGACCACGGATATCCGTCATCTGGAACCCCATCGGGATCTGACGCTCGCCCAGCGTTTCGTTCATTTCGGTGAACAGGTCCGCAAGCATGTCCAGCCGCTCAGGCGGGGTGCCTTTGGGGGCTGCCACACCGCGATAGGTGCCACCGACAATGTCATAGCCAAGTTCTTGGAACGTGGGGGCATCTGGCAAAACCTCCAAGCGCTCTTCCGCGGCAACGGCCAGCACGCGGACATCATCACCCAACTGAACACCCAAAGTAGAGTTCGAGATGACCGCGCCGACATGACCGCCCAAAACCGCCGCAGGCAAAGGCCCGGTGCCTGTGAACGGAATATATGTCAGTTGAACATCCGCCACTTCCTGCAAGCGCAGCGCTTCAAGGTGGTTGCCGGTGAATGTACCACTGCCGCCCACTGTCAACGATTGCGGGTTCTCGCCTGCAAAGGCCAACAGGTCGTCCAAAGTCTCGTACGGGCTGTCAGCGCGCACCACCAGCACATGCGGGGTCATGTGGAACCATGTGATGATGTCAAAATCTTCGGTCGCGTACCCGGCGTCAGAACGCTGAATGGGCTGCGCCACGATATGCGGGATATTGATGCCGATGATTTCATGGCCATCAGGTTCGGCATTGCCCTGAAACTCGCTCCAGGCGACTGCGCCGCCACCGCCCGGTTGATGGCGCACATTCACGCCAACGCCAAGCGCCGCTTCCATCAGCGGCTCTTGCAAGCGCGCTGTGATGTCCGACTCGCCGCCCGGATCGAACGGAATGATGTATTCGATAGCGCGCGTCGGGAAATCCTGTGCCGCCGCAGGTGCGGCAATCGCCAACGCGCTGACTGCGCCCAAAACCACTGTCAGGCCTGAATATTTGCTGTCTGTCATAGTCCATCCTCCCTAAGAATAGAGCTACAGACTAGCAGCAGATACTAAACATGTATACTATAAGGTTAATCTTTTTTAGTGAGCAGTGCCCGACACCCAGAGGGCCGCGATGTATCGCGGATAGCTCGGACGGGTGTGATGGATACGCCTGCGCGTGCGCGGCTTGCGGTGCGGGCAAGTGACGAACAGTTTGAGACGCTGATGCGCGCGGGCGACAGCGCAGATTTCGGGATTACATGGTGACTAGCGCGCGAATCTCGGCCAACATAGGGTCCAGCGACAGGCCCTTGCTTTCAGCATTCAGCCGCAAAACCGGCTCGGTGTTGGAGGCACGCAGGTTGAACCGCCAATCCCCCATATCAAGGCTGATCCCGTCAGTTTCGTCCACGCCGCTGGCCAGCGGCTCGAACTGCGCGCGCACACGCGCTATCGCGGCCTGCGGGTCGGGCAGGGTAAAATTGATCTCGCCCGAGGATGGAAAGGCGCGGCGGCGCGCGGCAACAAGATCGGCAATCGCCCCGCGCTGACTGTTAAGTTCTGCCATGACCAACCACGGAATCATGCCGCTGTCACATTGCACAAAATCGCGGAAATAATGATGCGCCGACATCTCGCCGCCATAGACGGCACCTTCGTCGCGCATCGCCTGTTTGATAAAGGCATGGCCGGTGCGCGCCTGCACGGCCCGCCCGCCCACCTGCGCCACGACATCGCGTGTGTTCCAGATGACGCGCGGGTCATGGATGATGGTCGCGCCAGGTTCTTTTTGCAGGAACACTTCGGCCAGCAACCCGACCACATACTCGCCATCCACGAAATTGCCCTCATGGTCGAAGAAGAAGCAGCGGTCAAAATCGCCGTCCCATGCAACCCCCATATCCGCGCCGTGCAGGCGCACAGCATCGGCCGTCACGGGACGATTTTCAGGCAAGAGCGGGTTCGGAATGCCGTTGGGAAAGCTGCCATCGGGGTCGTGGTGCAGGCGGGTGAATGTCAGCGGCGCGCCGCGCGCTACCAGCGCAGCAGCAATGGCGTCAAAGGTCGGGCCAGCCGCACCATTGCCCGCGTTAACCACAATATGCAGCGGCCTAAGAGCTGCGCAATCGACAAATTCCAGCACACGGGCGACATAGGCTTCGCGTGCCTGCACGGCTATATCGCGCCGCAGCCCGCCGCTTCGCGCGGGTCCGAACGCATTGTCTTGTGCAAGCGTGCGGATGCGCGCCAGCCCTGTCGCACTGTCCAGCGGGGCAGAGCCCGCGCGTACCATTTTCAGCCCGTTCCAATCCATCGGGTTATGCGAAGCCGTCACGCATATCCCGCCATCCGCGCCAAAATGGGTGGTCGCAAAATACATCTCTTCTGTGCCAGACAGACCCAGATCAAGGACTTCGACACCTTCTGCGATCAGCGCTTCAGTGACCGCTTGCGCAAGCGCTTGCGAGGACGCCCGGCAATCACGCCCCAGCACAACGCGCCGCGCATCAAGTGCGCGCGCAAATCCGCGCCCGATGCGAAAGGCGATGGCGTCATCAAGATCAATGCCCAGACGGCCACGGACATCATAGGTCTTGAAGCAGGTCAATTCAGGCATGGAATCCTCGGTCTCGGTGGGTGGCAGCGCTGGTGTCGTTGCGATGTTGGCAGGGCAGCGCTTAGGTCTTTGGGGTGCGCTCGCGCGCATAGACATCATCATAGCGGATAATATCGTCTTCGCTCAGATATGCACCGGTCTGCACCTCGATCAGGGTCAGGGGCAGCTTGCCCGGGTTTTCCATACGGTGCACGGCACCAAGCGGAATATAGACAGACTGATTTTCAGTAATCAGCTGAACATGATCGTCAATCGTCACTTTTGCCGTACCTGCAACCACGACCCAATGCTCGGCGCGGTGATGGTGGCTTTGCAGTGACAATGCGGCCCCCGGACGCACGACAATGCGCTTCACCTGAAAGCGCGGGCCAACAACAAGGCTTTCATACCAGCCCCAAGGGCGATAATCGCGTGGCAAGGTTTCGGCCTGCGCCACGCCAGCGTCCTTAAGGTGCTGGACTGCCAGCCTCACATCTTGTGCACGGTCCTTATGCGCCACCAACACCGCATCCGGCATCGCAATGGCGATGATATCCTCGAGCCCGATCCCCACAAGCTGCTGATCCGCGCTTTCTGCGCGCAGCAGCGTATTGGTGCAATCAATCGCTGTGGTCGGGCCATGCGTGACGATCCCGTCTGCATCCGGGCCACCATGTCGCCAGACCGCTTCCCAGCCCCCAAGATCAGACCAGCCGCCACTATATGGCACAACACTGATCTGCTCGGCCTTTTCCATTACCGCGTAGTCGATGGAAATATCTTCGAGCTGCCCCCATGCGGCAGGGTCAAGGCGGGTAAAGCCCAGATCACGCGTCGCCGTACTCACCGCATTGCGGGTGGTGGCCAGCATTTCGGGCTGGTGCTGCGCGAAAGCCGCAATCAGCGCTTCGGTTGAAAACAGGAATATGCCTGCATTCCACAGGTGCCGCCCGCCGTCCAGCATGGCTTGTGCCGTGGTGGCGTCCGGTTTCTCAACAAAGCGCTTGAGCGGCTGCGGAACCGGCGCATCGCCAGCGCCCAGCGCGGCTGTCAGTTCCAGCCAGCCATAGCCTGTCTCAGCGCGGTCGGGGCGAATGCCGAAGGTGATCAGGTCGCCAGATCGCGCTGCGGGAATTGCCGCCTGAACGGTCGCGCGGAACGCGTTCGTATCGGAAATCACATGGTCCGATGGGGCAGCCAGCATCAGTGCGCCGGGGTGCTGTTCCTGCAATATCAACGCGGCCGCGAGTATGGCCGGCGCAGTGTTGCGCCCCTCCGGCTCGATCAGAACGGCGGCGGGTGCGATTTCACAGGCGGCAAGCTGTTCAGTGACAATAAAACGAAAATCTGCACCGGTTGCGATCATTGGCGGGGCAAACTCAACGCCCGACAGGCGCAGCGCCGAAGCCTGAAACAGGCTTTGCGCCCCTGTGATACGCGCAAACTGCTTGGGGTAGGATTTGCGCGACAAGGGCCAAAGCCGCGTGCCAGAGCCACCGCACAGAATAAGGGGATGGATAATATCCGTCATGATATTTGAAACCTTGTGGTCACTTCCGGGTCACACTACAAGTCATTTAAGGCGATTTTCCGCATGATCTGCATAATTTGTATGGCACGACTTAAACCCTTGAAACAAAATAACGACAAGCACTGCGATCTGACATCTTTGGTAACGATGTGACACCATGCGCGCAACCGCTAGGCGTGACGCTTAGTGTGGCTGGGGTGCATACTCCTGAAGGCTTTGTTTGAAATACTCCAGAAACTCCAGCGCGATCATTGAGGTTTGTTTGTGGATTGGGCGAACAAGGGACAGCCTGTGCGGCACTGTCGGGGCAAAGGGGCGGAACTCTACACCGCGTCCTTTATATTGTGCCGCGTCCAACTCGCTGATGACGGCAACCCCGACCCCTCTGCACACAAACTCACAGGCGGTGGTGAACTGGCGTGCCTCGATGAATGTGGTCAGGGTTTGGCCGTCGGCCAGAAACGCCTCGCTCAGCAGGCGATAGAATACACTTTCGCGCCGTGTGTTGATGATTTTCTGATCGACCAGATCGCGCGGACGAATGACCTCCAGCCGTGCCAGCGGGCTGCCTTGTGGAAAAATGCAGACGGTTCTGACGTTGATCGCTTCGCTTTCTACTGCCGGGTGCCCTTCAAACCCGTCGGTAATGCCGATATCGAACTGCTCGCCAATCATCCATTCCAGAATCCTTTCGGGACGGTCCGGCTCTATCGTCACTTTGACGCCTGCGCGTTGGGCCAGAAATTCGGTCAGAACACCGGGCAAGTGGCTGACCGCAAACCCCGGCAGGCAGGCGATTCGCAACTCGCCCGCCGTGCGCTGGGTAATGTTGCGCCCCGTATCCGAAATTCGGCTGAGCAATTCCAGCGAACGCTTGATATCCGGCATCAGGAATCGCGCTTCCTGCGTGGGCACAAGCCGCCCCTCGCGGCGGTCCAGCAGGTCAAACCCAAGTGCGTCGGTCAAATCAGCAATCAGGCGGCTGACAGCGGGCTGCGAAATCTCCAACGCCCGAGAGGCGCGTGTCATTGTGCCATGCTCGATCACAGCAAGCAGAGCTTCCAGTTGTCGCGGGCTAAGCTGGCTGTGCATTCGGGTATTTTTTTCATGAACATTCATACACGCGCTATAACACGATGCTATGGAAACGAAAGAAAAAATTGTCTTGCCTTATGGCTGTTACAATGCCACGCTACCAGAGATAGCAAGCGGATTGCCAAAACGCGCCGCGGTCAACCTACCAGTGAAATTGCTATCTCCAAAGGGAGGAATATCATGAAGAAACATGTAGTCGGTGCATGCCTTGCAGCAACCACCGCGCTGACGCCAGTCTGGGCGCATGCGCAAACTGAAATCAACTGGTGGCACGCCATGGGCGGCGAGCTGGGCGAATTGCTTGAAGGCGTCGCAGAAAACTTTAACGAAAGTCAGGACGAGTATCGTGTCGTGCCAAGCTATCGCGGCACCTATACCGAAGCGATGACCGGCGCTATCGCGGCATTCCGCGCGAACCAGCAACCGCATATCCTTCAGGTTTTCGAAGTTGGCACAGGCACAATGATGGCCGCCGAAGGTGCGATCTATCCGATCTACCAACTGATGGCAGATTTCGACGTGCCGTTCGACCAAGACGCATATCTGGACACAGTGGTCAGCTATTATGCCGATCCCGAAGGCAACATGCTGTCCTTCCCGTTCAATTCATCCACGCCAATCATGTATTACAACAAGGACGTGTTTGAAGCAGCAGGTCTGGACCCTGAAACACCGCCCGCAACATGGGCCGAAGCTGAAGAAGCTGCGCGCGCCATCGTCGAATCAGGTGCGGCACCTTGTGGGTTCACCACGTCATGGCCAAGCTGGGTCATGCTGGAAAACTTCTCTGCATGGCACAACATTCCACTGGGCACACAGGCCAACGGCTTCGAGGGCTTTGACACAGAGTTCGTTTTCAACAACGAGCATGTAGCGCGCCTTTGGGACAGCCTTGCGTCTTGGCAGGATGACAGCGTGTTCCGTTGGGGTGGCCCCGGACCCGGTCCAGATGCCTTCCCGGCATTCTATGCGGCTGAATGTGGCTTCGTATTCGGGTCGTCTGCCAGCCGCGCAGGCGTGCTTGCCAATTCCGATTTCAACGTGGGCTTCGGCTTCCAGCCTTACTACGATGATATCGAGGGCGCACCACAGAACACGATCATCGGTGGCGCAACTCTCTGGGTTCTGACCGGCCACACAGACGAGGAATATGAGGGCACCGCGCGCTTCTTTGAATTCCTGTCCCAGCCAGAAGTGCAGGCGCAGTGGCATCAGGACACCGGCTATCTGCCGATCACTCAGGCGTCCTACGACCTGACCGAGGAGCAGGGGTATTACGACGAGAACCCCGGTGCCGACACCTCGATCCGGCAAATGACGCTGAACCCGCCGACCGAGAATTCAAGCGGTCTGCGTTTCGGCAACTTCGTGCAGATCCGCGATATCATCTCGGAAGAGATGGAAGCGGTGATGTCGGGCAACAAGACCGGGCAAGAAGCTGCGGATGACGCGGTACGTCGCGGAAACGCGCTGCTGCGCGAATTCGAAGCCTCGATGAACTGAAACTGACATGGCGGCCCGCCCCTGTTCCGGGGGCGGGCCACATCTTTTTTTGTCGGACCGGATGCGATGCAAACAAAACGCATGACCTTCTCCAGCAAGTGGTTGCCTTATGCGCTTCTGGCGCCGCAGGTAATCATCACGCTGATCTTCTTTATCTGGCCATCGTTTCAGGCACTTCGCCAGTCGGTCTACCGGCAGGGGGACGCGTTTGGAATCCGGCCACCGACCTTTGTCTGGTTTGAGAATTTTCAGGCATTGTTCCGCGATGACCTGTATCTGAACTCGCTCAAGACCACGTTCATCTTCTCGGTCGGGACCACGGTTCTGTCGATGGGCATTGCCCTGTTGTTCGCGGTCATGGTCAATCGCATGATCCGCTCGCGTGACAGCTACACCACATTCCTTGTCTGGCCCTATGCGATTGCACCGGCAATCGCGGGCGTGCTGTGGTGGTTCATCTTCAACCCCACGCTGGGGATCTTGCCCTATATACTCGACATGGTGGGTTATGACTGGAACCACCGGCGCAACGGCAATGACGCGATGATCATGGTCATCATTGCATCCGCCTGGCGGCAGATCAGCTATAACTTTCTGTTCTTCCTCGCCGGTCTGCAATCCATCCCGCAATCGCTGATCGAGGCCGCCGCGATAGATGGTGCCAACCGCATGAAGCGCTTCTGGACCATTGTGTTTCCGCTGCTGTCACCAATCACCTTCTTCCTGATGGTGGTGAATATCGTCTATGCGATGTTCGACACTTTCGGCGTCATCCACGCCACGACCGAAGGCGGGCCAAGTCAGGCCACGACGATCCTTGTCTACAAGGTGTATCGTGACGGCTTCGTCAATCTGAACTTCGGGTCTTCGGCGGCGCAATCGGTCATTCTGATGGGGATTGTCATCGTACTGACCGTGATCCAGTTCCGCTATATCGAGCGGCGCGTGAACTACTAAGGGGCCCCAAATGGTCGACAATAACCGCTGGGGCAACTTCTTTGCCCATCTCGTGCTGATCGTCGGCGTCGCCATCGTCGTCTTTCCGGTCTATGTGGCGATCATCGCCTCGACCCATCCGCCGGGAACCTTCGTGCGCGGCGTGATGCCGCTTTTGCCCGGCCCGAACGCATGGGAGAATTACCGCACCGTCATCACCGAAGGGCGTTCACGTGCAGGCACGCCGCCAATCGGCGGGATGATGTGGAACAGCTTTATCATGGCGATGGCGATCACCATCGGCAAGCTGTCGATCTCGATCATCTCGGCCTTTGCGATTGTCTATTTCCGCTTTCCGGGACGCATCTTCTTCTTCTGGATCATCTTCCTGACGCTGATGCTGCCGGTCGAAGTGCGGATCGTGCCGACCTTTCAGGTGGTGGCAGATTTCGGGATGCTCAACTCTTTCGCGGGTCTGTCAATCCCGCTGATCGCTTCGGCGACAGCGACCTTCCTGTTCCGGCAATTCTTTATGACTGTGCCAGAGGAGTTGATGGAGGCGGCGCGCGTTGATGGCGCAGGGCCGATGAAGTTCTTCAAGGACATCCTGCTGCCCCTGTCGATCACCAATATCGCGGCGCTGTTCGTGATTATGTTTATCTATGGCTGGAACCAATATCTCTGGCCCCTGCTAATCACCACTGATCCCGAATATTACACCATCGTCATGGGCATTCAGCGCATGGTGACCGGGGGCGATAGTGAACCTTTGTGGCATCTGGTCATGGCAACTGTCGTGCTGGCCGCGTTGCCGCCTGTTCTTGTCATCCTGTTCATGCAGCGGCTGTTTGTCAAAGGCCTGACCGAGACGGAGAAATAACACATGGCCTCAATTACCATGGATAACATTGGCAAAATCTATGCGGGCGATGTGCGCGCTGTGACAGATGTCAATATCGACATTGCCGATGGGGAAATGATCGTGCTGGTTGGCCCGTCCGGCTGTGGCAAATCCACGCTTCTGCGCATGGTCGCAGGCTTGGAGACGATCACCGAAGGGACGCTCAAGATTGGCGACCGCGTCGTCAACCAGTTGGAACCCGCCGAGCGTGACATCGCAATGGTGTTTCAGAATTACGCGCTCTATCCGCATATGACGGTGTTCAATAACCTTGCCTATGGGCTGAAAAACCGTGGCTTCAATAAGGCCGATATCGACCAGCGCGTAAAACAAGCCGCCGAGATGCTGGAAATCGGCCAGTTTCTCGACCGCAAACCGCGCCAGTTATCCGGCGGGCAACGCCAGCGTGTGGCGATGGGGCGCGCGCTGGTGCGCGAGCCTGCGGCGTTTTTGTTTGACGAACCGCTGTCGAACCTTGACGCCAAATTGCGGGTGCAGATGCGTGTCGAAATCCGGCAGTTGCAAAAGCGTCTGGCCACCACGTCGCTATATGTCACCCATGACCAGTTGGAAGCGCTGACAATGGCTGACCGGCTGGTCGTGTTGAATGGCGGCCGGATCGAGCAGATCGGCACCCCGATGGAAGTGTATTCCCGCCCCGCGACAACCTTTGTCGCAGGCTTCATCGGCTCGCCCGCGATGAACATGCTGCCCGCCGAGTATATGCGCGGGCTGGTTTCGGCAGACTCGCTTGCGCATCTGCCAACCAAGGCCGATCTGATCGGCATCCGCCCCGAAGACCTGTCGCTTGCCCCCGCTCAAGAAGACGAGATGTCCCTAAGTGGCAAGCTGATGCTGCTGGAGCCTGCTGGCGCAGAAAGCCATCTTCACCTGACCTTTGACGGGATAAAGGAGACGATGGTCGTGCGCTTGCCCCATGTGCCTGATGTGACAGAAGGAACGACTTTGAAGTTCAGCATCAAGCGCGAAAAACTGCACCCGTTTGATGTTGCCAGCGGCAAACGCGTGACATAAAGGCACGCCCATGACCAACCCATATCTGCGCCCCAACGGCGCGCCGCATGTTTATGGCCACCGCGGCGCGCGTGGCGTTTTGCCAGAGAATACGATGGCAGGGTTCGACTATTTGCGCGCAATCGGGGTGCGTGGCGTCGAGGTCGATGTCCAGAATACCGCTGATGGCGTGCCTGTCGTTATCCATGATCCGCATGTGCCCATGCAGCTTGCGCGCGACCCGGATGGCAACTGGCTGCCTGCGCCGGGGCCAAAGATTGTTGATCTCAGCGTGGACGAATTGCTTGCCTATGATATCGGACGGCTGCACCCCGATCACGCATATGGCGCGCGCTATCCTGACCAGCGCCCTATTGATGGGGTGCGGGTTCCCTTGTTGTCGGAGTTTTTGGACTGGGCAGCGCAAGACCCTGCATTGCTTATCAATATCGAGGTGAAATCCTTTGCCCATCGTGACGATCTGGGTGATCCGCCAGATGTGCTGGCCAAGACTGTCTTGACGGCGATCAGGCAACATGGGGTGGACGCAAGATGTCTGATCTCGTCCTTCGACTGGCGGGTTCTTTCATCCTTGCGCGATCTGGCCCCGAATATCGCGCGCGGCTATCTGAGTCATGAACAGCCCGGCGATGACTGCATGGTGTTTGACGGCTCGCCCTATATGGATGGGTTGCGCCTGTCGGACCATGCCGACAGCCTGCCCCGCCTGCTGGCCGCGCAGGGGGCATTGTGCTGGTGTGTGCATTTCCGCGACCTGACACCCGAACGGCTGCGCGAGGCGCATGATCTGGGGCTTGCTGTCAACGTCTGGACGGTCAACGAAAGTGCGGACATGCAGGCCATGGCCGATATGGGGGTGGATGGTGTGATAACGGATTACCCCGAACGGATGCTTCAGGTGAATGGCCAACGCATCGCGGCAAAAACCAGTTCCTAAAATGCACATGATAAGCGGCGCGTCATGCGCTTGACTTATCCGATTGTTTTTGTCAGAAAAGAGAAAATCACCTAGCCAGTCGCAAGGTCAGCCCGGTGTGTCATATCTAATCTTTCAGGGTTTCCCTGATGTTTTGGGGCGATGATGCACAAGTTGCGGGCAGGAATACATGTGATCGGGGTATGGTGCGGTTTTGCACATTCGGACAGGGAACTTCCGAATGACGGATGAGCGCCCTGAAAACATGCAAGTGCCAAGCCCCAATCGCCCCTGCCCGACCGAGAGCATTCCGGTGCATTCCGCCGAAGGCCTGACCGAAGGCGGCGCAACGGCCCATATTCGGCTGGATGGACAAGTCTATACCTTGCGCATAACCCGAACGAACAAGCTGATCTTGACCAAATAACCCAGCCGCCCACCATCGGGCCTGTCAGGAAACACCATGAGCAAGATACCCTCACCCTGCATTGATGTGTGCAAGTTCAAGCGCGAAGGTCACTGTATCGGGTGTTCAATGACCAAAGCGCAGAAATCCATGTTCAAGAAGCTGAAAAAGGAAACGCACCAAAAGGCCTTTCTGGACCTCTTGGTGCATCAACAAAATGATATGGGCAAGTATCGCCATTGGGCCGAGGCATACCGCAAGCGCTGCGACAAGAAAGGGATCAAAGCCCCGATCTAGTCAGCGTCTGATCCGCCTTAGCCCAGATGGGCGCGCAACAGCCATGCGAATTTCTCATGCGTCTGGCCGCGTGCAATGGCCAAATCCTGCGTCAGCAGATCACCATGTTCTTCGGCGATGGCTGCTGTTCCGGCCAGCGTTGCAGCAATCGTTTCCTGCGCCTTGGCCAGTGTCAGAACCATTTGCTCTGCCGTGCCGTTGCCATCATGCTCGGCCACTTTTGAGCGCTTGAGCATTCCGGCCAACTGCCCTTCGGCATGGCCGCCCAATGCTTTCACGCGCTCGGCCAGATCATCTTGTGCTGTGAAATGGTCTTCGTAGATTGTCTGGAACAACGCGTGCAGCGGCCCAAAGGCCATTCCGGTTACATTCCAGTGGAAATTCTGGGCAAGCATCGTGGTGACTGCCGTTTCTGCGACAGACTGGTTCAAGGCTTCGCAAATTGCGTCCTTGGCAGAAACTGTCAATTGTTGTGCTGTCTGGGTCATGAACCCCTCCTGTTTCGTGTTGAAAAGCAGACTATGTCAACACGGGACTGGCTGGCGACAAGCTGGCTACCCGCTTGCACCATAGATAGGCCATTCCCCTGCTGCCTTCAAGAAGTTTTTAGAAAGATTCTAAACTTGATGGAATTTGTCGGGCACGGAGTCCATACGATTGAGCAGTTCCGTCGCCAACCAGCCGACAGGTCTGCGCATATGCAAAGGCAGGCGCGTGCGCAGCAAAAACGCGACGCTGCTCTGATCCTTGCGTTGGATTGCGGCAAATAGCGCAAGCAACCACTTCTCATCGAACGAACGTTCCTGCGCCGTTATCGCGTGAATAACTGGCCCCGTGGGCAGACCTGAAACCAAAACACGCAACAGCGCATCGGCATAATCTTGCGCACCTTCCTTGGGCGCGTGCAGCAAAAGCGCACATGTTTCAAACACCTCGACCCGCGCTTTCGCACGGCATTTCCGCATCAGCACACGAAGTAAAACCAGCTCCCGCTCCAACGGTGCCGGGACGGCCTGTGGTGATTCCAAAGCGTTCAAAGGTGACTGCTGCATCATGCCCTCATTGTTCCCTAGTAAAATAGTATGTCTTATCGCCGATTGCCAGATAAATCTTGATAGGAACACTAGGGAAAGGCGGATTGGCGCCTTTGCAGTGTTGGCGCTCACCACAGCAGGCGTCAAATGTGCTACAATTCAGCGCGCCGAACTTGGCTTGACGGCCTTGCACATTTGGCTAGATGCGACAGGGCAATGCAGACGGAGTGGCTTCATGACAATCACAATTCTTGACGGCGGGATGGGGCAGGAATTGGTCCGGCGTGCCGGACGGGCCACACCGCTCTGGTCGACACAAGCGCTTCTGGACGCGCCAGAGCTTGTGCGCCAGATCCATCAGGATTTTTTCACCGCCGGGGCAGAGGTGGCGACCGCCAACACATATGCACTGCTGCCCGACAGGCTTGTGAAATTCGGGTTGGGCGACCGGCTGGACGAGTTGACGCAAACCGCCTGCCGGATTGCGGCAGATGCACGGGACGCCGCGGGCCACGGTCTGGTTGCGGGATCGCTGGGGCCACTTGGGTTTTCTTACAGACCAGACCTTGCCCCCCCGCCCGAGCAGGCGGCGGAAATCTATGCGGCCATCGCCGCTGTGCAAGCGCGCATTGTGGATGTCCTGTTGATAGAGACGATGTCTTCGGTCGATCAGGCGCGGGGCGGGCTGATGGGCGCACAGACAACAGGCAAGCCGGTCAGGCTTGCACTCAGCGTCATGGATGAGGATGGCACGCGCCTGCGCTCGGGCGAGGCGTTGTCAGACATCGAAGCGCTGCTGGCAGAGTTCCGGCCTGACCGCGTCTTGCTGAATTGTGCGCGCCCCGAAGCAGTGTCCCAAGGTCTGCCGATCCTTGCGCAATTCAACACGTCATTCGGGGCCTATGCAAACGGGTTCACCCAGATTGACCCGCGTTTCAACACCATTGGCGCGACTACAGATCTGCTGACAACACGTACCGACATTGGCCCCGACAGCTATGCGGATTTCGCAGAAAACTGGGCAGATGCAGGGGCGACCCTCATCGGTGGCTGCTGCGAAATCGGGCCAGAGCATATTGCCGCCCTGACCCGCAGATTGAAACCGGACGCGCCAAGGCCCGTCGCCGCGCCACTTGACGCTTAAGCGCAAGCTATGATGCGGCGACACAGGGCGGCTTCATTCGCCCAAGGCAATGCCTTCGCGCCGTGGGTCAGCGCCGCCCAGCAGCCTGTCGCCAATCGAAATCGCGTGCAGACCTGATGTCAGCGCCGTCACGTTTGTCTGGAACCCCAGATCAGACAGCGGCGTGTCCAGATCCTCGGCCCATGTTTCCGCCTCGATCTGATATGTGCCAAAACTGTTGACCAGATGCGGCATCGAGACCGCTTGCTGCACATCCATGCCCCAATCCAGATGCGCGATGATCGCCTGCGCGGTGAAGCCGATAATCGTGGCACCGCCCGGACTGCCGATGCTTAAGATCGGCGCACCCTCGCGCCGCACAATTGTGGGGGACATGGACGATCTTGGCCGCTTGCCCGGCTCTACACGGTTCGCAATAGGCCAGCCATCCGCATGACTGCGGAAGGAAAAATCCGTCAACTCGTTATTCAGCAAAAACCCACGCACGAATATCCGCGATCCGAAACCGCTTTCGATCGTTGTGGTCATCGACAGGACATTGCCGTCAGCATCAACGATGGAGATATGCGACGTGGCGGGGCGTTCCTCGCGCGTGTCGTCGCCCCAAAGCTGCGCGTGGTCCCATTCCGGCTGCCCCGCTGACACTTCGGGCAAGGCATCGTCACCGCGCAACAACTCGGCGCGCGCCGCCAGATAATCGCGGTCGATCAATCCTTGCACTGGCACAGGAACGAAATCGCTATCCGCCAGATAGCGGCCCCGATCGGCAAAGGCCAGCCGGGTTGCATCGTCCATCAACCGCCGCGTTTCCACATCTTGCGGGTCCATGTCGCCCAGATCAAAATTCTCCAGCATCCCAAGGATCTGCGATATGGCCACAGCACCCGAGGAAGGCGGGCCCATGCCGCACACCTCATTGCCGCGATAGTCATAGCAAATCGCAGGCCGCTCGATCACCTGATAGCGCGCAAGGTCGGTCATCGACAACAAGCCCGGATGATCCTCTGTTCGGGTTGCTGCTACGATATCCGCCGCAATTTCGCCTGTATAAAAGGCCGCCGCCCCTTGCGTTGCGATCTGGCGCAGCGTGTCGGCATAGGCGGGGTTGACCAATCTATCCCCCGCAGAAATCGGTGCGCCGTCAGGCAGGAAATACTCTGCCGTGGCGGGGAAGCTCGACAAGGTTTCGGCAGCACCCGCCACCGACTCGGCCATCCGGCTGGAGACAGTGAATCCGGCTTCGGCATGTTCAATCGCTTCATCAAACAGGCCAGCCCAGTTCGCGCGGCCCCAGCGCCGATGCGCTTCTTCCAGCAGCCGTGGCGTGCCCGGTGTGCCGACCGAACGACCGCTGACAACAGCGGTCATGAAATCCAGCGGCGCGCCATTCTCGTCCTGAAAATGACGCGGATTGGCGGCAAGTGGGGCCGTTTCGCGCGCATCCAGCGTGGTAATCTCGCCTGTTTCAGCGTCATGCCAAACAAGAAAGGCACCCCCGCCAAGGCCCGAGGATTGCGGCTCTACCAGACCCAGCACCACTTGCACGGCCACCATCGCGTCAGCAGCACTCCCACCTTCGCGCAGCACTCTTGCGCCCGCGTCCACGGCCAGCGGATGCGCGGCAGAAACCATCCAATTCTCGGCCTCGACGGGATTGCCTGCGCGTTTGGCCTCCAGCGCCGCTATGGCGGCGTCTGAGATTCCGGGGAAATCTTGTGTGGTCTGCGTCTGCGGTTCAGGAACGACGATATCCGAGCTTTGCTGCCCCAAAGCCGGGCCAGCCGCAGCGAGAACAAAAATAGCGGTGGATGCGAGTTTATACATATGCGCCTTCTCCGGTTTACGTCACGGGCGGGCCAGCAGAGGCCCGGTGATCTTGCCGCCCCCCCCGTCGCCCGGAAATTTGGGCGAGTCGGCAGCCAAGCCTTCAGCCTTAGGTGGAATTTTTACCATCAATTCACGGCTCCGTCATCCGTCATGTCGTGCCAGCAGGCGTTGTCTTGCTCCATTCTGACAACGCGCAAGGGATATTCCCGCCGGAAAATATCGCTTGCCAGATGCACGGGCTTGCTGCGATATGTTTTCTCAAACATATCATTGCGGAGTGTCTTGTGCCCTCGCCCCTTCACCGCTGCCCCTTTGTCGAAACCGTTGCCGCACTGGCCTTTTTTGTGGCCCCTTTTGGTGCTGCCGCCGATCAGGTGACGGTTTTTGCGACGGCGAGCCTGACCAATGCGGCCGAGGCCGTGTCAGCGGCATGGTCAGACACGACGGGCCACACAGCTGTCTTGTCTTTCGCCGGCTCTTCCGCACTGGCGCGGCAGATCCAGCAAGGCGCGCCCGCAGATATTTTCATCTCTGCACATGCCGACTGGATGGACGCTGTCGCCGCGTCGGGTGATTTGCGCGCAGATACGCGGCGCGATATTCTGGACAACACGCTTGTCCTGATCGCGCACGGTCAGAATGCCGCCCCGGTGCGTATGGATGAAACCCTTGATCTGGCCGGTATGCTGGGGGATGAGCGCCTTGCAATGGCGATGGTCGATGCTGTGCCCGCTGGCATGTACGCAAAAGCCGCACTGACGACGCTGGGATTGTGGGACAGCGTGGCGCAACGCGTCGCGCAAACTGACAATGTGCGCGCGGCCCTTGCCTTCGTGGTGCAGAATGAAGCGCCCTTTGGCATCGTCTATGCAACCGATGCACGCGCGACCGACAGCGTCACAGTTATCGGCACCTTCCCGCAGGGCAGCCATGACCCGATCAGATACCCCGCGGCGATCACCGCACAATCGACCAGCCCTGTGGCGCAGGCGTATCTGGAATTTCTGACCTCGGACACTGCGCGCGCGATCTGGGCGGCGCATGGCTTTGGTGTGATCGACTGATGGGGTTTGACTGGGCAAACTGGCTTGGGCCTGCCGAATGGCAAGCGGTGCGCTTGTCGATCCGCGTGTCGTTCTGGGCCACACTGGTCAGCCTGCCGCTGGGCATATTTGTGGCCTATGCGCTTGCGCGGTGGGACTTCTGGGGCAAGCAGGTGCTGAACGGGCTTGTGCATCTGCCGCTGATCCTGCCGCCCGTCGTGACCGGGTATCTGCTGCTTGTCACCTTTGGGCGGCGCGGCAGCGTGGGGCAGTTTCTGGACGAATGGTTCGGGATTGTGCTGTCCTTTCGCTGGACAGGCGCGGCGGTAGCCGCTGCGGTGATGGCGTTTCCGCTGATGGTCCGCGCAATCCGCATGGCCGTTGAAGCAGTTGACCCGAAATTGGAAGCGGCGGCCAGCACGCTGGGTGCATCACGCCCTTGGGTGTTCCTGACCGTCACCTTGCCGCTGATCCTGCCCGGCGTCATTGCAGGCGCAATTCTTGCCTTCGCCAAGGCAATGGGCGAGTTTGGCGCGACAATCACCTTTGTGTCGAACATCCCCGGCCAGACCCAGACCATCCCTTCGGCCATCTATGCCTTTCTACAGGTGCCGGGCGGCGAAGAGGCGGCAAGCCGCCTTGTCATTGTTGCCATCGTCATCGCAATGGCGGCGCTGCTGGTGTCCGAATTTGTGGCGCGCCGCGTGGCAAGGGTGGTGGCCGGGACATGACATTGCAGGTTTCACTCCGGCACAGCTTCAAGGGGTTCACGCTTGACGTGGCCTTTAGCGCGCCGGCCGGTGTGACCGTGCTGTTTGGCCCCTCAGGTTCTGGCAAGACCACGCTGATCAACGCAGTGGCAGGTCTGCTTCGCCCCGATCAAGGCAGGGTGGTCGCGCATGACTGGGTGCTGCTTGATACACAGGCGCGCCGCAACCTGCCCCCGCATAAGCGCCGCTTGGGCTATATCTTTCAGGAAGGCCGCCTGTTCCCGCATCTGACTGTGCGCCAGAACCTGCTATACGGGCGCTGGTTCGCACCGCGCGACGCACGCACCGAAGGCCTGACGCGCGTGGTCGAGATGCTGGGCATCGGCGCGCTTCTGGACCGTCGCCCCGGTGCGCTGTCAGGCGGAGAGAAACAACGCGTCGCCATTGGGCGTGCGCTGCTGGCCGCGCCCAAGCTCATTTTGGCAGATGAACCCCTTGCCGCGCTGGACGAGGCCCGCAAGGCGGAAATCCTGCCCTATTTTGAACGACTGCGCGACGAAGTGTCCGTGCCGATCCTGTATGTCAGCCATTCCTCGGCTGAAGTGGCGCGGCTTGCGACGACTGTTGTGGCGCTAAAGGCGGGGCGCGTTGCGGCATGTGGCACTGCTGCGCAAGTGCTCGGCGATGTGGCGGCAGTCGGGGCACGGGCCGCGGCCTCGGTGCTAAGCGCGCGGGTGGTGGCGCATCACAGCGACGGGTTGAGCGAGCTGACAACCGCTGCGGGGTCGTTGTGGTTGCCGCGCATCAGCGACCAGCCCGGCACGACATTGCGCGTACGCATTGCGGCGCAAGAGGTGATCTTGTCGCGCGACGCGCCGCAAGGGTTGTCCGCGCTGAATATCCTGTCCGGCCTCATCACCGACATTCGGCTGGGCAATGGCCCCGGCGCATTGGTCACGCTGGCCATTGGCGACGAGCGGCTGAGCGCGCGCATCACGCGCCGCTCGGTTCAGGCGATGGGGCTGGAACGCGGCCAGCGCTGCCATGCCATACTCAAATCTGTCGCCGTTGCCCCCGAAGACGTTGGAACAGGCCGTCAATACAAGGTCGCAGAATGACCCGCCCGGCGCGCCCTGCGCTGTCCTTCGGGATTGGTGCCGCTGTCGGCACCGCTGGCGGGCTGATCGGGCTTGGCGGGGCTGAATTTCGTCTGCCTGCGCTTGTGGGCGTCTTGCGGTTTTCCCCGCGTGAGGCGGTGGCCGTGAACCTTGTGGCCAGCCTTGCTGTGCTGGCCGCGGCCTTTCCGTTCCGCGCCGCTGCGGTGCCAATGGCCGAGATCACGCCTTATCTGCCTGCAATCCTTGGCATGCTGGCGGGGTCCATGTCAGCGGCGTGGGTTGGGGCGGGCTGGTTGCGACAGGTATCCGACAAGCTGCTTGGCCGCCTGATCCTGATCCTACTTGTGGCGCTTGGGTTTGTGCTGATCGCCGAAGGGCTGTTCGTTACGGCCCCCGCGCGACTGGTGGGGGACGATCTGGTCACAACCGTGATGGTTGCCGCACTGTGCGGTGTGGGGATCGGGCTTGTCTCGTCGCTGCTGGGGGTGGCAGGGGGCGAGTTAATCAACCCGGTGTTCATTCTGCTGTTTGGTGCGGATGTGAAGCTTGCCGGGTCCATGTCTATTCTGGTCAGTCTGCCCACCATCGCAGTCGGTCTGTCGCGGCATTTGGGGGCAGGTTCTGTGCTGCGCGCGCCCGCCCTTTGGCGGACCACGCTGCTGCCGCTGTGCGCAGGTTCGGTGCTCGGTGCAATTCTTGGGGCCTTGGCGCTTGAGAGTGTGCCTGCGCAGGCCCTCAAGGTCGGGCTTGGTGTTATCCTGATCTTTTCGGCATGGGGGGTGTTTCGACACCTGCCCACACCGGCCCCTGCGGACAAGCGGTAGCGGCTGCGCACCTGTCAGGCGACATCTACCTTCACTTCTACGTCCATCGTCACGCTCACGCCTGCCGCCCCGTGAAAGCTGCCGACAACAGGGGCAACCTGTGTGATATGGCGCGCGGCGGCCACAGGAATAAGATTGCCTGACCCCATGGACCGGTTTGTCGGGTCAAAGGAAATCCAGCCAGCCCCCGGCACAAACACATCCACCCACGCATGGGTGGAGCCAGCACCAGCAGAACCGATAAGCCCGCTTGTCGGATCAAACATATACCCCGACACAATCCGCGCCCCGAAACCCAATGTCCGCACGGCCTCGGCGAACAAAACCGCCAGATCGCGGCAAGACCCCCACGCGCGGTCCAGCGTTTCCAACGGGCCTTGGGTGCCCTCAACCTCGCGGCTTTGATAGCTGATCTGGCTGGAAACACCGTTGCTGACATCTTGCAGCAGCGACAATGTATCGGTGGGGCGCTGCATCACGAACCCTTCGACCCAATTTGAAAGCCGCCCCGCCACATCCAGATATTGCGGCCTTGCCAATGCGCCAAGATCGATCCAGTCTTCGTCCGAATACAGAAAAGGATAATTCTGCGCGTGGGCCGCAATGTCGAAAATGGGCCATGCAGGCGCTGTCAGGTCAACCGTCATGCGGCTTTCAACGCTCAGCGCATCTGTCAGCCCACTGAAATTGGCGGTAGCGATGGTGTTGCCTCTGACATCATGCGCCCAATTTATCGTCGCTTCGGGTTGCACGGACAGATCAAAGGACAGCAGGCGCAATTCGGGCGTTTCACGCGGGCGCAGCATCATGCGATGCGGCCCAAGCGAGATTGCCTCGGAATAACGGTAATCCGTCTTGTGAGTGATCGTCAGAACTGTCACGAGCCGGACCCGGACGATTTTGCTTTGCTGCCCCGACCACTGCCGCCAGATGCCGATGCGGGGTTTTTCCAAGTGCTGCTGCCCTTGCACCGCTTGCAAATCCGCTCCCCAAAGCCTTCGCTGTGAAACACCGCCTTGCACCGCAAGCACGCCCGTTCGCGGGGAACATCGCCATGCGCAATCTGCTGTTGGGGAAGGTCGGAAATGTGGTCTTTCATACTGGCAATTCCTTTATCATATGTACTGCGGACAATGCCTTGCACCACTTATGGCGCGGATCAGTGCGGCACACGCATTCACACTGCGCACATTGCGCGCAGCATCCATTACAGGTTTAGATGGGTATTCGAGGGGCTGATTAACACCCCCGGCGGCCACAGGGCGGTCGACGGCACCTTCAAGCCTTGCTAAGTCTTGCCCAACTGATCAAGGAGTTTCAGCAATGCGGATTTTGTTTACCGGCGGCGCGGGCAAAGCCGGACGTCATGCCGTGGCGTATCTGCGCGATCAGGGGCACCGTGTCCTGAATGTGGACCTTGTCGCGCTGGAGCTTGAGGGCGTGGACAACCGCCGCGCAGATATCACCGATGCCGGGCAGATGTTTGATGTCATGTCCAGCTATGCCGGGCTGGATGAGTTGGAAGCTGGCACCGGCGTGCCCCGGTTCGATGCCGTCGTGCATTTCGCCGCCGTGCCGCGAATATTGCTGAAAAGCGACAATGAATGCTTCCGCGTCAACACGCTTGGCACCTATAACGTCATAGATGCGGCGCTGAAATTTGGCGTACGCAAGATCATTTTCGCCTCATCCGAGACGACATATGGTGTTTGCTTTGCCGATGGCACGCGCAAACCTGACTATTTGCCGCTGGATGAAAACCACTCCACAGTGCCCGAAGACAGCTATGCCATGTCCAAGGTTGTCAATGAGGCCACGGCGCAGTGTTTTCAGCGGCGCAGCGGTGCCGATATCTATGGCTTGCGGATCAACAATGTGATGGAGCCGCAGGATTACGCAGCGCTTTTCCCTGCATTCATGCAAGACCCTGCCCTGCGGCTGCGAAATATCTTTGCGTATATTGATGCCCGCGACCTTGGGCACATGGTCGAGCGCTGCCTTCAGGTGGATGGGCTGGGCTTTGAGATATTCAACGCCGCCAACGACACGCATTCGGTTGACCTGACCACAGCAGAGTTGATCGACAGATTTTACCCCGATGTGCCGCTGACCCGCGATATGGGCGCGGATGAGACATTCTATTCCAACGCCAAAGCAAAGCAGATGCTGGGTTTCGCGCCGCAATATGACTGGCGTGCAATTCTGGGGAAATGACGGGATAGACGCAGACGGGGCGATCAAACCTAAGCAGGCCACGGGGCCAGACCCACCGCCACCTTGTCAGAACGCTCGGCCAGAAACCGCGACAGGTTTCTGGCCGACCATAGCTTTGACGTTTAGTCGGCCATAACCTCTTCGGTTGCGGCACGGATGCGACGGATATTCTCTTCCATCTCATCCTGAGGGATATAGACCACCGGGAAGAAGGTGTTGCCTTCGGTGATGTCCTTGAACGACTGGCTTTCGCTGGCAAATTCTGCCGCAGACATCAGACGGTCCTTCACCTCTTGCGGCACGCCGGTCGGGACGATGAGCGTGCGATAATCCTCGATCGAGTAATCATAGCCCAATTCCATCAGCGTTGGCACATCGGGGTAGAACGGGCTGCGCTCTGCCGACATGAAGGCCGCGACGACCATTTCACCCGTGGGGGTATATTGCGCATGTGTGCCGCCCGAATAGGCGAAATCAACTTCTTGGCCCAGCACCAGCGGTGCCATACCACCACCGCCGCCCGTGGGGACGATGGCCAGATCAAGCCCTTCTTCTTCGGCAATGGCACCGATGATCGCCTCGTCCAGCGGGGTTTGCTGGGCATAGGTCATCTGGTTTTCTTTGCCATAAGCAATGATTTCGTCAAACGTGCTGAAGGGTTGCTCGGCGGATGTGACGATAGCGTTCTGACCCAGCGCCACAGCGGCAAGATACTCGAAATCGTCGATCTCGTATTCCACCTCTGTGATGATCGGTGTGAAGGTCAACGCCGTGGTCCCACCGAACAGGAAGGTATAGCCGTCGGGTTCGACATTGGTCAGCCGCGTAAAGGCCACGGCAGAACCGCCGCCGGGCTGGTTGACCACATTGACCGGCTGGCCAAGGTATTCTTCCATGACATTGGCCAGAACGCGGCCCTGAATGTCAGTCGATCCACCGGGTGCGAAACCGATCACCATCGTCAGCGGGCGCGTGGGCCAGTCATCGGCCATCGCCATCGGCGCGGTCAGCATGGTTGCGCCCAGAATGGCTGTGAATGTCTTTTTCATCTTGGTGTACTCCTGTTGAACTGTCTTCAATCGGCCATCAGCGCTTCATTCGCGGCGCGAATTTCACGTATGGTGGCTTCGGTTTCCGCTGCATCCATGAAGACGATGGGGTGCAGCGTGTTGTCGACCGTTACATCGACGAATGGATCATGCTCGACCGCGAAGCGGGCGGCATCTTCAAACGCCTGAACGATCTCATCCGGGGTGCCGCCCGGCAGGAAGAACGACCGGAAGTCGTCCATGGCATAGGGGTAGCCCAACTCGACCAGAGTGGGCACATCCGGGTAGAAGGGTGAGCGTTCGCGCGTCAGAAACGCCAGAACATTCATTTCACCCGTGGGCGTGTATTGCGCATGTGTGCCGCCTGAAAAGGCGAAATCGACCTCGCCACCCAGCAAAAGCGGAGCCATACCGCCACCGCCGCCAGTTGGCACAATGGCCAGATCAATGCCTTCCTGATCTGCAATCAACTCCATGATCGCCTGATCCATCGGCAATTGCTGGGCATAGGTCATCGGGTTCTCTTGCCCGTAGGCCACAAGCTCCTCGAAGCTTTGATAAGGGGCATCGCCTCGCGCGACGACACCAAACTGCCCGCCAACCATCGTGCCCGCATAGCGGAAATCATCGATGTCATATTCGGTTTCCGTCACAATCGGCGAGAAGGTCAGGCCAAGCTGCACCCCGAACATAAAGGTATGGCCATCGGGTTCCACATTCATAAACCGCGTCAGCGCCACCGCCCCGCCCCCACCGGGTTGGTTGACCACGTTTACAGGCTGGCCAAAATATTCCTCAAGCGTGCGGGCAAGGACGCGGCCCTGAATATCCGTGGACCCACCCGGCGCGAAGCCAATCACCATCGTCATCGGTCGCTCGGGCTGCCAACTGTCGGCCAGCGCAAGCGGCGCGGCCAACATGGCCCCCAGCGCGGTGCCTGCCGCCAATATGGAACGTCTGTTCATGGTATCCTCCTCCGTGGGTAATTTCAGTCGACAGCGGGTGCGCCAGCAGGGGGCTTGCCCTTGCGGAACGTGCGCACAATCAGCGTCACCAGCGCGACCAGCGTACAGGCGATAAAGATCATCGCAATCGGGCGGTTCAGCAGAATTTCCCAGTTTCCGCGCGATAGGATGATGCTCTGACGCAGGTTCAACTCCAGCATGGGCGTGATGATAAAGGCCACAAGGAAGGTGACAAAACTGTAGTCATATTTCTTCATCAGGTACCCCAGCAGGGCAAACCCCATCAGAATAACCAGCCCGAACGTGCCGTAGCCTTGCAGCATCATCCCGGCCAAGCAGAAGAAGATCACGATCGGAATGACGACATGCGGCGGCACGCGGGTGATCTGTGCAAACACCATCAAGCCATACCAGCCCAGCACCAGCATGATGACAGAGGCCAAGATCATCCCTGCAAAGATCGAGTACAGCAATTCAGGGTTGTCGCGCAGCAAAAGCGGGCCAACGGTGATGCCGTGGATCGCAAACGCCCCGATCAACAGCGCAGCCGAGACATTGCCCGGAATACCCAACCCGAAAAGCGGGATCAGGGCAGCGGGAATAACAGCGTTATCTGCGGATTCTGCTGCCGCGATGCCCTTCGGCTCGCCCTTGCCAAACAACTCTGGCTCTTTCGCGGCTTTCTGTGCCATCCCGTATGACATGAAAGAGCCGACCGACGGGCCAAGCCCCGGCAATGCACCAACAAAAGTGCCGACACCGGTGCCGCGCAGAATGGTGGGCAGAATGCGCCGGAAAATCGGCCATGTGATGCGGTCGCTGTCATCCTTTTTCAACTGGACAGACATTGTGCCACGCTCGTAGCGCAGCTTCTCGGACTGGATAAACATCTCGGACAAGGCCAGCGTGCCGATAGCCACCGCGATCAGCGGCATGCCGTCCATCAATTCGGCATAGCCGAATGTCAGGCGCGGTAGGCCTGTCTGGTTGTCCAACCCGACTGTGCCAAGAATGATGCCCAATCCGCCCGCAGCCAGCCCTTTGAAGATATTGCCGCCCGACAGACCCGCGATGAACACCAGCGCAAAGGCCAGAATGGCCGCCATTTCATAGGGACCGAACAGCAGCGCCACACGGGCAAACGGAATGGCCACAAAAATAAGAATGATCGTTGCCAGAATATCCCCCATAACCGAGGCAATCAGGCCGATCTGCAAGGCGGTCTTGGGCTTGCCCTGTTTCGCCATCGGATAACCGTCCAGCGCTGTCGCCGCAGACGACGCTTCGCCCGGCGCATTCAGCAAAATAGCAGACACCGCACTGCCCGCCGCCGTGCCCTTGGACAGGCCAATCAGGAACGAAATGGCAATATAGGGCGACATGTAAAAGGTCATGGGGATAGCGATAGAAATCGCCACCGACCGCGACAGACCGGGAATGACCCCGACAACATAGCCCAGAAGCACCCCGCCCCCGATGCCGATAAAAGAAGCAAGGGTCAGGGCTTCGGCGGCGGCGGTTCCAATAACTGCAAAATCCATATTCAGACCACCCCGACACGCATCAGATACACAGACAAGACATACAGCAGCGCCACCGGCACCACCGAACACCCAAGGATCATGTACCAGCGCCGTTCCCCCAGCAGGATCAGCATGCCTGCGATCAGAAAGGCACCGAACCATGTGATCTTGATGAAGGACATGAACCAGATGGCGACGGCGACATACAGAAATGGCCACGCCGCCCATGCGACAGCATCCCAATGCAGATCAGCGCTCAGGGGGACGATGCGTGCCTTTAGCATCTGCACCAGCCCCTTGACGGCAATAACACTGCCGCAGATCAGCATCAGCCACGCCCCTATGCTGGGCACCAATCCGGGGGGCATGCGCGCGAATGGATTCGAGCCCGCATAATTTGGTATCACCCAGAGCAAAGCCAGAAGCCCAAGCGCGGCTACGACCAGCCCGGACCAGAAATCTGATCTTGGCATTTAATCTTTCCCTGTCATTTGCGACTTGTTGATGTCGCTTAAGGCGAAGCGTTGCACAAATGAAATATGGCTTGCAACCCATTTCGCACTCAACGCGCACTGCAAACCTTATGCGCTACATTTTTTACCGCGTGTGCAGCAGGGTTTGATGGGCAACATGGAACCGATGCCAAAACCGGGCATTTATTTTGAATGGTTATGGAGAAAAAGGAGTCCGCTTATGGAAACCCTGCCCCTTATTGCGGTGTTATCGCTCTTTACGCTGGCCTGCGTTATCGTGTTTGCGTGGGTCAGCAAGCGCAAGGTCGAACAGCGCCGGCATGACGACCAGATACCGAAATCTTCGTTGGCAACGGACAGTCGCGGCAAGGGCGCTGTCGAAGCGCTGGACGACAAATGACCGTGCCTGAATGCGCGTGACGATCTGGCCCAAATTCAACCCGGCGCTAGGTGGGTGCGCGTGATCGGCTTGCATCTGCCTCGGTCACACACACGTTTGTCCCCCAGCTTTGGCACGCGGCCTCCAAAGGGGGCGTAAGGCGCTGATCTGTGTAGAAGCTGTCCAGTTGCGAAATAGAACCGATGCGCGCCGGTGCGCGGCGGCGAAACTTGGAATGATCCGCCACCAGAAAGCTGCGCCGCGCCTGTTTCAGAATTGTCTGGCTGACGCCCACTTCCTGAATGTCGAAATCCAGCATATCGCCATCCTCGTCGAGGGCGGAGCAACTGATGACCGCCAGATCAAACTTGAACTGCTGGATCGCTTGGGTGGTGACCGTGCCCACCAGCCCGCCATCGGCCCGCCGCAACAGCCCGCCCACCACGATGATCTCGCAAGACGGATTATCGACAAGGATATTCGCAACATTCAGATTGTTGGTCAGCACCATGATATCACGGTGCGCCTGAAGCGCGCGCGCCACAGCTTCCGTCGTCGTGCCAATATTCAGAAAGAGCGAGCACCCGTTCGGGATGTCTTGCGCGCAGCGTCGCGCGATTGTGGCCTTCGCTGCTTCGTTCAGATCCTGACGGTCTTCATACCCGATATTGGCCACAGTCGAAGGCAAAAGCCCGCCGCCATGAATACGCTGCAATTTCCCCTGATCTGCCAATTGGTTCAGATCGCGTCGGACCGTTTGCAAGGTGACGCCAAAATACGCAGCCAACCCCTCGACCGAAACACGACCATCGCGCCGCGCAAGCATCAGTATCTCACGAAATCGCACGGCTTGGGACATTGGCGGCGGCGCTCCTTTCGGCTGTTTGATTCGTAGTCAGGGCGCGCTTGATCCTGCCCCGCACCCTCGCATATTCGTTTTAGCATAACGGACAGCAAGGCGATCACACCAGACAGAATTTATCATGAACAAAGCGCTTTGAATTGTTCGGATTGCGAAAAACGAACAAAACCAAGCAGAACCAAAAAAAATCTTGCTCCGTCACGGCCATAGGGCATAGGACTTGGCGTAACACGGAATTCCCCAGCGGTGCAGGAGGGCGCATGTCGCAACCCACCAAGAAAAACGGCGCACAAGATGCGCCTCTCGACCTGTTGATTATTGGCGGGGGCATCAACGGGTGCGGGATTGCGCGCGATGCCGCCGGGCGCGGGCTGTCGGTGCTTCTTGCGGAGAAGGGCGATCTGGCGGGGGCCACCTCCTCTGCGTCGACCAAGCTGCTCCATGGCGGTCTGCGCTATCTGGAGTTTTTCGAGTTTCGCCTTGTGCGCGAAGCCCTGATGGAACGTGAAACCCTGCTGCGCGCCATGCCTCATATCAGCTGGCCCATGCGGTTTGTCCTGCCCTATCACAAGGATATGCGGTTCGAGAGTGACACGCCCACCTCGAAGCTGCTGGGCCTGTTCATGCCGTGGATGAAGGGGCGCAGGCCCGCATGGCTTATCCGGCTGGGCCTGTTTCTTTATGACAATCTGGGGGGCCGCAAGATCCTGCCGGGCACATCTACGTTGTCCCTGAGCGGAACCAGCGAGGGCGCGCCATTGGAGGACCGCTTTGCCAAAGCCTATGAATATTCGGATTGCTGGGTCGAGGATTCGCGGCTTGTCACCCTGAATGCCCGCGACGCCGATGCGCGCGGCGCAGATATCCTGACCCGGTCAGAAGTCACTTCGGCGCAGGTCGAGAATGGCATCTGGGCCGTGACAATCAAAACCGAAGGTGAAACGAAAACCGTTCACGCCAAGATGCTGGTCAATGCAGCAGGGCCGTGGGTGGGCGATGTGATCCACGGCAAATTGCGCCTGAACAGCCGCGAGGATGTGCGTCTGGTGCGCGGCAGCCATATCGTGACGCGCAAGCTCTATGACCATGACAAATGCTATTTCTTTCAGGGCACTGACGGGCGGATCATCTTTGCAATCCCCTATGAGCAGGATTTCACCCTGATTGGCACCACCGATGCCGAGCATTCGGACCCTGCCACACCCCCCGTCTGCACAGATGAGGAGCGCGACTATCTGTGCAACTTCGCCAGCCAGTATTTCAAGCGCCCTGTCACAGCGCAAGACGTGGTCTGGACCTATTCCGGTGTGCGCCCACTCTATGACGACGGCGCGTCATCCGCGACAGCGGCCACACGCGATTACACGCTCAAGATCGACCAATCCGCAGGCGCGCCCGTGCTGAATATCTTTGGCGGCAAGATCACCACCTACCGGCGGCTGGCCGAAGCGGCGCTGGACAAAATCGCCACGGTTTTGCCGGTGTCCAAGGGAAAATGGACCGCAGGTGTGGCGCTTCCGGGGGGCGATTTCGCGCCGGACGGAGTGGACAGGCTGGTGCGCGATTTGCAGCAGGACTATCCGTTCGTGACCGAATTCTGGGCGCGCCGCCTTGTGCGCGCCTACGGGACCGAAGCGCGCGACATATTGGGCACCGCGACACAGGCCAGTGATCTGGGCCAGGATTTCGGCGCCACCCTGACCGCAGCAGAGGTGACTTGGTTGATGACCCGCGAATATGCGCGCGACGCAAACGACGTGCTTTGGCGGCGCTCGAAACTGGGGCTGCGGCTGGATAAGACACAGGCACAAGCCCTACAGGACTGGATGGTAAACGCACAGATCACGGCCTGAGCGGTTGCAGCAAACGCCGGAACGCGCCAGACTGACACCACTTTACGGGAGGACGCGATGAGTCACATTCTTGCACTGGATCAGGGCACAACCTCCAGCAGGGGGATCGTGTTTGACCCTGCGATGCGGATTGCCGCAATCGCTCAGGAAGAATTCACACAGCATTACCCGCAATCGGGCTGGGTGGAGCATGACCCGTCGGACCTCTGGGCCACCAGTGCCGCCACCGCCCGTGCAGCGATTGAAAAGGCGGGGCTGAAAACCGCCGATATTGCCGCCATCGGCATCACCAACCAGCGCGAAACCACATTGGTCTGGGACCGCAAGACCGGCAAACCCATCCATAACGCTATTGTCTGGCAAGACCGGCGCACCGCCGACTTCTGCGCGAAGCTGCGCGAGGCGGGGCACGAGCCGATGATCACCGCGCGCACCGGATTGCTGGCAGACCCCTATTTCTCTGGCACCAAGCTGAAATACATCCTCGACAAGGTCGACGGCGCGCGAGAGCGCGCGCGCAAGGGCGAGTTGGTGTTCGGCACGGTCGATACATGGCTGATCTGGAACCTGACCGGCGGCAAGGTTCACGCCACGGACGCGACCAATGCTGCGCGCACCATGCTCTATGACATTCACAAGGGGCGCTGGAGTCAGACCATCTGCGACCTGCTCGACATTCCGCGCGACATGCTGCCCGAAGTGCGCGATTGCGCCGCCGATTTCGGGGTAACGCGCGCGGACCTGTTCGGGCGCGAAATACCCATCCTTGGCGTGGCGGGCGATCAGCAAGCCGCGACCATTGGGCAGGCCTGTTTCACCCCCGGAATGCTGAAATCCACCTATGGCACGGGCTGTTTTGCGGTGCTGAACACAGGCGAGACGCCCGTTGCCTCGACCAACAAGCTGTTGACGACCATTGCATATCAGTTGGACGGCAAGCCCACTTATGCGCTGGAAGGCTCGATCTTCATTGCGGGCGCGGTGGTGCAATGGCTGCGCGACGGGCTGAAGATCATCCGCGCCGCCCCCGAGACGCAAGGGCTGGCTGAAACGGCTGATCCCTCGCAAGACCTGATCCTTGTGCCTGCCTTCGTGGGCCTTGGTGCGCCCTATTGGAAGCCGGAAGCGCGTGGCGCGGTTTTTGGGCTGACCCGCAATTCTGGCCCGGCTGAATTTGCGCGGGCGGCGCTGGAATCTGTGGGCTACCAGACCCGCGATCTGCTGGAAGCGATGCAGGCCGATTGGGTGCGCGAGGGCGCGCAGCCCACCTTGCGCGTCGATGGCGGAATGGCGGCGAATGATTACGCCATGCAGTTCCTGTCCGACATCATCGGCGCACCTGTGGATCGGCCCCAAGTGCTTGAAACCACGGCACTTGGCGCGGCATGGCTGGCGGGAATGCGCGCGGGCGTCTGGCCGGGGATGGAGGATTTTGCCAAGGGCTGGGCGGTCGAGCGTCAGTTCACCGCCCAGATGGATGACACGCAACGGCTGGAGCGCACCGCCCGCTGGCGGCGGGCCATCAATGCGGTGCTGGAGGTCTGAGCGGCCATTCGCTGCGACAGCGGCACAGATGTCGCATAAACTTTTGGAATATGGCTGCCGCGCACATATCGCAAGGCCGCGCGGACAGGCGTCGCGCGGTCCTGCCATGCTGAATTTGCCGTTGTGATTTGCCGCGTTACCTCCGCTGCATCGCAGGGCGTAACAGTTGGGTGGCGTTACAGAAATGAAATTGGATTTCAGAAATGACCAATCATGCACAAGATACCGCCGATCTGGCATTGGCCATGCGCGCCG
This sequence comes from Roseinatronobacter monicus, assembly GCF_006716865.1. Classification (NCBI taxonomy): domain Bacteria; kingdom Pseudomonadati; phylum Pseudomonadota; class Alphaproteobacteria; order Rhodobacterales; family Paracoccaceae; genus Roseinatronobacter; species Roseinatronobacter monicus. Next base: position 266,306 of record NZ_VFPT01000001.1, on the reverse strand, counting down.
CGCAAACCGCAGGTGCAGGACTGATGCGCCACTGGACAAGGCGGGGCGATCTGACCATCTCGACCAAACGCGCGGGGGATTTTGTGTCACAGGCCGATCTGGAGGCTGAAACCTGCCTGCGCAACCTGCTTCTGGGGGCGTGCCCCGGTGATGGCTGGCTGGGCGAAGAAACTGCACAGGTCGTGGCACCGCGCCGCCGCTGGATCGTTGATCCGCTGGATGGCACCACCAATTTTCTGCGTGGCATTCCCCATTGGGCTGTGTCCGTCGCGCTAGAGGTGGATGGCGCACGCCGCATCGGCGTGATCCATGACCCGGTCAAAGGCGAGACATTCTCGGCCCGGCTTGGCGGCGGTGCGTTTCTGAATGACCAGCCGCTACAACTGGCAACACCCTCTACACTTTCGGCGGCCCTGTTCGGAACCGGCATTCCTTTTGGCGGCATGGACCATATCGACGATCATGCCGCCGACATCGCGCGCCTGATGCCGCATTGCGCAGGTGTGCGGCGCATGGGGGCGGCTGCGCTGGATCTGGCCTATGTCGCGGCGGGGCGGCTTGACGGTTTCTGGGAACGCCGCTTGCAACAATGGGACATAGCGGCAGGGTTGGTCATCCTGCGCGAGGCGGGCGCCACCATCGCCGCGCTGGAACCTGCGGATCGCCCTGAATTATCTGGCACCGTCCTGACCGCAGCGCCCGCTCTGTTCGAGGAATTTGCCCGTGTGCTGCGGGGTCAGTCCGGCAGTCGTGCGTAAAGATCGCCCGAAACGGCATCGCTGGGCAGGCTGCGAAGCCAGTTTTTTGTGCTGGCAGCGTCGCGCCAGTCGTCCCACAAAAACGCACCAGATTCGCCGCGCACCGGATTGAACCGGTATGGTCCCAGCTCCAGCAAGCGCTCGATCACCGAGAATGTCAGGTCCGGCAGACCGGGAAGGTACTCGACCGAAAGCATCTCAACCGGCTGGCTGAGGCCGGACAACACCTCCAACTCGAACCCTTCAACGTCGATCTTGATGTAGCGGGGCAGCCCTTCTTCCGCGATCAGTTTGTCCAGTGTCGTAACCTGCACCTGTTGCACACTGTCCCAGCGGACATGCTCGAAACCGGGCGCGGCACCTGCCGTTTCCGAAAACCCTGATTTCAGCGATGAAACAGTCGGGTGACGGGATGATACGGCCATCTGCGCCAAGGCTTCGGCAGCTCCCGCAGCCGCTTCGACCAGCCGGATATCTTGCGGCAGCGTCAGGCGCAGAAAGCCAGAGAAGGGCGCTTGCGGTTCCAGCGCCACAACACGCGCCCCAGCGGCCCGCATGGCCCTTGCCCGCGTTCCGACATGCGCGCCAATATCAAAGGCAAGGTCACCCGGACGCAGCAGATCACGGTAGAAACGGCGCAGCGGCGCACGTGTCACCGGATTGTGATAGATCACCAAGGACCGCAAAAGGCCCATCCATACTGTCAGGCCCACAGCCACTCTCCTCTCGTCATATCGCAAAATAACGCAAGTCTGACTACTTAGAGCGTCTGAACCAAGGTCGAGTCCCAAGCGGCGAAACTTCGCGTGAGGCGCGCCACCTGTCTGAAAACACCAAGGCCGGACTTGCCTGTCGTGATGTAACGCTATGTCACACCCGATGTTTGAAGACTTGGTAATCTCATGAATGCAGTGACACCCGGCCGCGTGGCCGAAGCCCCTGCGATCTCTGCTTTTGCGCCGCATGTGATTGAACGTGTGATGCGGGTCAAAGGTGATCTGCGCCTTGGCGTGCCGGTCGTGCTGACCAGTGGCCCCGACGCCGCAATGGTGATCGCAGTCGAAATGCTGACCCCCGAAAGATACGCCGCCGTCACTACGTCAGAGCGCAAACCGCAAATCGCGCTGACACGGCACCGCATGGCGATGCTGGGGCTGGAGGGTCTGCCAAAGGCGAAGGTCCTGGGCATGACCCTGCCCGCCGACGCCAATCTGGCTGCGATCAGCGCGATGGCAGATCCCGCCCTGAGTGCCGCGCAGGTTGCGCCGGATGGCAGGGGCGCGCACAGTGCCAAGGCGTTTGAGGGGGGTGCAATCCACCGCGCCGCCATTGCGCTGGCCAAATCGGCGCAGCTGTTGCCCGCAGCCCTTATTTTGCCACTGAAAGACGGGCTGGCAGAAGCGGTGCAGCATGGCCTGTGCGTGATTGATGCCGCCGAAGTCTTGTCGGAACTGGCCGCCGCGCGGTTTCAACGCCCCGTCTCGACCGCAGCACTTCCGATGGCTGCGCATCAGGCCGGGCGTGTGCATGTGTTTCGCCCCAATGATGGCAGTATCGAGCATTACGCCATCGAGATTGGCACCCCGGACCCGTCGCGCCCGGTGCTTGTCCGCCTGCATTCGGCCTGCTTTACCGGCGATGTGCTTGGAAGTCTGAAATGCGATTGCGGCCCGCAACTTCAATCTGCCTGCACCGCAATGGCCAAGGCTGGCGGCGGGGTGCTGCTGTACCTCAATCAGGAGGGGCGCGGCATCGGCATGGCCAACAAGATGCGCGCCTATGCCCTACAGGATCACGGCTTTGACACGGTCGAGGCCAATCACCATCTGGGATTTGACGATGATGAGCGCGATTTCCGCAACGGCTCGGCGCTGCTCAAGCAGTTGGGGATAACCTCGGTGCGGTTGCTGACGAACAATCCGGCCAAGGTGGCGATCTTGCGCGATCAGGGAATCACAGTGGTGGAGCGGGTGCCGCTTGTGGTTGGCCAGACCGCCCAGAACGCCCATTATCTGGCAACCAAGGTCGCAAAATCGGGACATGTGTTGAAATGACTGCCTTGGCCCTTTGGTGTGTGGCCCCTGACAGGGCCGAGATCCGCCCCGCAGACACGGGAACAGGGGTCGCGGTCAAGGCGCTGTATTCCGGCATCAGCCGTGGGACTGAACGGCTGGTCTGCAAGGGGCAAGTGCCGGTATCGGAACATGACCGAATGCGTGCGCCCGCCATGGAAGGGGCGTTTCCGTTTCCTGTGAAATACGGCTATTGCAGCGTGGGCGAAGTTACAGAAGGGGTACTGGCTGGGCGGCACGTCTTCGCCCTCTTCCCGCATCAGACCCATTACCGATTGCCACAGGACACACTGACCCTGTTGCCCGAGGCGTTGCCACCGCAACGCGCGGTTCTGGCTGCGAATATGGAAACGGCGCTGAATGTGGTGTGGGACAGCGGCGCAAGTGCTGGCGACCGGATCGCCGTGATCGGCGCGGGCGTGGTCGGGGCACTTGTCGCGTTCCTTTTGGCCCGAATGCCGGGCGCTGATGTCACGCTGGTCGACATCAATCCCGCCCGCGCCACGTTGGCGCGCGCTTTGGACCTGCGCTTTGCAATGCCCGAAGATGCGCCGCAGGATTGCGATGTGGTGATCCATACCAGTGCGTCGGAAGCGGGGCTGGATCTGGCCCTGTCCAACGCCGGGATGAATGCCACGGTGGTTGAGGCAAGCTGGCATGGCGACAGGTCGGTATCCGTGCCGCTTGGGGGTGCATTTCACAGCCGCCGCCTGCGGCTTATCAGCTCTCAAGTCGGAAATCTGCCCGCCCACCGCCTGCCGCGCTGGGGCTATGCCCGCCGGATGTCCAAGGCCTTGGCGTTGCTATGTGACCCCCGCTTCGATGCGCTGATTTCCGGCGAGACGGATTTTGCCGCGCTGCCAGATGTCTACGCCGAAATCCTCGCAGCACCAGAAACCTTGTGTCACCGCATCCGTTACCCGTAGCGCAGAACCTCACAACAGGAGTTACCATGTACGCCGTCGAAGTCCGTGACCATATCATGATCGCCCACTCGTTCCCCTCGCCGCTTTTCGGCCCTGCGCAAGGTATGCATGGCGCGACCTTCACGGTTGATGCGGCCTTTTTCGCCGATGACATCGACGAACACGGGTTGGTCGTGGATATTGGTTTGGCGACCGAAGCCTTGGCGCAGGTGCTAGAGCCGCTGCGCTACAAGAATCTGGATGAGGTCGCGCAGTTCAAGGGCGTTTTCACCACCACAGAGTTTTTGTCCGGCCACATCTTTCGTGAAATGGCGGACAGGGTCCGTGCGGGCGATCTGAAGGATTCCGGTCGCGTGAAGCGGCTGCGCATCACGCTGCATGAAAGCCATCTGGCCCGCGGCTGGTTTGAGGCAGAGATCTGAACGCATGGGATTTTCAGCGACATGGCTGGCCTTGCGCGAACCCGCCGATCACGCGGCACGTGACAGCGCGCTTTTATTGGCGGCAGCGCAGGCCGCTGGTCCAGAGCCGGTGATTGTCGATCTGGGGTGCGGCACCGGATCAACGATCCGAGCATTTGACGCCCCCCTCAAACAGGTGGCCAGATGGCGGCTGGTCGACAATGATGCCTCTCTGCTGGAACAGGCGGCGGCAGGAGCCAAAACCGGTGTGACGACCCATCAGCTTGATCTGCGTGATCTGCACAAACTGCCGCTGGACGGGGCCAGTCTGGTGACGGCCTCGGCGCTGCTTGATCTGTGCGCGCGCGACTGGGTCACGTCCCTTGCCGATCATCTGGCCCGCCATGCGCTGCCGTTTTATGCGGCCTTGAACTATGACGGGACGATGCGTTGGTCACCGGTTGATCCGGCAGACGCCGACGTGACGCTTGCGTTCAACCAACACCAGCGCGGGGATAAAGGGTTCGGTCCGGCCCTTGGCCCCGATGCGGCAGAGGCCATTGCCGAGATATTTGCCGCTGCCGGTTTTCGCGTCTTGCAGGCGGACAGTCCTTGGCAGCTTGGCCCGAGTGCGGCCGCGCTTCAGCGTGAATTGCTGGCGGGCATAGCCGGTGCCGCAACCGAGGCCGGAGAAGCAAAAGCCGCAAGCTGGCAGGGGCGAAGGATCGCACAGCTCGCACAGGCACAGTGCCGCATCGGGCATCGTGACCTGCTTGCCCTGCCACCCGACATTGAACTGCGCACAGCGTGACCGACAGGAAAGGACAACAGAAATGCACAGCGTAACTGTTACCCGCCAAGTCTGGGATCGGGTTCTGGCGGTCAGGTCGGGGCACGCATGCGCGTGTTGTGGCGTGTGGTCCGAGGGGGAAAAGGGGGCACTGGCGCTTTATGGTCCCTTGGCGCGGCGCGATCTGACACCGATGGTCGTGGCCCAGATCGGGCAGTCGCTGGACGGGCGCGTTGCCACTGTGTCAGGCGATGCGCGCGATGTGTCGGGGCCGGACGGCCTGGCCCATCTGCACCGGTTGCGCGCGCTGGTCGATGGTGTGGTGATTGGTGTGGGAACAGCCCTGCATGACAATTCGCGCCTGACTGTACGCTTGTGCAGCGGCCCCAACCCGGCGCGGATCGTGATCGACCCCAAGGGCCGGTTGCCCGATGATGCCCCTGCCCTGCGCGCGGATGGTGCGCGGCGTCTGGTGGTTCAGGCTGTCGAACGCCCCCGCATCGCTGGGGTCGAAGTCATAAGACTGCCGCTTGTCGATGGCATATTCCGGCCGCGCGATATTCTGTCAGCCTTGCAAAAGTCCGGATTGTCCAGCCTGCTGATCGAAGGCGGGGGCATTACCATTGCGGGGTTTCTGGAAGCGGGGTTGCTGACGCGGCTGCAAGTTGCTGTAGCGCCGCTTCTGATCGGGGCTGGCCCTGCGTCGTTGACCACAAAAATTCCGCACCTGAAACTTGCCGATTGTATCCGGCCAGACACACGGGTTTTCGGGTTGGGATCGGATGTTCTGTTCGATTGCGGCCTGTCCCCAGACGCCAGCGCGGCAACCCTTCCGATCCACGCACCTGCGCCGACACACGCCCATCGCTCTGCATCATCCCTGTCCTGAACATCTGGCGAGTGACGCCACGGCTTGCCGGCATATGCCGCGACAAGAGAGATGCGACATGGCCCTATCATCCATATAGGGATGACCGCTAAGGCGCGTATTTCAGGGAATTTATTTTAGTTAGATAAATAAAGAAAAATTTCGTTAGATTGTGTCGCGCGCACGCGCCCACCCGAAACAATCGTGCTTATATTTTAAAAACGTGGCATGCGGTGTCAATCAGCTTACATCTATGATAGTTGTATATGCGAAGCATTTCAACTTGCGACACAGCAAGCTGGGACTGTAACGCTTTGAGTTAATTCTGAAGGGGAAATGATGCAGACGAAAGATCCGAACAAAGGCTACATCGCAATTCTTGGCTGGAGCCTTCGGTGTATAGATGCGCTGGAGAAATTTGATCGCCGCTATGTCATCGTTGCGCCAAAATGGGCAGAGGAGTATGCCACCCAACACGGCATTCCCTATGTCAGTTGGGATTTCGAGCGCTTGAATGACCGCTCTCACGAGCTTGCGACCACTCTCAATGATATGGGCGTTGACGTCGCCATACCGCTGTTCGAGGAAACTGTGGAATGGGCCGGGGCGGTCAATTCTGTCTTGCTGAAAAATCCGCGCCTGCTGGGCCAGGCTATGCTGTTCCGCGACAAGTCGCTGATGAAGCGGCGCGCGCAGCTTGGTGGCATTCGTGTCGGCATTTTTGAGGAAGCGATGGATCAGACCGATGTGATCCGGTTCCTGAAGCGCGTGAACCAGACACTTCTCAAGCTGGATGGCGACCCGAATGACCCGATCCACTTCAAGGCGTTTGACAAGGCCGGTTGCCTTGGGCACCGCGTGATCCGCTCGCCCGATGATGTGGCTGCGATTGCCGATGACGAGTTTCCCGCGTTGCTGGAATCGCATCTGGACGGTTGGGAATTCGCGGTCGAGGCGTGGATCAAGGATCGCAAGATCCAGTTTCTGAACATTTCGGAATATGTGACGCTGGGCTATTCGGTCTTTGTGCCTGCCACGCCAGAGCTGGAAAAGTACCGCGCCAAGATCACCGAGCAGATCGAAAAGCTGATTGACGTGTTCGATATCGAGTTCGGTTTCATCCACCCCGAATATTTCGTGACAAATGATGGTACGATGTATTTCGGTGAAGTGGCCTATCGCCCGCCCGGCTTTAACGCGTTCGAGTTGATGGAGCGTGCCTACGGCTTTAACGCCTATCAGGCCTTGGTGCTGTCTTTCGACCCGAAGGCCACGCAAGAAGAGCTGGACGCTTTCTTTCCCACCCCCGTCAAGGATGCGCTGGGCCATGCAGGCTGTTTTGGTGTCTATCCCCGCAGGCGGGTGGTCAGCGAATTGCAGATTCCACCAGAGACAGAGAACCACCCCTATTTCGAATTCCACGAACTGGCGGCACCTGTGGAATCGACAGTTACCAAGCGAACGGCCTTTGGCACGCATTGGGGGCTGGTCTATTTCTTCGGCGAAGACCCGCACCAATTGCGGGATTTGCTGAAGGCGCAGGAAGAGCTGGACTACTACATCTGATGAAGTCTTTGGCGCGGCACGCAGAATATGGCATGTTTTGCCACCTGCCTGCCGCGTTGGCTTGCATTCTTGTGACGAAGCGACGACATCTGTAATAGTAACACGGCGCGCACGATAGCGTCACAGGATTAGCAGCGATGACAATGACCTCCGAAGGCACTCCGATCAAACAGATCGCGCGCAGCTTCGATCACATGCTGGGACAGCTTGCCGGGGCAACGCCTGCTGCGAAATTCACCTATCAGGGTCGCGTGCTGGATGCCGCCAAGCGCTTGCTCAAGCAGCCCGGCGGGCTGGCAGAGTTGGAAGCGCGCGCTGTCGCGCTGGACGCGGCGGGTATTTTTGACGGAACGGATTGGGCTGCCCCCTCTGGCCTTGTGCCCGGTATGGTGGGCAATGCGCTGAAATCCCCTGACATGCGGCTTGTGGTTCTGGAATGCATCAGCCTGTTGCGCTTCCTTGCTGTGGCGCGCGGCGAGCATTCGCAACCGGGCCTGCCGATGGAACATGCGCATCATTTCCTGACGCAAGTTCTGGCGCTGAACCTTGACCGGATACTGGGCGCGCACCACGAGGCTTCGCGCCTGTCAGAACATGAACTGACCCCAATCGTTGACCAGTTGCTTCAGCACCTGCTGGAAGTTGTGGGCACCGAAGGGATTTTGGGCAGGCTGGTTGATGAAGTCTGGCGCATCCTGCGTCAAAGGCCGATTCAGGTAGGTCATGTCAAATCCATGATCTTGCAGATTGCGCTGGCGCTGGGTCAGCAAAGTCAGGGCTTCAACGCCAGCGACAACCGGCTGGGCGCTGACCGTCTGATAAGCGCGCTGTTTGGCCCGACGGAACTCTGCCGTGAAGACCCCGGCCTAGATGTGTATCGCAGCCGCCTTGCCGCTGCCGATACGGGCACATTGCAGACCGAAGCTTCGGGCATGGCACGCGCGATGCACGACACCGGGCTGGTGTCGGACTATCACGCGACCTATCTGCGGTTCATTCTTGACAGTGGACAGGGGCATTTTCTGCCGGATTCATTGGGCCTGAGCAGCACAGGGCTGGATTGCCTTCGGTGTTATCAGCCCCTTGTTCAACAGTTGATTGATGTTGCCGTGCATCCGGGCACGGCGCAGTCAATTCTGGGCATTTCCCTGATGCTGGAGCGTGGCATCTTGTATTCGCCGCCCATTGCCCCCTCGCTGTGGCGGCTTTTGGGGGCGACGATGTCACCCGAATGTGAAGCGGGCCTAAGCGCGGCGCTTGGCGATGCTGTCACACCTCATAGTCAATTGGTGGCTGGGTTAATGACGCTGTTGGGCCAGCCTTTGGGCATCGGTCAAGGGAACAATCCAACCTGCCAAGCCGCGCGGGCCTTGTCGATCTGGGCGCTGAATGACCCCGACTATCTGCTTTGGATGCTGGCGCAAGTTACGGCAAATGACCGTGTTGTCATGCATTTCGAGGGTGAGGCGCTGGATTCCGCAGTGCTGCCTGCTGGCCTTGCACTGCACACACCCTTGGATGCAGACGCGGTGTCGGTCTTGCTGGTGCCCCATATCGACCGCATCTATGCCGAGATGGGGCGGCGCGTCGCCACAAGGGGCGAAGACCCGCACCGCTGGATCAATCCAGAGCTGCACGGCTGGTGGGTCGGGCGAGAGTTCCATATCGCAGTCGATATCATGACGGGCAAACTGCATGACTACGATAAGTTCATCGCCGATTTTCATCTGGCCTATCATCCGCTGCACAACGGCAATGAACCTGTCGTTCATCCGCAACCTGCGGGCATAGCCGTCACTGACAGTCAGGGCGCTTTTGTCGGTTGGCATGCCATCACGATCATTCGCGTCGCATTGGATCAGGCAGGCGAGATGCGCGTCTATTTCTTCAACCCGAACAATGACAGCGGGCAGGATTGGGGCTTGGGCATTGTGGTGTCCACGCATGGAAATGGCGAACGTCTGGGCGAGGCGTCGTTGCCCTTCGACCAGTTTACCTCTCGGTTGTATATTTTCCACGATGACGGGCTGAAAACACCCCTGTTCGTGCCTGTGGAAGAAGACAAGATTTCAGCGATCCGCGATATGGCCCATCAAAGCTGGGCGCGCGCGCGCATCTGATTTTTCTGGGTTATGACGAGTGCCGTGGGCGTGGGCGACACTTCCCCCGCAGGGTCGCAGCCATGCGCATAAATTAGCCTTGCTTGCGCTCAGTGCCCCCAGCGGGCAATGGGCGGGTCAGGCCGTAGGGCCCAGCGCCCGGACCCTGCGACAGCCAGCGCAAGGCACCCGCCCGCGATGGACCAGTTCTTGACAAAGATCGACATTTGCCATGGGTCATCGGGGATCAGGTGGAAAAAGCTGGTGGCCCCGCAATACGCCGCCAACACCAACGCAACGGGCCGGACCCAAAGCCCCAGCGCCAACATCAGGCCCGTTATCATGTTGAAAATCAGCGCAGGCCAGATCAGCGCCACAGGCAACCCCTGCATCACCAGCAACGCCTGTGCATCTGCCGGTGAGAGGATTTTCTGAACAGCCCCGCCCACAAACAGCACCGCAATCAATAGCCGCCCCGCCAGCAGGGCCATTTCCGGCCATGTCTCTGTACGCATTGCGCTGCTCCGTGTTGTGTCGGACTGGTCCCAAGCGCCCGCGCGGCTGGCATCGGGTCGTCATCGGGGGCGCAGTGCGTCAAACTGGCCTGATGGCACAAGCGCCAGCGCAGTTACCGCAGACCCAAGAGTCCCATGACGAACAGCACAATGACAACAAGGCCGACGATATAAATTATTCGGTTCATAGAACCCCTGCTTGTTTAAGTGACCAGCGCATGGCCAACTATTTCCATCAGATTGGCCCGCTTACGGCTGGACCGCCGCAAGTAGACTCTTGCATCACCCGGCGACCTTGCGCAGGGCAATCGGACCTGCGCCAGCCATACCGCGAAGGCTGACACCATGCAATAAAACTTCCCATCCCTGATTTGGGCATGTGGGCGGATATCGGCTCAACCGCGCTGTCGCTTGCGCGTATGCACACCCCAAATGCAGATGTTGCGCGCGCGATTTCCGGTGAAGCCCCTGTTCTATATGCGCAAGAGCATGTGATCGATGCGCGCACGGCCCCCAAGGTCAGGGCGCGGATTTTTGCGCATAGTGCCGAAACTGCACCGAAAACCCAAGCAGAAGCGCGTATCGGCACCATAAACACGGGTGGGTAACGAAGAAAATAGTTCAATCGCGGCTAGCAAAGTGCAATTAGTTGAATGCTTGACTCAGTTGACAAATAGGAATCACACAGATGAAGAAGTTATCAGTTATGGCCCTGTTCGCGGCATCACTTGCCGTTGTGACAGGCTGCACGAACGATCCGCAGATCAATGCGGCGACAGGCGCACTTACTGGTGCCGCCGTGGGCACTCAGATCGGATCAGGCTCTGGCCGGACAGCCGCCATTCTTGGTGGTGCTGCTGTGGGCACAGTGGTGGGCGCTAACGCTCCAACCTACTGACAATGTAGGTATTTGGCCTGTGGGCCAACTGCAAAAATGCGTCGCTGCAAACATGTCTGTGTTGCGGCGACCGCTTTTCTTTCTCATGATTTTAACAACCCGTGTTTGAACAGAAATTCCCGCCAACCTGACCCACATTCAAAGGGCAGACCGCGTCCCCTGCCGGTCTTTGTCTGGATTTAATGCAGAATTGTCTGTACTTATAAATCCCGTTGCATCCAGCATGTGCAGCAAGGTCAAAACCTGTACGGCAAGGAGTGCGCATGTCGGCCACATACCGCGACATCAAGGCGCATCTTCTGGGCAAGATCACCCAAGGCGACTGGCCCCCCGGCAGCCTGTTGCCCAACGAGGTCGAGATTGCGCAGCAATTCGGCTGCGCGCGCGCAACCGTGAACCGGGCGATGCGGGAACTGGCCGATGATGGCCTGATCGAGCGGCGGCGCAAAACAGGCAGCCGCGTGCGCATGGCACCGGTGCGCGAGGCCAGATTTTCCATTCCCATCGTGCGACATGAAATCGAAAACCAAGGCTCGGAATACCGCTACAGCTTGGTTTCCAGCGCCGTCACCACAGCGCCCGACTGGTTGCGCGCCCGTTTGCAGTTGCAAAATAATGCACAGGTTCTGCATCTGGTCTGTATGCATTATGCAAATGGCCTGCCCTTCCAGCACGAGGATCGCTGGATCAACCTTGCCGTCACCCCTGACGCCCAACAGGCCACTTTCACAGAAATCGGCCCCAATGAATGGCTGATCGCGGCGGTGCCCTATTCAACGGCTGAAATCAGCTTTCAGGCCGCGCAAGCCGACCCCGCGCTGGCCGCGTATCTGGACTGCCAGCAGGGGGACGCGTTGTTTCAGGTCGAACGCTCGACTTGGTGGGAAGGGCGGGCAGTAACTTTTGTCAGGATGACCCATCATCGCGGGTATCGTATGACCACGCGGTATTGACCCCTCTGCCCAATCCCGACCTGCCCCGCATCGGTCACAGAATACCGGGCAGCCTTAGCCCATGTTCGCGCGCGCAGTCACGGGCGGTATCATACCCCGCATCCGCATGGCGCATCACACCTGTGGCCGGGTCGTTCCACAGCACACGCGCAATCCGCGCATCGGCCTCATGCGAGCCATCGCAGCAAATCACCATGCCGGAATGCTGTGAAAACCCCATGCCCACGCCGCCGCCATGATGCAGGCTGACCCATGTTGCCCCAGAGGCCGTGTTCAGCAGCGCATTCAACAACGGCCAGTCGCTGACCGCATCTGATCCGTCCAGCATGGCCTCTGTCTCGCGGTTGGGACTGGCGACAGAGCCGCTGTCCAGATGGTCGCGCCCGATCACGATGGGGGCGGCAAGCTCGCCGTTGCGCACCATCTCGTTAAAGGCAAGGCCCAGCTTGTCACGCACGCCCAGCCCCACCCAGCAGATCCGCGCGGGCAACCCCTGAAACGCGATACGATCCCGCGCCATGTCCAGCCATGTGTGCAGATAGGTGTCATCGGGCAGCAGTTCCTTGACCTTGGCATCCGTCTTGTAAATATCCTCCGGGTCGCCTGACAGGGCCGCCCAGCGAAACGGGCCAATACCACGGCAAAACAGCGGGCGGATATAGGCAGGCACGAACCCCGGAAAGGCAAAGGCATCTTTCAACCCTTCGTCAAGCGCGACTTGCCGGATGTTATTGCCGTAATCCAGCGTTGGCACGCCTGCATTCCAGAAATCGACCATTGCTGCAACATGGGTTTTCATCGAGGCCCGCGCGGCCTTTTCCACAGCTTTGGGGTCAGTTTCGCGCTTGGCGCGCCATTCGGCCATGCTCCAGCCTTGGGGCAGATACCCGTTCACCGGATCATGCGCCGAGGTCTGGTCGGTCACGATGTCGGGGCGCACACCGCGGCGCACCAATTCGGGGAACACATCTGCCGCATTGCCCAGCAGGGCAACCGACTTGGCCTTGCCGGCTGCGGTCCAGCGCCGGATCATCTCAAGCGCGTCATCGAGTGTGTCGGCCTGTTCGTCAACATAGCGCGTGCGCAGTCGAAACGCGATGCTGTCAGGATTGCATTCCACAGCCAGACAGCAGGCACCGGCCATGACCGCCGCAAGTGGCTGCGCCCCGCCCATGCCGCCCAACCCGCCTGTCAGAATCCATTTGCCTGTCAGATCGCCCTGATAATGCTGGCGCCCCGCCTCGACAAAGGTTTCATAGGTGCCCTGCACGATCCCCTGAGAGCCGATATATATCCATGACCCCGCCGTCATCTGGCCATACATCGCCAGCCCCTTGCGGTCGAGTTCATTGAAATGATCCCATGTCGCCCAATGCGGCACGAGGTTTGAATTGGCAATCAACACGCGCGGCGCATCCTTGTGGGTGCGAAATATGCCCACGGGTTTGCCCGATTGCACCAGCAAGGTCTGGTCCTCGTCCAGATCACGCAGGCTGGCCACGATAGTGTCAAAATCCTGCCAAGTGCGCGCGGCCCGCCCGATGCCGCCATAAACTACCAATTCATGCGGGTTCTCGGCCACATCAGGATGCAGGTTGTTCATCAGCATCCGCAAGGGCGCTTCGGTCATCCAGCTTTTGGTGGTCAATTCGGGGCCGGTGGGTGGAAAGATGTCACGGGTATTCTTGCGCGGATCACTCATGTCATGCCTTTCAGTTGCGGGGCCAGTTCGGTCAATCTGTCGAGCAGGGTTTTCAGGTGGGCGCGCAGCTTTTCGGCTTTTTGCGTGTCGTAGTGCCAGGGCGGGGCCTGCGTTGTCAGATAGCTGCTTTGGGCCAGTTCCATCTGCACCGCGTGCAGCCCTTGGGCGGGCTGGCCGTAATGGCGGGTTGTCCAGCCGCCCTTGAACCGCCCGTTAACGACACTGCTATAGCCTGCGGCAGTTGCACAGATATGCGCGACTGCGGATGTGATCCGCGCATCGCAACTGGTGGCGTCATTGGTGACGATGTTGAAATCCGGCAAAACCCCCGCGAACAGGAACGGAATCTGCGACCGGATCGAATGGCAATCATACAGCAGGGCCACGCCGTGGCGGTGGTGAACACGCTCCAACTCGGCCCTGAGTGCCTTGTGATATGGCGCATGAAATCTGTCCACCCGCTCTGCTATAGCGCCCGCGTCAGGCGGGGCCTGCCAAATATCGCCGCCGTCAAAATCGGTCAGCGGGATCAGGCCGGTCGTGTTCTGACCGGGATAGAGCACGCCCCCCGCTGGGTCACGATTGGCGTCGATCACATAGCGGTGGAAGGTCGCACGCACGGTCGTCACATCTGCCCGCAACCCGGCATAAAGCTTGTCGATATGCCAATCCGTATCCGCCAGCATCCGCCCCCGCGCATTCAGCGCGGCGTGGACCGCATCAGGCACGAATGTGCCGGTATGCGGAAACGCCAGCACGACAGGGCCGTCACCGCGCGCAACCTCGACCGCGTTCATGCGTGCAACTCTGGCAAGGGGACGCCCGCGCACAGCGCGAACTGCGCGCTGCCGACAAGATGGGCCGCCTGTTCCAGATCCGGGGCCATATAGCGGTCTTCACGCAGACTGGGGATGCTTGCACGCAGATCATGCAACACTGCGGCCAAGGCCGGGCTGGTGCGCAATGGTGCGCGAAACTCAATACCCTGCGCGGCGCAAAGCAGCTCGACCCCAAAGATATACTCCAGATTGCGAACCATCTGGCCCAGCCGCACCGCCCCATGCGCCGCCATGCTGACGTGATCTTCCTGATTGGCACTTGTGGGGGTGCTGTCGGTCACGCAGGGGTTGGCCAGATGCTTGTTCTCGGACATCAGCGCAGCGGTTGTCACCTCGGCAATCATCAACCCAGAGTTCAGGCCCGGATGCGGCGTCAGAAAGGCGGGCAGATCATGGCTGAGGACCGGATCGACAATCAGCGCCACGCGCCGCTGTGCGATGGCACCGATTTCTGCAACCGCCAATGCGATCATATCCGCAGCAAACCCCACCGGTTCGGCATGAAAATTCCCCCCTGAAACGATCAGCCCTGTTTCCGCCAGAACCAACGGGTTGTCTGTTGCGGCATTCGCTTCGATCTGAAGGGTGCGCGCGGCCATGCGCAGCAAATCGAGGGCGGCACCCGTGACCTGCGGCTGACACCGGATGCAATAGGGGTCTTGGACCCGCGCGTCATCATCGCGGTGGCTTTCGCGGATTTCACTGCCCTCCAGCAGCGCGCGCAGGCTGGTGGCAACTTCGATCTGGCCGGGCTGGCCGCGCAAGGCGTGAATTTCGGGCTGCAACGGCGCAGTTGATCCCATGATCGCATCCGTGGACAAGGCCGAGATGACCAACCCGCTTTGCATCGCGCGCCATGCCCCGAACAGGCCGGACAGCGCAAAGGCTGTGGAAAACTGCGTGCCGTTGATCAGCGCCAGCCCTTCCTTGGCCACCAGTTCCAGCGGGGACAGACCCGCGCGGCGCAGCGCCTGCCCGCCGTCATAGCGCTGCCCCTCAAACAAGGCCGCGCCATGGCCCATCATGACAGCCGCCATATGGGCCAGCGGCGCAAGATCCCCCGACGCGCCGACAGACCCTTTGACCGGAATGACGGGGGTCACGCCACGGGCAAGCATCTGCTCAAGCAGTTCAATCACCGCCATCCGCACGCCCGACACGCCGCGCCCCAGCGACAACAGCTTCAACGCCATCATCAATCGCGCCTGCGCCACAGGAATGGGCGCACCCACGCCACAGCAATGCGACAGGATCAGGTTGCGCTGTAGCGCAGCCGTATCCTGCGCCGCGATCTTGACCGAAGCGAGTTTGCCAAAGCCGGTGTTGATCCCATAAACGGGCTGATCGCCCGCCACAGCGGCCACAACCTGCGCACGCGCCCCCGCAATGCCAGCATGGCTGGCAGGGTCAAGCTGTATGGCCCGACCGTTCCAGAACACGTCGGCCAGATCGGCGAGGGTCGCTTGACCGGGCGTCAGGGTCAGCGGGGTCATGACAGCCCTCCAAACAGGCGGGTATGCAGCGGGTTATACCCGATGCGGTAGCACAGCTCTGCCGGGTGGGTGACATCCCAGACCGCCAGATCCGCGCGCATACCGGCGGCAATCTGGCCGCAATCGCGCAGGCCCAGCGCACGCGCGGCATGGCATGTGACCCCGCGCAACGCCTCTTCCGGGGTCATGCGAAACAGCGTGCAGCCCATGTTCATCGCCAGCAGCAATGAATTCATCGGCGACGAGCCGGGATTCAGGTCGGTGGCCAGCGCCATTGGCACGCCATGCTGACGCAACAGCGCGATGGGCGGCGCATGTTCTTCGCGCAGCGTGTAAAACGCACCCGGCAGAATAACCGCAACCGTCCCGGCCTGAGCCATAGCACGCACGCCACCCTCATCCAGATATTCCAGATGATCGGCCGACATTGCGCGGCGCTCCGCTGCAAGGCGCGCGCCGCCAAGGTTTGAGAGTTGTTCTGCATGTAGTTTGACCGGCAAGCCAAGGCGCTGCGCCTCATCAAAGACCCGCGCAATCTGCGCAGGCGAGAAGGCGATCCCTTCGCAGAACCCATCGACAGCATCAACCAACCCTTCGGCATGGGCCGCACGCAAGGCGGGCAGACACACGTCATCCAGATACGCCTCCGCTTGCCCAGCATAGTCAGCCGGTATGGCATGTGCGCCCAGAAAGCTGGTTTTCACGCGAATTGGCCGCTGCAAGGCGATATCCCTCGCGACCCGCAACATCCGCAATTCGGTGTCCACATCCAGACCATAGCCGGACTTGATTTCGACTGTCGTGATCCCTTCGCGTATGAAGGCATCGACGCGTGGCAACGCGTCCTGCAACAAGTCCGAATGCGACGCCGCGCGCGTCGCGCTGACGGTCGAGACGATGCCGCCCCCTGCCCGCGCGATATCTTCGTAGCTGGCGCCGTTCAGTCGCATCTCAAACTCGACCGCACGGTTGCCGCCATGCACCAGATGTGTGTGGCAATCTATCAGACCGGGGGTAACAAGACGCCCTTGCAGGCTGTGGCGCGGCCAAGCGTGATATGTGTGCGGCAGGTCTTGCGCCGCGCCGACCCATGCAATCTGACTGCCCTGCACCACGATGGCTGCGCCTTCAATCCAGCCATACGCGCTTGCCCCGTCGCACAGGGTCGCCGCGTTCAGATCGGTGAATATCTGGGTGTCGTGCAAATTGTGCCTCCGCTCCGCTGTCATGGCCGAAAGTAATTCTGCTTTTCATGTACATTTTATTATTATATATGTCTATACAAATATACAGGGTGTTCAGATGATATATGCAAAGCTTGCCTTGCTGGCATCGGGTTGGGCGGAGAATGTGCGCATTGAAATCGAGCATGGGGTCATTCAGGCACTCCAGCCCGGTGCCAAGCCAATGCCGCAGGATTGCAGGGTCGATGTGTTGTTGCCCGCACTGTCCAACCTGCACAGTCACAGCTTTCAACGCGCCATGGCAGGCATGACGGAGACGCGGCACGCGGGGCGGGACAGTTTCTGGACATGGCGCAAGTTGATGTATCGCTTCATGGACAATCTGACGCCCGACCAACTGGAAGCCATTGCAGCCCTTGCCTTCATGGAAATGCAGGAAGCAGGCTTTGCGAGTGTGGCCGAGTTTCACTATGTCCATCATCAAGCTGGCGGCGCGCCCTATGACGATATTTCGGAATTGTCACAGCGCATCTTTGCCGCCGCGTTGGACACGGGAATCGGCCTGACCCATCTGCCGGTGCTTTACAGCTACGGCGGTGCCGGACGCCAAGCGCTGAACGCCGGACAGTTGCGTTTCGGAAACGATGTGACGCGGTTTCAAACGCTAATGCAACGGGTGGGCGCGGGGTTGCACGCCCTGCCGGATGATATGCGCCTTGGCATCGCGCCGCATTCGCTGCGCGCGACCAGCCCGGACGACCTGTCAGCGCTGCTTGGCAGCCATACAGAAGGGCCAGTGCATATTCATGCCGCAGAACAACAAAAAGAGGTGGCGGATATAACCGATTGGCTGGGACAACGCCCTGTTGAGTGGTTGTTATCCACCCAGCCCGTCGGCCCGGACTGGTGCGTTATTCATGCGACCCATATGACAGAGGGTGAAACCATCGGGCTGGCACGCAGCGGCGCGGTCGCCGGTCTGTGTCCGGTTACCGAGGCCAATCTTGGCGATGGTATCTTTAACGGCCCCGCGTATCTGAAGGCAGGCGGCACATATGGAGTTGGAACGGATTCCAACATCGCAATCTCTGGGGTTCAGGAATTACGCATGTTGGAGTATTCGCAAAGGTTGCAAAATCAGGCGCGCAATCTGATGGTCCCCGCCGAAGGGTCCGTCGGACAGGCGCTGTATACCGGCGCCGCGCGCGGTGGCGCGCAGGCCTTGGGGCGCGACTGTGGCGAAATTGCAGTGGGGCGGCTGGCCGATCTTGTCGGGATTGACGGGACTGACCCCACGCTTTGTGCGCTGGCACCCTCGCACCTGCTAGATGGCCTTGTTTTTGCGTCCCACACGTCCGTCATCACCGACCTTTGGTCGGCGGGGCGGCATTGCGTCCTGCAAGGGCGGCACCGCGCGCGCGACCAGATTGTCGCGCGCTATCGCAAGGCGATCTCGCACCTTCTGGAAAGTTAGACGCGCGCGTGTCCATTTGCCGCCCATGCGCTGAACGCTTTGACCCTTGGGGCGATGTCGGGCGTTACTGCCCCTCGGACCGAATAATCATCCCGAACAAATCGCGCGGGTCGTCGGGGTCTGCGATCATGTCGAGTTCAAGGAAAAACTCTGTGCCTTCCAGACGTTTGAGGATATGGCGCAGCGCGCTGAAATCCTCGATTGCGAAGCCGAAACTGTCAAACAGCGTGACCTGCCCTGCATCTGTGCGGCCCGGTGCCTCGCCTGCGATCACCTGCCACAACTCGGTCACCGGATGGTCGGGGTCCAGCGCTTGAATTTCGCCCTCGATCCGCGTTTGGGGCGGATATTCGACAAAGATGCCTGCACGCAGCAGGATGTCGCGGTGCAATTCTGTCTTGCCCGGACAATCGCCGCCAACTGCGTTAATATGAACCCCGCCACCCACCAGATTGTCGGTCAGGATTGTGGCATATTGCTTGTCGGCGGTGCAGGTCGTTATGATCTGTGCGCCCAGCACCGCCTGCTCGGCCGTGTCGCAAGACACCACACGCAAGCCCCGCCCCGCCAGATTGGCCGCGCATTTTCGGGTGGCGGCGGGGTCGATATCATACAGGCGCACTTCCTCAATGCCGCAGACCGTTTTCATCGCCAGCGCCTGAAACTCGGCCTGCGCACCATTTCCGATCATCGCCATCACGCGCGCGTCGCGGGGGGCCAGCCACTTTGCGGCCATCGCACTGGTCGCCGCTGTGCGCAAAGCGGTCAGAATGGTCATTTCCGACAGCAGCAGCGGGTAGCCTGTCGCCACATCGGCCAGAACCCCAAAGGCCGTTACCGCCTGCAAGCCCTGCCGCATGTTTCCCGGATGGCCGTTCACATATTTGAACCCGTAATGCTGCCCATCCGATGTGGGCATCAATTCGATCACACCGATATCGGAATGGCTGGCAACGCGCGGCGTCTTGTCAAAGGCGGGCCAGCGGCGGAAATCAGCTTCGATGGCGTGCGTCAATTCGACCATCATCTGCTCGATCCCGACATGCAGGACAAGGCGCATCATATTCTCGACGCTGACAAAAGGCACAAGGGCCTGTCGTGAGGGCAGTGTCATTCAGTGGCTCCTTCAGGAAAAGCTGCGGGTGGGTCGGTCAAACACCTTGCGGCCCATCAGACTGCCGACCAGATCGACCATCAGCCGCGCCGTGCGGCCACGCTCGTCAAGGTATGGGTTCAACTCGACCAGATCGAGCGAGGTCATCAAGCCCGTCTCATGGATCATCTCGCAGACCAGATGCGCCTCTCGAAAGGTGGCACCGCCGGGAACGGTCGTGCCAACGGCGGGCGCGATTCCGGGGTCCAGAAAATCGACATCAAGGCTGACATGCAGCATCCCGCCCGCCAGCCGTACCTTGTCGAGGAAGCGGCGCAAGGGCGCGGATATGCCCTGTTCATCCAGAACGCGCATGTCATTTACAGCAATCTCGCATGCTTCGAGCGCGCGATGCTCGGCGGGGTCCACGCTTCTGATCCCAAACAGGCAGATATGGTCGGCAGGAACGGGGGCGGGAAACGGGGGGAACGGGGCAAAGCCCGCGCGCCCTGCGGCATAGGCAACCGGTGTGCCATGCAGATTGCCCGAACTGGTGCTTTGCACTGTGTGGAAATCACTATGCGCATCCAGCCACAGCAGGAATAACGGGCGCCCCACCCGCGCCGCATGCGCCGCTGCCCCGGCGACAGAGCCAAGCGCCAAGGCATGATCGCCCCCCAGCACAATGGGCAAGCGGTCGGCGGCCAACTCGGCCTCAACCGCCGTGCGGATGAGGTCGGTCCAGGCCAGTGTCGCGGGCAACTGGTCCACTGCCGGATTGTGCGGGGTGCACGCGGGCAAGGCGGCGGGCAGGGCCAGATCGCCCCTGTCCAAGGCTGGTGTTCCAAGCACGTCCAGCACCTCGGCCAAACCTGCGACGCGGTAGGCCGCAGGCCCCATCAGGCACCCCGCTGTGCGTTGGCCGCTATCGACCGGAGCACCGATTAAAGTGGGTCGGGTCATTGTTATCTCCTGTTTTGGGCACAATGGTTCGCATATCGGGAAGATCGCAACTGGACTTTTTGCTATTTTGGGGGCTTAACTGACCACTATGGCACCTATGGGTTTCAGTATGGACGATCTGGATCAGAATCTGATCGCAGAGTTGCGCCGTGACGGGCGTGCCTCGGTCATGGCATTGGCGGAAAAACTTGGGGTCAGCCGTGCAACCGTGCGTGTCCGGCTTGCGCGTCTGCACCAACAGGGCGAAATTCTGGGCTTCACGGCGATTACACGAGGCGATATCGCCGATGCACCCGTCCGCGCGATGATGCTGATCGGAATCGAAGGCCGTGGCGGCGAGCGGATTATGGCGCGCCTGTCGGGCATGGCCTTGGTCACGGCCGTGCATTCAACCAATGGCCGCTGGGATCTGATTGTGGAGTTATCCGCCAATTCCCTTGCGGAACTGGATGCAATCCTCAGCCATATCCGCAACCTTGATGGCGTCATGTCATCAGAGACAAACCTGCTGCTGTCCACACGCCGCGCGAAATCACACTGGCGCTGATGTCATGTGGCTTCTGCGCCGCTCACCATTCAAACCGGCTGCGCAAAACCTCGATCACGACGTCAGGCGATACAAAGGCCTTGTTGATACCGTCTTCGCTATAGGCAGACTCGCCCCGCAACGGACCACTCACCAGTGGAAGCGCGGCCCAGACAGAAGCCAGACAATTGCCCAGTTGCAGTACGGGCGTGTCGCGCGCGTAAAATCCGCACTGATGCATCAGGAACCGCGCCAGATAGGTCTGAACTTCGGCGTCAAATACCAAGGCGTCCGAGATATCATGCGTTTCGACCAGATCGCGCAGGGTCAGATAGATGAACTGATAGCGCCCGACCGCTGACGAGATGGTGCCCATCGACCTAATCTCGCGCTGATAGACCAGCACCTCGGCCAAAGTCATCTCGGTCAGCGGGCGCGCAGGCAAGGCAGGTGCAAAATCGGTTACGGTTCCAAAGCCGCGCGGGCCTTCGAGATTGCCCATGAGGTTGAGAAACTCCACATCATTGGCCGCAAAGCTGGTCGCAGGCTCGGCGGCGGCCATTTGCCGCCCGACTGTCGACATAACGAAAAGCGCCAGAAAAGTGCTGTAGACTACACATAGTAGCTGTGTGCATCGCGCCACAGAAATACTCCAGTTCAGGGTCGCAGTTGCTTTGCCCTTAGCTCAACTGTGAAATATCACAATAGGTGCATATCGCAGACTCCGGCAATGCAGCTTTACTACTGCACCTCCGCGCTGCTTCCTGCAATATCTTAGGGGTTTAATAAAACTTCTGAGCAACAATAGTACGCGCAAACCTGCCTTTTGGCGGGTGATTTCCCGTACGGAGGTTTAGAGATGCGACCCAATTCAGGCACGTGCAGTCACGTCTGGCTGCGTGCGTGCATTCTTGCGCTTGTTCTGACCCCCACTTATGTGGCCGCCCAGACCGACATACCCGCCGAAGACCGGCCAACAAGCGTTCAGATCACACTTGCCGGCTATACGCTGGAGTTGGAACTGACCGATACCGGCGAGCCGGTTCTGGATGAGGACGGCGAACCTGTCATCTTGCGTGTCCCGCTGGACGAAAGTGTCGTCACCCCCGGCGATCAGGTGCTTTACGTCATCACACTGGACAACCCCACCGAAGACGCCGCCATGAACCTGCAACTTGGCGCGCAGGTAGCAGCCGAGTTGGTGCTTGACCCGTTCAGCTTTGCCGCCCCCGAGGGGCTGGCGATTGAATGGGCCGATGAAGAGTCGCCCGATCTGTTCCGCCCGATATTTGAAGAGATTGATGACGAACAGGTCATGACCGCCGATCTGGATGCGCTGCGCGCCTTGCGGCTGACCCTGCCCGAATTACCGCCATCAGAGCAGATGAGCATCGAATACACCGTGACCCTGCGCTGACCCCCGCGCATTCGAGTAAACTAGGAGTACCCCCTCATGATCCCCAATCCCTTCAAAACCCTCGCCCTGAGCACGGCGCTCGCCGTCGTGTTTGCAGGCGGCGCGATGGCGCAGGTTGAACCTGATCCCTCAGAGCAGACCGCGCCTGGTGTGTCTGTACAAAATACGATTGCGCTGAGTTATGATGGCGCCGATGGCGTGAGAATTGATCTTCCTGAGGATGATCTGCCAACTGCAACCTTCACTGTTGCCCGCAAGATCGACCTTTCGGTAACTGCGCAGGCAAGCGAGGGTGAGATAACGGTAGCCCCCGGCGAGACATCTGTGAACCTCGACTTTGTCGTTAGAAACCTTGGAAACGGCACACAGGGCTTCAATATCAATGTTACAAACACGGGCGGGCAACTTCCCGGAAGCAGTGACGAACTTGGAGGCACGTTCGAGGGGTTGACCTACAGCGCTAGTGTAACGTCTGATCTTGGCACCTACTACGTGTTGGTGAACGGAGAAATTTATGACGTATCAGATGGGGCCAATGCGGGGGATCTCGATTCGGGCGCGGAATACACCGTCAGGATCGTTGCCAATATCCCCAGCATCGCCACAGATGGTCTTGCCGATCTTTTTGAGGTGACAGCAATTGCACTTGTTGCGGGTTCTAACACAGAAGTTGAAGAAATTCGCACCAATGCTCTGGATAGTGAAACCCCGAACGTGGTGTTTGCGGATGCAGCAACGCTTTGGAGCTTCGGTAGCGAGCCTGATGATACGGGTGATGCGCAGACTAACGGTCAAGATGCGGACCGCACCAACCTGCGCGTGACTGCACCGGTCATCACAGCAACGAAGACAGCCGCAGTTGTTGATGAGACTCTACCGGGCAGCACCTTTAACTGCGGGACGGGATCAGGGACAGCTACTCCTGCGACTCCTGTTGCAGCGATACCAGGCGCATGTGTTGAATACGCAATCACTGTGACCAATAATTCGCCAAGTGAGACCGCGGCCACGAACATCGTGATCAATGACTTAATCCCGGAAAACACCTCTTTTGCTGGCGTGACTCCGACTGACTTTGAACCGGTTGTTTACGCCGTAGGTACCAACACGGTGACCGCGACGCTCGCGACCCTTGAGCATGGCACAAGTGCTAGCTTCACCATCCGCGTCACCATCGACTAACACCCCCCCCCCCTCAAGCGCGCGGCGTATTCCGGGCCGCGCGCCTCTCTGTTCCTGTATTCTGTAGCGGACTCCCTTTTTCATGGTCTCGCCCATTCCCTGTGCCCTCCGCCGACTAGGCGCGGCGGGTTTGGCCCTTGTGGTGGGGCTGGCGTCTGCATCGGCAGTGGCGCAGGGCACACCATTGGGTACCGAGCTCGTCAATATTGCCCATGTCACATGGCAGGCGGGCGGAATAGATCAGGGCGAAGGACTGTCGCCCGAGGCCCGCTTCACTGTCGCGCGGGGGCAATCGAATGGTATCCTTACCGCGTGGGAATTGGACAAGGGCCTGACCGATGGCCCGTTCGAGAACATCTATTTTCCTGACGCGGAATACCGGCAGAACCCTTGGCTGCCATTGCCCGAACAAGTCGACACCTCGACCCTGACCAGCAACCCCACCCCGATTGACCGCAGCGCCCCCTTGCGTGTGTTTCGCACCGACCGCATCCGTCTGGGTGTGCCGATCTTCTTCACGCTGGAAGATGCCGGGTTGAACCGTGACCCGACACGGATTGAAACGGTCGAGGTCACGCTGAGCGATGCGGCAACGGGTGACAGTGAAACCCTGCGCTTTTACGAGAACGGTCCTGATACAGGCGTGTTCACAGCATGGATCAACACAACAGATACAATGTCACCCAATGGCGACGGGCAGCTTGCGACGCAGGCCTATTCGGTCATTACCGCGCAATATGTCGAGGCCACGAATATCATCAACAATCTTGAGGTGGATGTCGATGTTGGTGCCGGGCAGTTCGACCCGTCGGGGCTGCTCTTTGACAGCGGGTCCGGCGCGCCGCTCAACGGAATTGAACTGACCCTGATCGACATGGCCACAGGTGCGCCTGCCCAAGTGTTTGGCGATGATCTGGTCGCGCAATATCCGGCCACGCTGGTGACCGGCGGGCAGGTGACGGACAGCGCGGGGCGCGTCTATGACCTACAACCCGGCGCATACCGCTTTCCCTATGTCGCGCCGGGTCAATACCGGATCGAGATTGGCGAGACAGGCCTTGCCACACATGCCGCCCCCAGCCAGCGCGCCGATGCCGCGCTGCAAGCGCTGCCGGGCGCACCTTTTGCGCTGGTAAACGGCTCTCGGCTGGACCCGTTCGATGTGGTCCCCGGCCAGCCCTTGCGCGTCGATATACCAATGGATGCCTTGGCCATCGCCCAGATTACGCGCACTGCGTCGCATGATGACTCCACTATCGGCGCGTTTCTTGAATATACAGTGACTGTCACAGCATCGGATTCCGGTGTGATGACGATTACCGACACCTTGCCAGACGGGGTAGTCTTTGTGCCGGACACGATGCTGGTCAATGACCGGCCCGTCACGCCGCAAGTGGCGGCAGGGGGGAATCGGCTGACCTATGTTCTGCCTGCTGTGGTCGCAGGTCAGAATATCACCATCATTTACGGCGCACAGGTGGTGCCGCCTGCACGCGCGGGTCAGGTTTTGACCTCTGTCAGTGAAGTGCGCGCAACAGGCACGCGCAGGCTGCGCGCCAATCACACCTTGCGCGTGAGTGATGCGCTGGGGATGGATCAGGTGGCAATCCTTGGCCAGATCAGCGCGGGCGGCTGCGGCGGGGCCAATCCGGGCTATGATCTGTCGGGCATCCGCGTGCTGTTGGAAAACGGCGAATTTGCTATCACAGACAGTGACGGGCGCTTCACCTTTCGTGACATCTACCGTCGCCCGCGCGTGGTGCAGATGGATATGACCACCCTGCCGCCCGGTGCGCGGCCCGTGTTGTGCTATGCCTCGACCCGAAGTGCAGGCAGCGCAATTTCACAATTCGTGGAGTTGCGGCCGGGCATGATGGGGCGGGTCGAGTTCTATCTCGAATTTGACGCGGAAGATGAGAGCGCCTTTGCACCTGCCCCGTCCCCTGCCCTGACCGAGGCAGACCGCGCGCCCTTGGTGCGGTTTGACAAGGACTGGCTTGATCGCCACGGCGCGCGTCACGGCGCAGGTTTTCTGGCCCCCAAAGACGGGTATCTGCCACGGTCCGAGGCGATTGACGTGGTCTATCTGCGGCCTGTTGGCGCAAAGTCAGAATTGCTGGTCAATGATGCCGCTGTGCCCGGCATCCGGCGAGAACCGACAATCCGGTCCTCTGACGGACGGTGGGAGATGATCCGCTACCGCGCCGTGCGGATTGGCGAAGGGCGCAATGCACTGGCGCTGGTTATCACCGGCAGCAATGCACAGGTGTTGCACCGCCAAACGCATGATGTCCTGTATGGTTTGCGGCCCGCGCAACTTGAACTGGTGCGCGCGGCAAGCACGCTGGAAAGCGACGGACGCAGCCAGCCGCAGATTACCTTGCGCCTGACGGACCGCGCGGGCATTCCCATTCGTCCCGGCACACAAGTGACCGTGATGATCGAGGCTCCGTTCGGTTTTGTGCCCACAGCACCCGTGCGCCGCTCATCGCCCGCCTCTGAACGCGCGGCCCGCAGCCGTATAACGGCGACAGTGCAGGACGATGGCATCATCCCGCTGACACTTGCGCCGGTTCTGGAAGGGGGCACAGCACGGCTGAGCATTGCGACCACGGGCCGCGACTTGAGTGTGCGGGTGCCAATCTCGGCTGCTGCGCGCCCTTGGGTGCTGGTGGGGCTGGCCGAAGGCACGCTGGCGCATAAGCATGTGCGCGACCACATGCGCCGCGAGGGCGAAATCGGCAATGCGCTGTCAGGCCGCGTGGCCCTGTTTGCCGAGGGCGTGATCACGGGCGAATGGCTTTTGACGCTGCGCTATGACAGTGCGCAGGATCGGGACAGTTTCTACGGGATCGACCCTGACGCCGAATATATCGTCTATGGCGACCGCTCAACGCAGGGCAATGCTGCGCAAAGCCGCTTTCCGCTGTATCTGCGGCTGCGCCGCGAAGGTGCGGAATTCCTGATTGCTGATTTCAACACCAATCTGAACGCGGGCGGTATCTCCATCAATCAGGAGGTCACTGGCGCACGCGCAGTGTTCGAGGATGAAGACTGGCGCGTGATGGCCTTTGCCGCACAAATCTCGAACGCGCTGGTCGAGGATCGCATCCCGCTGAATGGCACAGTCGGCCCCTACCCCCTCAGCCGCACAGACATCATCCCCCATTCGCAGACAGTGCGTCTTGTCACGATGTCGCGGCGTGATGCCTCTGAGGAGTTGCAAAGCCGCACACTCGCGCCGGGGCTGGATTATGTTCTCAGCTACACAACCGGCCAGTTGTTTCTGCGCCGCCCCATACCTGCCTTCACACCAGAGTTGCACCGCAATATTCTGGTGGTCGATTACGAAGCAGATGAGGATTTGCGCAATGGCCTGATTGCGGGCATCCGCGCCGAGGCCGAACTCAGCCCCCGCCTGCGCGCAGCCGTAAGCGCCGTGCATGCCCGCCGTGTGGAAGGGCAAGCTCTTTCGATCACGCTGTCGGGGTTTGACCTAAGCTACCGCGCCACGGACGCGCTGACACTCAGCGCCGAAGTGCTGCATGCGCGGCGCAGTTTCGCCACCCATAGCGATACCGGTCTGCGCAGCGAAGTGCGCGCCGAATTTGAACGCGGTGGCACGCAGGTCGCCGCCTATCTGCGCCGCCAACGGGGTCATGTTGCGCTGACCGCTTCTGACGCCGATATTGACACCATCCTCTCTGGCCTGACCCTGCGCCACCAGCTTTGGGCAAACCCCGAAACTCCGTCCGAGCGCTGGCTTCTGGACGGGCAGCTTCTGGCCGAGAATGACCGCGCCAATGATCTGCGCAGGCGCGACGGCGAGGTTTTGCTGACCCGCGAACGCGAACGCAAAACCCAATCGCTGGGCTTCAGGGGCATTTACACCAACGACACCACGGGCCAGACCCGCGACTTGCGCCTTGTGTATCGGGGCACCGGCACATCGGAAGATGGCCGCCTGACGCAGGCTTTGGGCATCGAAGTCACGTTGCGGCCAGATGCCCCGCGCGCAGGCGACAAGCTGGACCTGAGCTTTGGCTACCTTCTGACCGAAAGCTGGACCGTCTTTGGCACATTCGAGGTGGAAAGCCAGCGCCAGACCAGCATTGAAGCACGGCGCTTCACCTTTGGCGCTGAATTCACCCCCGAGGAAGGGCGCGCCTACCGCACGGCCCTGTCATGGGCGGGCAATGGGCAAAACCAGGGGCAGGCGCTGTTTCTGGGCGCAGATCACGGATACACCCTGCGCGACGGGCTGACGGCCTATCTGGGCGGGGATGTGCAATGGGATCTGGGGGCTGCGGGCGTGCCGATGGGCCAGTCCATCGGCAACCCCTATATCGCCGAAAGCTTCATCGCCCTGCGCGCGGGCCTGCGCCATGAGGCCGAAAGCTGGGGCGCGGGGGCTGATACCGAATGGCGGCGCACGCGCGACACAGACACCGGCAACCTGCGCCTGCGCATGGATGGCGAGCTGTCCGAGACATGGAGTGCGGGCGCAGAAGCCCTGCTGGGGCTGACCCGCACATCCGGCGCGGACTGGCGGCATGATCTGAAGCTACAGGCCAGTGCTGCCCACCGCGCAGGCCCGCGCGACCCGATCACGCTGCTGCAAGGCGAATTGCGCCAGCGCGATCAGGGCGGGATCGAGAGCGTGAGCGCGATTGCCTCGGTCTACCGCTCGCAATACCTGTCGGACACGGAATTTCTGAACCTGCGCTACGGGGTGAAATATGACCGCGCGCGGTTGCGCACCGGCACGGTGGATGATGTGCTGAACCTTGTCGGTGCCGAATACCGCCGCGACGTGACCGAGCAGGTCGACATCGGCCTGCATGGCAGCATGATGCATGCCGCGCGCACAGGCCGGATGTCCAACAGCCTTGGGCTGTCGATGGGGCTGACGCCGTTCGACAATGGCTGGCTGTCGCTGGGCTATAACTTCACCGGCTTTCACGACCCCGATTTCTCGGCCCTTGGCCATACCGATACAGGCCCCTTCGTGCAGTTCCGCATGAAATTCGATGCCGACAGCCTGCGGGGGATGTTCAAATGAGGGGGGGCATATGGCAAACCCTCGGCGCGGCAGTCATGGCAGCGATCTTGTCCACAGGTGCAGCGATTGCTGATGAACGCTGCGCCGCAGTCGCAACCGGCGGCGCGGTCAGCCTTGTACAGGATGGCGGGCAGAGTTTCTGCGTCCACCGATTTACCACTTCGGGAAACTTCAACCTGCTGCGCGACCGTGAGATCCATTATCTGGTCATTGGCGGCGGCGGGGGTGGGGCAAACAATGATGGCGGGGGCGGCGCAGGTGGTTTCTTGACGAACTTTACAACTAGCCCGACTTTTGTAGGCGCGCAGAACAACATTCCTATTGTTGTCGGTGCCGGAGGAGCGGCTGGTGGCAGCGGAACCCGCGGTGGCGCAGGCGGGACAAGTTCCTTCTTTGGCGTAAATGCAGGTGGCGGTGGCGGTGGTGGAAGTTCAACAACTTTTGGTGGCGGTATCAATGATGGCGGTCCCGGTGTATCCCCTGGCGGCAGCGGTGGCGGTGCGGCCGCGACATCGTCTGCAGCGTCTGGTGGACTTGGAAGCTCCCCTGGCGGAAATGGCGCAGACAGGTCTTTTTCAATTCTGCTAACCCCACGTGGCGGCGGTGGTGGTGGCGCTTTCGCGGACGCATCAAATAGGAATGGGGGCGCCGGACGGTCAAGCACGATCACGGGCACAACAGTCACATATGCCGGTGGGGGCAGAGCATCGGGTGGTAGCGCTGGCGCAGGTCAGGCCAATGCAGGGGGTGGCGGAAACGAATCGCAACAGGGCCGAGATGGGATCGTGATCCTGCGTTATGTCGCAAATTTTGCGCCGACAGCGAATGCAGGTCAGCCCCAAAACGTGCCGGCTTTCACCACCGTCACTCTGGACGGCAGCGGATCGACCGACCCAGAGGACAATATTACCGGATACAACTGGACGCAATTTGCAGGCACCAGCGTCGTCCTGAGCGGAGCGAACACACCAACCCCCAGCTTCACCGCACCCCAGCCCACTGGCAGCAGCGAGACGCTGAGTTTTCGCCTGACTGTCACTGACGCGTTTGGGTTAACCAACACCTCTGATGTCACGATCACCGTCACTGCCCTGCCGGGCCAGCCTGCGCCCGGCACCGGGGGCACAGTGAACGAATTTGCCGACCCGGATGGTGCGCGTATTTGGCGTGCGCACACTTTTTTCGGGGTTGGCGCCCTGACCTTGCCGAATCCGACCGATGTCGAATACCTGATTGTCGGCGGCGGCGGCGGCGGCGGCGGCATAACCAATGTCAACGCGGCTGGCGCTGGCGGTGGCGGTGGCGGCGGGTTGCGAGAGGGCACACGCTCGGTCGCGGCGGGAACGCTCACGATCAGAGTCGGCACGGGTGGCGTGGGCGCAAGTTGTGGGACGGCATGTTCTGCTGGGGCAAATGGCGGCAATTCTGAGTTTGACGGAGTAATCGCAGTTGGTGGCGGTCGCGGGGGGTATCTGGGGAATAGTAGCGGTGCTGCCGGTGGTTCAGGGGGGGGCGGTCGATTGAACGCTCAAGGCATTGGTGGTGCCGGGACATCTGGACAAGGCAATGCAGGCGGAAGCGGGTCTGGGGACGACAGTTTCAATCTTGCCGGTGCAGGGGGCGGTGGGGCTGGCACTGCGGGCCAATCTGTCACTTCAAATACCGGTGGCGATGGCGGGGCTGGTCGGTCCAGCGGAATTGACAATACAACTCGATTCTATTCCGGTGGCGGTGCCGGTGGGGGGTACGGCACTGCAGGTGGGTCTGGTGGAATTGGCGGTGGGGGCGGTTCCCCTGCAGCACGGGGACCGGGACAACCTGCGCAAGCCAACACTGGCGGCGGCGGCGGCGGCGCAACGGGCTCAATCGAAGGCGGAGCATTTAACGGTGGGAATGGTGGCAGCGGCATCGTGGTGGTCCGCTATGTCATCAACACCGGCCCTACGGCTGATGCGGGCGACAGTGCGACGGCCTTTGCCGGACAGCCGTTCGAGCGGCTGGGCATTGTCACAGACCCTGACAACAATGTTGATGAAAACAGTATAAGCTGGGTACAGACCAGCGGCACCTCCGTGGACCTTGAGAGCAATGCTGATCCGCATGTGCTCCGCTTTACGTCCACCCAGCCCGCCAATGGTGCCGCCAGTGAAACGCTGACCTTCCAGCTCACCGCGACTGATGCCTTCGGCCTGAGCTCGACCGACACGGTCACGATCACCCTTCAAGCCATCGCAGAGTTAACAGCCACCAAGACGGCCAAGGTCTTTTCAGAAGACGGCAGCGATTGTGCGGACCTTAGCGCGTCCGCCCCGACCGAGCCGCAAAATCCCGCCGCGATCCCCGGTGCCTGCATTGCGTATCTGGTCAGCGTCGAGAATACTGGCCCCGTTGCAGCACAAGGTATCAACCTGATAGATGCCTTGCCCGCAAGCCTGACGCTGCGAGGCGCGGCACTAACATCAGGCTGGGGCACGGAAACAACGCTGGATTTCACACCGGACTGTACCGGCGCAGACTGCACGGTTGAGATCACGAGCGGCGTCATCAACGCGGATACGACAGCAACACTCACCATCCGCGCGACGATCAACTGACGCGCGCCATCGGCACCACGTGCAGGCTGTTGGTTTCTAACCCTTGCCACGCTCGCAGGACAGCCGAAAACTCGGCTGATGCTTTTGCACAAGATTAAACATCTTGGCGCTTGCCATTCCCCTGCGGTTGCGACGGCGCATGGCGTGCTCTGAGACAGCCAAAACGCTTGCGGGGGGAAAGGACGGCGCCCAAGCAACCTGCACGGTCATGTCCGCCAGAATCGCTCATATTGCGTCGCTACGCCCTTGGCAACGATCGGGCGCATGGTGTTTGCAGGCAACAGGATCGCTGACATTGACGCGCCCAGCGCCGCTGCGAGGGTTATGATGACGGCACTCTCAGACCGGGCATTCAGGTGGTCAGTCCCGCGCGCGGCCATACGGGTCACAGGTCAGGACAACGCGCATTGCTCGCGCGGAAGTGATCGGCGCGGCGCGCTACTCAAGTGACATTGCTGCCCCGCCTCGTCAATCATGGGGCGTTCCCCCTTGGTCGGAGGCGTGATGCGGTCTGCTGCGGTTCAGGTTCTGAAACTTATCCTGCCTTTGCTGGTGCTGGCCTGCGCCGGACCAGAGCGCGGGGACCATGCCGCCCCTTTCGCGGCCAACCGGGCCGAGGCCGCCGTTGCCGCCACGCGGTCGGTCGCGGTGAGATTCCCCGCATTTGGCGATTCCAACCCTCATACATGGGACGGGCGCGCACCGACGGCCTATGCGGTCCACGGCATTGACGTGTCGCGCTGGCAAGGCGCAATCGACTGGCCTGCCGTGCGGGCTGGCGGCGTCGGGTTCGCCTATATCAAGGCAACCGAAGGGGGCGATCACGCCGACCCCTTATTCTCTGACAACTGGCAAGGGGCCGCCCGCGCTGGGCTGCCGCGCGGTGCGTATCATTTCTATTATTTCTGTCGCCCCGCCGAAGAGCAGGCGCGCTGGTTCATCCGCAATGTGCCGCGCGACCCCGCCGCCCTGCCCCCGGTGCTGGACCTTGAATGGAACCACCGCTCGCCCACCTGTACCCACCGCCCCGACCCCGCAACCGTCCGCGCCGAGGCGGGGCGATTTCTCGATATCCTGACTGCGCATTATGGCCAGCGGCCGGTTGTCTATACCACGGTCGATTTCTACCGTGACACCGGGATCGGTGCGCTGCGGGGCACTGAATTCTGGCTGCGCTCGGTCGCGGGGCACCCCTCGACCGTCTATCCCGGTCAGCGCTGGACCTTCTGGCAATACACCGGCACCGGACGCGTTCCCGGTATCCGTGGGCCAGTCGACATTAACGTCTTTGCCGGATCAGTTGGCGACTGGACCCGCTGGCGCAGATGAGCGCGCTGCCTGCCCTTGTGGCGCTGCCCGGCGCATAGGTGGAAGATGGCAGGTGTAGAAGGCAAAAGTCGGGAGGCGTCTTGGCATGGCTGAAACCGGAGTGTCATTCAGATTGCAGCCCAACCTCTCTATTCTTGCCAAGACCAGAATTTTGCGTCACATGACTATGGCTGGCCGTCAAAGTGGCGACCAAACCAAGGTGAAGGTCTCATCATGCGTCACATCGTTTTGCCTGCTTTGCTCATCGTCCTGTTTGTCGCCGGGTGTGCCGGGGGCGGCATAAGTGACCGCGCAGTGGTTAAGGGTGCGGGAGCAGAGTTGCTGAAACTGCGCGCAGGTCCGGGGCTGGGCTATAACATCATTCTTGGCTTGCCAGATGGGACCGTCGTTTCACGGCGCAACTGCGTGACCGAAGTGGGGCAACGCTGGTGCCGCGTCGCACTCCAAGCCGCGCCGAGTGTTACCGGCTACGTTTCTGCGGACTACCTCTCACAACCCTGAAGCCACCGCGCCGTATAGGCAGGTGCAGTGAAGCGCGGCGGTCTAGTGTTGATCCGCGGTAGTGTTCTGGCGTGGCAGGTTCATGCCGTTGCGCCAGTGCTTGCCACGGAGAGAATCGAGGCGGCACCCCAGGGGATTGCCAAGCGGCGAAGGGATCGCGCGGCGCGTTGCAGGGCAGCGCGGGGTTTCCAAATAAGATATCAGATCACTCATACGCCGCGCCCAATCAAACGGCCGGGCTTCAGCACAGCAATAATGCAACCTAACTGCTCTGGCAGAGTTATTTTGTAGGGGAACTTGCAGCGAGGTGTCGCTGGCACCCGCACCAAGACTGATGCCGGAGGAGGTTGATTGATGAAACTACGCCTTGTGATAGCTTGCGCCTGTGTGGTTGCGCCACCAGCAGTGGCCGAAAATCGCGCCTTAATCATGGGAACACAAACCTATGGCGAAGATGTCGAACTGACGGCCGAAGGAGATGTTTCGGCCGCCGTTGAAGCGCTAGAGGCGGCGGGCTTCGATGTCATTTCCGGTGTCGATCTGGAAATTGAGGCGCTGCGCGAGAATATGGGCAGCCTGCTGACAGACGAAGCGCCCGAGCGCAGTGTCATCCTTTTGTCAGGGCGCTTTGCCCATTCCGGCTATGAAAGCTGGTATCTGCCCGGCGCTGCGGACGCCCCGTCTTTGGCCACAGTCGATGGCGCGGCACTCTCCTTGAGCACAGTGATGGAAATTGTGGGCCGATCCCAAGGGGGCGCGGTGGTGCTGCTGGGATCGCCAATGGCAGAGCTTGAAGACCTGAACGCCGAGGCGGGCGTCGTGTCTGATGCCAGTGCGGAAGATGCACCCGACGATCTGCCCTTTGCGCTTGGCTTTGGCCTTATGCCCGGACTGGGCACAATCAATCCGCCGCAAGGCGTTACAGTGATTGCGGGTGACATTCCCGATATCCTGAGTTTTGCGGAGGACACGCTGGTCATGCCGGGCCAAAGCCTGCCGGAGATGCTGGCGGACACTGAGGGGCTAGAAGCATATGGGTTCTTGTCCCCCTTGCTGAGTTTTCTGCCTGCGGATGACGCAACGCCCGAGGCTGAACCCGTCGAGGAGCAGAACACCGAACGCGAGGCCGAAGCAGAGGGCGCTGTCTGGCAGGCCGCGCAGGACACGGACACAATCGTCGCATATGAAGCGTATCTTGCCCAATATCCCGAAGGCGCATTCGCCGCTGACGCGCGCGCCGCGATTGATGCGCTGGCGGCCGATCCAGAGCGGATTGAAGCCGCGCTAGAGCTTGGCGCATCCGCGCGCCAGCAGATCCAGCAGCAACTGAACGTGCTGGGCTATGATACGCGGGGGGTCGATGGTATCTTCGGTCCCGGCACCCGCAACGCGATCAGCAACTGGCAGCAGGACAGCGGGCTGGAAGCCACCAGTTTTCTAACTGCCGAGCAGATCGACGTGCTGAATGATATGGCCACAACCCGCGAAGCAGAACTGGAAGAGGAAGCGCGCGAACAAGAATTGGAACGCGAGCGCGCGGATCGGGCCTATTGGGAAGACACGGGTCGCGGTCAAGACGAAGCCGGACTGCGAGCCTATCTGGAGCGCTTCCCCGACGGTCTGTTCTCTGATGTTGCAGGCGCGCGACTGGCCGAGATCGAGACTGCGCGCGACCGCGAGGCATGGGAAACTGCGCTGGCCGAAGACACCGAAGCCGCCTATCGCCGCTATCTGGATGCACATGAAGACGGTGCCTTTGCAGACAGTGCGCGCGCACGGCTGGCCGAAATGGGCGAGGACAACGCGCTGGCCGCCGACGAGGCCGCGTGGAGCGAAGCACAGCAGATCGACACCGCTGATGCCTATGCACGCTATCTCGAAGATTTCCCCGAAGGCGCGTTTTCCGAACCCGCAACCCAGCGCCTTGATGAGTTGACCGAAGATGCCCCCGAACAGGAAGAGATCACGCAGGAACAGGCACGCGAGGCAGAAGCCGCGCTGGGTCTGAACACAATCACCCGCGGGTTGGTCGAAGTGCTGCTCACAGCGCAGGGTTTCAACCCCGGACGCACCGATGGTCAATTCGACAGCGACACCAGAGCGGCGCTGCGCGCGTATCAGGAAGCGCGTGGCTTGCCAGTGAGCGGTTATGTCGACAGCGAAACACAAAGTCAGATGATCTCTGACGGGCTGCCTCTGTCACGCTGATCGGGGGATCAGCCGCGCATGTGGCACACCCCGGCGCTGGATCATGCGCCGGGGGGAAGACGCAGGAATTCAGGTAGGACTGGTCCTTGTTGATTGTCACGGAGACGTCCCGGTCAAAATTTTGGGACACGATCCGATATTCGTGCCCGCGCGTACATCCGTTGCCCCATAACACATTATGGATGGAGCTGCGCCAAGAACCTGATACAGGTCCATATATGTTTCGCTTGTTTGACATGTTGGGCCGCTCCAGCGCGGTAAGAGCGCTTGATGATGCGCTTCGGGCCTCAGGTGTGCATCCGCTTATGGTGCCGGAACCCGTCAAGCTGACGGTGATCCAGCTTAACAAGAAATGGGGCAATGACAGGGGTCAGGACGCGGCATTCGCTGAAGCCGCAGCACTGCTTGCCTATTGCATGCTCGGGCATGCGCAATTCGCGGAAAATAACAGCGCAGAGGAAGCGGAACGCGCCGACACGCGAATAGAAATCGCACTGGATGACGGCGATACGCTCGATGCCAAGCTGATCCTGCTGGCGCTGCACTCTGGCCTGATCTCGCCCGAGATCGCCGACCGGATTGATCTGGACGACCTGTAAAACAGCTCATGACCCCGACTGGCAGGTATCGTCCCTGCAATATGCCTTTTGCGCAATCGCCCCTGCAACGTAGGTCTTTGACGCCCTCGACAATGGGCCCGCATTTGGCTTGTGGCACGACCGCGATGATCGACGGTCAAAGCTCGGCTTTTTTCCAGTCGTCCAAGGTCATGTAAACGATGCTGTCATCGACACTGACCATTACCTCACCATCCTGGATATTGACCTGCATTCTCATCGAGCGGCTGGCCAGCTTCGCCAGTTCACTGGTCTCCTGCTGTGAAAAATTCACGACCTGAAGGTTGTCAAAACGCGTGATGCTGTTTTTGATCTTCTCCCACCACAGTTCAGCCGTCCTACCGCCATACGTGTAGACAACAACCTTCTTTGCTTTGCCACAGGATTGGCGCAAGAACTTCTCGCTAGGAAGCCCCAACGCCACCCACACCTCCATCACATCACTCAGGCTTTTCTGCCAAATATCTGGCTCGCTATCCGTGGACAGGCCCTTCGTCAGCTCCAACCGCTCATGGGCATTCAGCGCAAACGCAAGAACACGCACCATCAAGCGTTCATCCGTTTCCGACGGATGTTTTGCAACAGTCAGTTTATGGGTCTCATAATAGTGACGATCCATGTCGGAAACGGAAAGTTCAACTTTATAGATGGTGGCATTTTGCGCCATGATTTTTCCTGAATGTGCGACGTAAGGCTTGCCTAGTACGTTTGGTGGTTTTGTGAAAGCAGATAGACTCTGTCGATGGGATGGATACCGCCCAGCGCTGTCTGGGGTGCGGTGGTCCGTCCTTTGCTTGCCAAATTAAGTGAGAGCCGCCTTGGAGCGGTTGTGCGGGCTGCTGCCCGTCTTCGTCTGCCCGACAATGATCCGGATGTGCAACGCCAAGCGTATATGTCTGAGTAGTTTGTTATGGTTATTCATTTCTACAGATCGATATGAAGACCAAGGTCACCAACGCCGGGATTGATGATTGGGAATAATTGATGGGCATCAGCAGCGCGATCCTTGCGCCAGCCCCGCGGTCGCGCCAATGAAGCATTGCCGCTTCAGCGCAGCGCAATTGAAGACACTTACCGTTGCGACACAAGGACCACGAGGGCGACCTGTTCAGGACATGCTGGTTCGGATGCGCGGGGCGATCACTGGCCCGACGGTGACGGTCGAAACGATTCTGCGATCCATGGACCCTGCGGCACAGGCGGTTCTTTTGCTGTTGCCGGCGCTGATCCTTGTCACACCCCTTAGTGGCATTCCGGGCCTGTCGTCTTTGGGCGGACTGACAATTGCGCTTGTTGCCTGTCAGATTCTGCTGGGACGCCCAATGATTTGGTTGCCTGCCTTTGTCCTGCGCCGCACTCTGCCCACCGACCGGCTGCACCGTGCGCTGAACCGGCTTGATCGTCCGGCGAAATTTATCGATTGCAGATCGGTGGCGCGGGCGGAATGGTTCTTTGCATTTCCGGGCCAGCAAATTGCGCTGATCACGTGCATCGCCTGCGGGTTGGCCATGCCGTTTCTGGAACTTGTCCCATTTTCCGCGACAACGCTGGCTGTGGTTGTCAGCATTCTTGCTTCGGCGCTTCTGGTGCGTGATGGGGTTTTGGTGGCACTCGGCCTGAGTGGTTTCGGGCTGGCCATTTTCGTTGTGGCGAAGCTGGCTTCAAGCTGATGCGGTTTGTGGCACAGCTTATATCAACGCGCGCGCCCAGCAATGTGCGCTGCCACAAGCCTCCATGCCGCCATGTTTCGCGCGCCACTTTTGGAACGATACATCATTCACGGCACAGCTGCGTCACCGGAATGCTGCCTTCGACCTGGCGCAACATCGCAATGATCTGCGTTTCGGTATATCTGCTTGTCTTTATTCGAATTTTTCTGATGCGACATGGCGCCAGATAAGGCACGAAAGGCAGGTTTCAGCCCCTATTTCGCCTTGGCCATGAGTGTCTCTACCTCGGCTATAACCTTGTCCGCCGCTGCATGCCGAACAGGACCATAACCCCGTATCTCTTGTGCGGCGGTAAGCAAAGCCAGTGAGGGGGGCTGATTGTCAGGGTCAAACGTCGTCTCGACATGGCACAACACGCTTTCGAACCAGTCCAGAAGCTTGCGATCCAACTTTCTGTCGGCACTGTGCGCGAAGATATCAAATGTTGTACCCCGCACCCCCTTCATTCGGGCCAAAAGCTTCAGCGCGGGGCGAATCCAGGCACCGAAGGCACGCTTGCGCGGCCGCCCGCGCGCGTCCCGCCCAAAGGTCAGAATCGGTGGGGCAAGATGGTGCCTGATTTTGAAATCCCCTTCAAAGCCCGCGGCCAGCTCAGCCTCGAAACGACCATCCGTATGCAGGCGGGCGACTTCATATTCATCCTTGTAGGCCATGAACCTGAACAACCCCTCGGCTGCGGCACGCAACACGGCATCGTCTGCCTGCGGCAAGGCCGCACGGAAGCGTGCCATGCGGGCGGTGTAGCGGCTTGAATAAGCGGCATTCTGATAACCTGTCAGAAACTGCGCCCGGTGAGTGATCAGCGCCTCAATATCTTTAGGCTGCTGCAAGGGCTTTGGCATCCACGGGTCCAGCGCGTCTGGTTGGGCCGCCATGATCCGCCCGATGTCAAAGGCCATACGGTTCTTCTCGACAGCGACGCCGTTTAGCACAACGGCTTGTTGGAGCGCAGCCTCGCCCACAGGAACCAACCCCTGTTGCCATGCGGCCCCTAGCATGATCATGTTGGCAAAGACCGTATCGCCCATCAGCTGCTCTGCTACAGTGTTGGCATCAAAAGCCAGAACCTGACCCGCACCAACACATCTGCGGATCAGTGCCTCGCGCGCATCTATGCGCAGATTGGCGTCGCGTTGCAGGACCAGATCGCCGGTCGGCATTTCCGCTTGGTTCAGCACGATCCCAGTGCCAGCCCGGTAGTGGGCCGACGCCTTGGGCGACGAACAAACAACCGCATCACAGCCGATCACCGCATCGGCGGCCCCTTCCTCGATCCTGACTTGGCAGATGCTATCAGGCGCGGAGGCGATGCGCACATAGCCCAGAACCGTGCCGAATTTCTGCGCAAATCCCGTAAAATCCAGAACGCTGGAGCCCTTACCTTCCAGATGCGCTGCCATGGTGATCAGCGCGCCAATGGTCACGACACCGGTGCCGCCCACGCCCGCCACCAGCAGGTTAAATGGCCGGTCCAGCGCGGGCAGCTGCGGCGCGGGTAGGCCCGCAAGTGCGGCGGCAAGGTCCAGCCCTTCGGGTTGGGGCTTGCGCCGCTGGCCACCTTCGATGGTCACAAAACTGGGGCAAAAGCCGCCAAGACAGCTAAAATCCTTGTTGCAACTTGATTGGTTGATCTGGCGCTTGCGGCCCAGTTCGGTCTGGCGCGGCTCCACGCTAAGGCAATTGGATTCGACCGAGCAATCGCCGCAGCCTTCGCAAACTGTCGGGTTGATCACCACATGGCGCGCCGGGTCCGCCATCTGCCCGCGCTTGCGGCGTCGGCGCTTTTCAGTGGCGCAGGTCTGGGCATAAATCAGGATTGAGACGCCCGCCACTTCGCGCAGTTCACGCTGCACGCGGTCAAGTTCGGCCCTGCCATGAAAACTGGTGCGGGGCGGAAAATCTGCGGCATGGAAATCCTCAGGCGTATCTGAGACGAGCGCGATCCGCTCCACCCCTTCGGCGCGGCAACTTTGGGCAATAGCGGCAGGGCTGATCGGGCCATCAACCGGCTGGCCACCGGTCATCGCAACGGCATCATTATAGAGGATCTTGTAAGTAATATTGGCCCCCGCCGCGACTGCCTGCCGGATCGCGAGCGAGCCAGAGTGATACCATGTCCCCTCGCCCAGATTCTGGAAGATATGCCCCCGCCCCGAAAAGCGCGACGATGCGGCCCACGGCACCCCCTCCCCCCCCATCTGCGCGAACCCCATCGTGTTGCGGTCCATCCAGCCCGCCATCACATGGCATCCGATGCCGCTGGCAGCCTGACTGCCTTCGGGCAGGCGGGTCGAGGTGTTGTGCGGGCAGCCAGAACAGAAATACGGCCTGCGTGTCGCCCCCGGAACGGACAGCACCGGCGCGGGCGTGGCAGTCAGGGCGGCAGCGCGCGCGGCAAGACCTTCATCCGGAAAGAAGCGTGACAGCCGTTCGGCAAGGATCGGGACCAGCCCCAGCGGTGACAACTCGCCCGTCCAGGGGATCAACGGATCACCGGCCGCGCGATGCTTGCCCACCATGCGCTGCGGCTTGTCGCCGGGCCAGTCGTAGAAATATTCCTTGAACTGGCTTTCGATGATGCCGCGTTTTTCCTCGACAACCAGAACCTCCTGCTTGCCCTTCACAAAGGCCAAGGCAGAGCGGCGCGCCAAAGGCCAGACCATGCCGACCTTATAGATGTCGATCCCCAGCCGCCGACAAGCGTTTTCGTCCAGCCCCAGCAAGCGCAACGCCTCCATCAGGTCAAGATGCGCCTTGCCTGTGGTGACGATCCCGAAACGTGCCTGTGCAATGTCATAGATGCGCCGGTCGATCGGGTTGGCCTCGACAAAGGCTTCGACGGCGGCCAGTTTGGCGCCGATCCGGGTTTCGATTTCGGGACTGGGCAGGTCAGCGCGGCGCACATGCAACCCACCAGGGGGCGCTGTGAAATCGGGCTGCACGAAAACACGTTCAGGTGGCAGATTGATGGATTGCGCCGCCTCGACCGTTTCCGAGATCGCCTTAAACCCGACCCAGGTGCCGCTGAACCGCGATAGCGCGAAGCCATAGGCACCGAACTCCAGATATTCGGCGATGCTGGCAGGGTTTAGTGTCGGCATGAACCAGGCCATGAAGGCGACATCAGACTGATGCGGCATCGAAGACGAAACGCAGCCATGATCATCGCCCGCCACGACCAACACCCCGCCAAGTGCCGAGGTGCCATAGGCGTTCCCATGTTTGAGCGCATCACCCGAGCGGTCTACGCCCGGCCCCTTGCCGTACCACATTGAAAATACGCCTTCGACTTCACAGTCGTGGTCAAGGGCTGCTTGCTGCGCGCCCAGAACAGCCGTTGCGCCAAGGTCTTCGTTGACGGCGGGCAGAAATTCGACCCGCGCCTGCTCCAGCCGAGTGCGCTGTCGCCACAACTCCATGTCCAGCCCGCCCAACGGTGAACCACGATAGCCCGACACGAAACCTGCCGTGTGATGCCCCGACGCTTCGTCACGCCGCGCCTGATCCAGCATGATCCGCACAAGTGCCTGTGTGCCGGTCATGAAAACACGCCCTTCGCCCTGCTCGTAGCGATCGTCCAGGCGATAATCTTTAACGTGGCTGCACTCGATGTTCATGCGGTCCTCCTCTACTTGTTGCAAGGATCGCACGAATTGGGTGGAATTTCTGGCCAAATATTATGGCATATAGGCATATTTGCGGATAGTGTATCCAGAATTGACATAGAATCCGGATACACATGCCAGACCTCGACAAAACCGATCAGCAGATCCTTGATCTGATGAAACGCGACAGCCGCATACCCAATTCCGAGCTGGCCGAACAGGTTGGCCTTTCGCCTTCGACCTGCTGGCGCCGCGTCAAGGCGTTGGAGAATGCTGGCGTGATCCGTCACTATACGGTGGCGCTGGATGACGCGCGGCAAGGCCTTGGTTTTGGCGCCATCGTCCATGTGCGTCTGACACGCCATGATCCCGACCAACTGGCCGCCTTTCTGCGCGTGGTGCAGAACCGGCAAGAGATCCGGGCCTGCCATGCCACGACGGGACAGGCCGATTACCATTTGCATGTCGTCTGCGCTGATATCGAGGCCTATAACGTCTTTCTCGACCAAGTGCTGTTTCGAATCCCAGCCGTCGCCAGCGCCCAGACAAACGTTATACTCCGCACGATCAAAGTCTGAGGCAGCCCAACACTGCCCGGACGATCACCGGCTGGCGCGTTTCGACCTCGATTGCCACTGGTTTCGTCCTTTATGCCCTGACCCAAGCCATCTGCCAAAGGGCAACGCAAAGAACTTGCTGCATGTTTTCCTCTCGGCTTGATGCATGAAGGACATGAGACTTTCAAAGAAGGTATTTTCAGCAATCGGCGACATGCTGGTTCACACGACGAGGTTCACCCCCCCCAACAGGGTGCCGATGCCTGTGATCGCGTTGCGTCTTACACACAAGCGCCTTAGAGATGGCAACATGAGCAATTACGATCTTATCATCATCGGTTCCGGGCCCGCTGGTCGCGCAGCGGCCATTCAGGCAGGCAAGCTGAAGCGCAAGGTTCTGGTCATTGACCGCAAAGACCGGCTTGGCGGGGTTTCCGTGCATACGGGCACAATCCCATCCAAGACCCTGCGCGAAACCGTACTGAACTTGTCGGGTTGGCGCGAACGCAGCTTCTATGGCCGCTCTTACCGGGTGAAGGACAAGATCGGGGCCGAAGACCTCAAGGCGCGGCTTCATATGACGCTGGGCCACGAAGTGGATGTGTTGGAGCATCAGTTCAATCGCAACCATGTTGATACGCTTTATGGTCTGGCGCGGTTTGTGGATGAGCACACGGTCGAAGTGGATACCGAAGCAGGCGACGTCACACGGCTTACGGCAAAGCGGTTTCTGATCTCCACCGGGACGAAGACATTTCGGCCGGATACTGTGCCCTTCAATGGCACCACTATTGTGGACAGCGACGAGTTTCTGGAACTGGCGCGCATTCCGCGCAGCCTGATCGTGGTTGGCGCGGGTGTGATCGGGGTGGAATATGCGACGATGTTCTCGGCGCTGGATGTGCGGGTAACGTTAATCGAGCCGCGCGACACGTTTCTGGATTTTATCGACAAGACCCTGATACAGGATTTCACCCATCAGATCCGCGAGAACGGGGTCGATCTGCGGCTTGGCTCTGCAATCGAGAAGATCGAAGATGCGGGCGATTACGTTGAAGTCAGCCTTGCCAACGGGCGACATGTACGCGCCGAAATGCTTTTGTTTGCTGCGGGACGCCTTGGCGCAACATCCAAGCTGAACCTCGCAGCTGCCGGGCTTGAAACCGACCATCGCGGTC
The DNA here is from genome assembly GCF_006716865.1 of Roseinatronobacter monicus. NCBI lineage: Bacteria > Pseudomonadati > Pseudomonadota > Alphaproteobacteria > Rhodobacterales > Paracoccaceae > Roseinatronobacter > Roseinatronobacter monicus. Next base: position 223,206 of record NZ_VFPT01000001.1, on the reverse strand, counting down.
GGCTTGATGTTGATCGCAAGAGCTATCAGACGCGAAAACCTCATATCTATGCGGCGGGCGATGTGATCGGGCATCCCAGCCTTGCCTCGACTTCCGTTCAGCAGGGTCGCGTTGCGGCCTGTCATGCGCTGGAAACCCCAACTCTGGCAGAAAGCCCTTGGTTTCCATACGGGATTTATTCGGTCCCAGAGATTTCTACTTGCGGTATGTCCGAAGAAGAGATGCAGGAGCGCGGCATTCCTTATGAGGTGGGCGTTGCGCGGTTTCGGGAAACCAGCCGGGGTCATATCATGGGGTTGGAACACGGGATGCTGAAAATGCTGTTCAGCCTGAAAACACGCCGTGTTCTTGGCGTCCAGATCGTGGGCGAAGGTGCGACAGAACTGATCCATATCGCGCAGGCTGTGCTGAACCTGAAGGGCACAGTCGATTACTTTGTCCAGAACACGTTCAATTACCCGACCCTGGCCGAAGCCTACAAGATCGCCGGTCTGGATGCCTTTAATCGCATGCCGATCCCGGAAGAATATAAGATCAAGCGTGAAGCTCCGCCTGCCACATCGAGAGGTCGCATCTGATATTCGGTCCGACACCGGATATGGCCGTGTACTGCTGCGCAAGCATATTCCTGCAAGTGTTTCATATTGGGCTCCATCGTGTCGCTGCAAGCGCTGGTGCACCCGGACCAGCTGTCTGTCATCGAGCAGGTTGATAACCAGAAATCCGCGCGCCGCAATCTGCTCTGCTTCATCGGATGCCAGACCTATGCCGCGCAGGATCGGTAATCCCCCCCGAATTTAAGGGGCTGCAAAAGTAGAATTTTCTCGGCAAGATGCATGAGGAGAATTCGAATGAAGACAAGCAGATACACTGAAGCTCAGATCATCGCGATCCTGCGCCAAGCCGAAGGCGGTGTGCCGGTGGCGCAGTTGTGCCGTGAGCATGGCATGAGCGATGCGTCGTTTTACAAATGGCGGGCCAAGTATGGCGGGATGGATGCGTCCATGGTCAGCCAGATGAAGGCGATCGAGGACGAGAACCGCCGCCTCAAGCGGATGTATGCTGATCTGAGCATGCAGAATGACTTGCTGAAGGAAGCCCTTGGAAAAAAGTAGGTGGGCCATCTCAGCGTCGTGAGATGGCCGAAACGGCGGTGGAACGACGGGGCGTCAGCATCGCGCTGGCCTGCCGTGCCTTCGGGGTCAGCGAGACCTGCTATCGCTACAGCCCGAAGCTCAAGGACGAGAATGAAGAGATTGCGGATCTGCTCACGGGGCTGACCGATGCCCGCAAAACTTGGGGATTTGGCCTGTGTTTTCTGCATCTGCGCAACGTGAAGGGGCATCCCTGGAACCACAAGCGCGTCTACCGGATATACTGCCAGCTGGAGCTGAACCTGCGGATCAAGCCCCGCAAGAGGCTGAAACGGGAGAAGCCTGATGTTCTGGCCGTGCCGGACGCGCCGAATGTGACCTGGTCTATGGACTTCATGGCCGATCGCCTCGGCGACGGGCGGGCTTTTCGGCTTTTGAACGTGATGGACGACTTCAACCGCGAAGGACTGGGGATCGAGGTCGATTTCTCGCTCCCCGCAGAACGGGTTATCCGCAGCCTTGATCGCATCATCGAATGGCGGGGAAAGCCGGGCACGATCAGGGTCGACAATGGCCCTGAATACATCAGCGAAACGCTGAGAAAATGGGCTGAGAAACATGATGTTACGATCCAGCACATCCAACCCGGCCAGCCCCAGCAGAACGCTTACGTCGAGCGCTACAATCGGACGGTTCGTCACGAGTGGCTGGATCAATACATCATCGAACGCATCGAGGAGGCACAGGATCAGGCTGCGTATTCCGGCGCATCCGCCCACCCATTCCGACAACATGCGCCCACCTGTTCCGGGGTATTCGCCCACCTGTGACGCGTTGCCGTGAGGCAGCGTGTTTTGGTTATCAGTCCTGAGGGGTTTCGTCACCCATTTTGGTGATGGTCTTGCGCATGGATTGGCCCTCGAGTTCGAGACGGTAGGCGTTGTGAACGATGCGATCGAGGATGGCATCGGCGAATGTGGGTTCGCCGATGACGTCATGCCAGGCTTTGATGGGTAATTGGCTGGTGATCATCGTTGAGCCGCGCCCGTAACGCTCTTCGACGATCTCCATGAGATCGCGGCGTTGCGGTGATGTCAGCCTGTCTGGGCCCCAGTCGTCCAAGATCAGCAATTGCGCCTTCGTGATGCTGCGGAACAAGCGGGGGAAGCGTCCGTCACCATGGGACAGCTCCAATTCCTCGAAGAGGCGCGGCATCCGTTTGTAGACCACAGTCACGCCGTCACGACAGGCTGCCTGGGCCAGTGCGCAGCCAAGCCAGGTCTTGCCGACGCCACAGGGGCCAGTGATGATCAGATTACGCTTGTCGGTGATCCATCTGCCTGTGAGCAGGCTTTGGAACAGCGCTTTGTCGAGGCCACGGCGTGCGCGGTAATCAACATCTTCCGGGCTGGCGCCAACATGGCGCAGCCTGGCAGTCCGCATGCGAGCCTCAAACCTCTTTGTTTCTCGGCTTGCGACCTCACGGTCAACGAGCAAGCCAAGCCATTCAGCATGGCCGAGATCGGCAGTTGCATCTTGCATCTGCAGTTCGGCAAAGGCTTCGGCCATGCCGTCCAGCCTGAGGGCTTTAAGGTGATGAAGGGTTGGATGGTCGAGCATTGTGTTCCTTTCAATGGAAGTAATCGGCGCCACGGATATTGGGGTGGGTGATGGCAGGCTCGTCCGTGGCGCGGGTGCGGGGCCTGCTCTCAAGCCCATTCTTGAGAATGGACAGGAGTGACGAATAGGATCTGGCGTTGATTTCGAGCGCACGGCGACAGGCCGCATCAAGTCGGTCGCGGCCAAACTTGTCGGCCAGCCGGATCACCCCAAGGCAGGTGCGATAGCCCTGTTCCGGGTGCTTGCGCTCGCGCATCACGACCTCAACGAAGATGGCCACGTTTGGCCCAACGCGAGCCGCACGTGCTTTGATACGCTCTGGCGTCCAGTCATCGCGGAATTGGTGGTGCGCTGGCATGTGATCGCGCAGCGTAGAGTGCTTCCCGTTGCTGGACGTCCTGACATGAGAGGCGACACGCTGCCCGAGATGGAAGACTTCGATGGTGCGGCCTGTGATCCGCGCCCACAGCTCTTTCTTCAGCAGCTGATAGGGCACGGAGTAATAATGCTTGTCGATCGCGACGTGGTAATCGAACCCGGCGCGGCACTTCTTCCATTCAGCATAAACATACGATGCTACCGGCAGCGACTTCAGGGCGGGTTTGTCCAGCTGTTCAAAAAGCTGTCTGCGGCTGGCCCCGAGGTGACGCGAGACCTTGTCGTTGAGCCTGTCAAGCAACGGCTTGATGGCCGCGTTCAACTCAGCAAGGCTGAAGAACTGGCGGTTGCGCAGCCGTGCCAGTATCCAGCGTTCAGCCAGCAATACCCCACCCTCTGCCTTCGCCTTATCTTTGGGCTTATATGGCCTCGCCGGGACAACGGCCGTGTCGTAATGCGCGGCCATATCTGCGTAAGTCCGGTTGATTACGGGGTCGTAAAAGCACGCCTTGGTGACCCCTGCCTTCAAATTGTCCGAGACGATCTGGGCGGTCACACCACCGAAGAAATCCAAAGCGCGGACATGGCTTGCGATCCAATCCGGTAGGGATTGCGTCCAGGTCGCCTCGACAAATGTATAGTTCGATGCCCCCAGAACAGCGACAAACACCTGTGCCGTGCGCACCTCCCCGGTCTCGGGGTCAATCACATCGATCGTATGGCCGGCATAATCGACGAACAGGCGCTCACCTGCAGGATGACGCTGTCGCATCACCGGCGACAGCTTGCCTTCCCATCGCGTGTAAAGTTCGCAAAACCGAGAGTATCCATACCCATCAGGATGATCAGCGCGATATTCTTCCCACAGCAGCGATAACGTCACGCCCTTGCGGCGCAACTCGCGGTGAATGTAGGGCCAATTTGGTTGCGCCGCGATCCGCTGGGTATTCTGATAAGGACGGTGGAACAGGCAGCGCTCAAGGTCAGTGTCGGACATCTCAATCGGTAGTGGCCAGGCCAGACCCAACTCCCTGGCGCGATCGAGGTAACCCCGCAGGGTTGTTCGACCAACCCCAAGGCTTGCAGCGATCTGACGGGTCGAAAGCCCCTCGGCTGATAGCCGCAAAACATCTCGTATCTTCCGCATCGGCAATCTCTTCATCGGGCTTCCTTCGTACCAAAAAAGGCGGAAGGTAGCCGGTTACAGATTGCCTCGCAGCAGCATGTCACAGGGGTGGGCGGATACCCCGGAATCCCTGGGCGGATAAAATCGGAACGGGTGGGCGCATCAAATCGGAATCGCTGGGCGCATCACCCCGGAATACGCAATCAGGCCACGCAATGGCTATGGACTTACAACAACGACCGCCCCAACATGGGCATCGGCGGCATAACACCCGCCATGAAACTGCTCCTGAAAGGGGCGCAAAGCGACAAAATGGCTGCGTGAATTCTACGGATGCACCCCGTTAAAAAGGGGGAGATTACCCAAGCAACGCCAACTGATTCAAACAAGTTGAGCGTCAACCAATCGCTCAAACGCCGCCGCCACTTGCTGTCTGGTCTGTTGAAATGCGGGCTGTGTGGAGCGAATATGACCATCGCTGGCGGAGCCGAGAAGCGGTATTATTGCTCTACGGCCAAGGAACTTGGCAAGTCGCAGTGTTCTGTATGCGCCGTTTCTGTCCCATTGGTTTTTTCGAGGCGCGCGGGTTGACAGGGTTTGGGTTGGCGCGTTTTTGAGCTCGTCAGGGAGTCCCGGACGAGCTCGTTTGTGAGGCATAGGCCCATGGCATCAAAGCATCGATATCTTTTTCGAGATGCCCATTAGCCAGCTTTGTGTATAGGTCATGTAGATACGCGTATGGCTCGACGTCATTCATGCGACAAGTTCCGATCAAGCTCGCGAAGCGCGCCCAAGAACGGGCGCCGTCATCGTGACCTGCAAAAAGCGTGTTGCGCCTTGTCATTGCGGGGGTTCTGATCGCGTTTTCGACCAGGTTGGAATCCATGTCCACATGACCGTCCTCGAGAAAGAGGCAAAAGCCATCCTGTCGGCTGAGCATATAGGCCAGAGCCTTGCCCAGTTCGGACTTGCGCGACACCCGGCCGGCTTGGGCATGGAGCCAGGCAAAGAATTTATCGACCAGTGGACGGGATTGATCCTGCCGGACGGCCCTACGTTGCTCGGGTGGCAAACCTCGGATTTCGGCCTCGATCTTATAGAGGGCTGCAATTCGCACCAGAGCCTCGTCAACGATTGGCGATCCCGCTTTCGGCTGGGCTTTGATCAAGGCTCTTCGTCCATGCGACCAGCAATAGGCCAGCTTCAAGGGCTTGCCACCCACCCGCTTGGGCGTCGCCAATGCGCTATACCCGCCATAGGCATCAACCTGGATTGTGCCGTTGAAGCCGTTGAGGATTTCTGCCGCGTATTCTCCTTTGCGTCCGGGTCGATAGTGGAACACGACACCAGGTGGGGATGATCCGCTCCAACCACGATCATCTCGCAGCACGGCCCAGAAATATCCCGTCTTGGTTTGGCCGCGACCGGGATCAAGTACTGGCGCTGTTGTTTCATCGACGTAAAGCCGCGTGCTGCCTTTGAGCAGCACCATTGCCATGTGATCCACCACAGGAGCAATCAGTGCGCCTGTGCGTCCCATCCAGTCTGATAGGACTGCACGATCAATTGGGGCACCATTACGGGCCATGGCCACCGATTGCCGGTTCAAAGGGTTGAAGTCGCAGAATTTGGCCACAGTGATATGGGCCAGCAAGGCTTCGGTCGGCCAGCTGTTTTCCAATAGATGCGCAGGAGCTTTGGCTTGGGTCACGCCCGTGCGGCCTTTCGGGCAGGCATACTTTGGACGCACGGTGACGATGACTTGGTATTGGGCGGGAATGATATCCAGTCGCTCCGAGCGATCCTCTCCGATCTTGACCATATCGCCGCAGCCACATGGGCAAGCGATACTGTCGGGTTCAATCACGCGCTCGACCCGGGGTAACCCCTCTGGAAGGGCGCGAGGCTTGCGTGGTTTGCGCGGGGCCTTGCTCTTGTTTTGGGGCTTTTTCTCGAGCGCGGCCTGAACGTTCTCGATTTCCGCCTTCGTCTCGGCAATCGCTGTCTCTTGATCTTCGAGTGCCAGCTCCAGCTGATCAGGGGTCAGCTTTTCGGATTTGGGTCCGAATTTTGTGCGCCGGTAGTCGGCTACCTGACTTTCCAGCTTTTCGACCAGCGCGGTCAACGTGATCACGAGCGCGCCTTTTTCTTCTGCATCAGCCTGATGATGCAGGCGCGCCGCACGTTCAACGCTGACCTCGAACTGGGCTTTTTCGAGCGCCGCTTGCTGCGTCTCGAGGGCCTTTATGACCTCGGGCGGCAAGTCAGGAAATCGGCGAAGATCGAGTGGTTTTGACATGACCATTCCTACCACAAAGTGGCAGAAATAGCCAATAAAATAACACCAAAATCAGTGTATTATACCCGCCTTACGCGAAAACCCGAAAATTGTCGTGTGAGATGACACGGAAGTTGTCGGAGATGGTGTCGCGGAAGCTCCGCCATTCGTTGGGGAGGGTTTTTCGAAAAAATGCGAGTATCGCATCGGCAAATTGCTTTTGCGTGGGATAATACTGATTGTGTGTGACACAGCGGTGCATGACGGCCCACAATCGTTCAATCGGGTTGAGATGTGGGCAATATGGCGGCAATGGGATCAAGTGGATGCGGCAGTCCGGCCTTGCAAGGAAGTCTCGCACCTCTTGCCCTTTATGATACGCCGCGTTGTCCCAGATCACGTGGATGAGGCGCTTGTAAGGGTTGGATGCCTCGATTTTGGCCAAGAGCTGGACAGCGCTGATCCCGTCTACCGTAATCGGCTCGACAAACGACAAATCGAATGTTTCCAAGTTCAGTGCACCATGGATGTTCACACGCCCACGCCCTGCTGTGGTCTGCACGGCAGGATTTGTCCCGGCCTTCACCCAACCATAAGCCGGTTTCGTCTGATACTCCGGATGCACGGCATCTGCGAAATAGACAGCTTCATCAGCCCCCAACTCGTTCAGCAAGCGCTGATACATCTCGATGAAGGCGGCTTGTGCTGCGGCAGGCGCAACGCGCGGAAGTCCCTTCGGCTTGCGATACTCAAACCCCAGACGCGTCAGAAGCTTGATGCAGCCAGAATGGGAATACTCCAAGCCATACGTCGCGGAGATATGGGCCCGGACCTCGGTCGTCGAACGACAAAAACGATCCTCCAGCCACGCGCTGAGTTCGGCCTCCTGAGCCGAGGTCATCCGGGATTGACCGCCCTTCCATCCATCAGTGGATAGGAGGTCCCAGCCCCCTTCGCGGTAAGCCTTGTACCAAAGACGAACCGTATCATCGTCAAGGTAAAGAAATTCGGCGATCAGTTGGCAGGATTTGCCCTCATCCAGCAGCAAAATCGCATTGGCGCGACGCGCAACACCGTGATCCTCGCGATGGCGTCGCACACAGGACATCAGCTCAGCACGTTCTGAAGATGTCAGGAATTTCGGCTCAATACGCATGAACCCATCAGAATCCAATCAAACCGAACCGTCAAGCAAAACTCGGGTTCCACAGGACTCGGAGTATAGTCACCCTGCCGCAGTCGGCGGAGTAACCTGTTTTGACACCATCTGCAGCCAGTCCAAACCCTCAAACAGGGCCTCATACTGGGCGCGAGAAAGCTGCATGACGCCGTCCTGGATCTTGGGCCAGACGAAGTTGGAAACCTCCAACCGTTTGTAGATCAGCACAAGACCCGTCCCATCCCAGAGCAAAATCTTCAACCTGTCCCCCCGCTTGGATCGGAACACCACAGTCAGACCAGAATGAGGATCCAACCCCAGTTCGTTTTGCACTGTCGCGGCCAGCCCGTCATGTCCCCGACGGAAGTCCACAGGTTTTGTCGCAATCACAATCGGCAGTCGCTGTCCTGCAACAATCACGACACCCCCCGCAACGCCCGGATCAACTCAGCAGCGCGCGCCACATTGGCATGCGTTGGAACGTGGACCACGATATCTGATCCAATCGCGATCGTTATCTCGTCAATCTCAGCCTGCTGTAATGCGCGATCAGTGCCTTGCGATGTCAAAGCAATCTGCAACGGAACAAAAGCTGGCTCCGACTGCTTGGTGGGCGTAGCTGCATTGCGGGGTGATTTCACAACATCCGCAGGCAGAACCAATTTGCCCTCGCGCGCCATGCGCCGCCAATCTGACAACTGATGCGGAACAATGTCATGGCGTTTCGCAACGTCCACAACGCGCGCACCAGGTTGAAAACTCTCCGCTACAATCCGCGCTTTCACATCATCTGGCCAACGCCGGTTGCCCCGAACCGGCTCAACAAGCTCCAGCCGACCGTCAAATCCACTTCCATCCGCCATAGCGTCCTCCATCACTAACAATGGAGAATTAATCAGTCCGATCAGGAATTTGCGAAAGACCTCAAATCAATGGGACACAGACGGCGCATACAGTGTTCTGGCTTTCCTGGATTGAGTGCTTACCGTGCCGCTGACAAGGTCTTGTCCGTCATGCAGAATGATTTGATGGCAGAGACCGCATTTCACCAGTTTCAATCAACCTACATCAAGCAACTGGAAGATGGTCGGCAAGATCAGCGTGCCGCCGAAAAAACTCGAATGAAGGCAATCAAGCGGCTCGAAAAGGAGAAGGACAACCTTTTGACCGCTGTGCGGTCAGGAAAAGCCCACGACATCTTGCTAGAAGACCTCGAAAGGGTTGCCGCTGAACTCGACCGCAAGAAGGCCGAGCATGAGGCAAAGCAAATCGGTCCGCCCGAACTGCCCCGCGATTTGCGCAAAAAGTATGAGGAAATGATACAAAGGATCGTGGACACGCTCCAAGATGAGGGAGTCGCTGGCCGTGCTGCGGAAGTTCTTCAAGAAATGATTGAGCGCATTGATGTGACCTACGAAAAAAATCGCAAAGGCCACACGCTGCACATTCAGGGTAGATTAGTGAAGATGTTGGCGAACGCCGACCCTGCCAATGCAGAGGGCTACGAAAGGGAAAAAGTTCGATTGAGTTGGTTGCGGGGACAGGATTTGAACCTGTGACCTTCAGGTTATGAGCCTGACGAGCTACCTGGCTGCTCCACCCCGCGTTGGTTTTTTGTGTGTGTCGTTTTGAGAGGTTTTGTGTTTCTTGTCAGGTTTGGCGGTGAGCTACTCTCCCACGTCTTGAGACGCAGTACCATTGCCGCTGCGGCACTTAACTTCCGAGATCGGGACGGGATCGGGTGTTTTGCTCGCGCTATTGCCACCAAACCTGAGAAGAAACACATATCAGTGAGGTGGGTTTGTTTTTCCACCTGGCTATTTAGTCAATGCTTTTGGTTGCTTTGATTGTTGGTCAGTTTGGTTGTTACTGGATCAAATCAAGCCTATCGAGCCATTAGTACCGGTCAACTGAACGCATTGCTGCGCTTACATCTCCGGCCTATCGACGTGGTGGTCTACCACGGCTCTCAAGGGAGACCTTGTTTTGAGGGGGGCTTCCCGCTTAGATGCTTTCAGCGGTTATCCTGTCCGATCATAGCTACCCTGCACTGCGGCTGGCGCCACAACAGGTCCACCAGTGGATCGTTCACCCCGGTCCTCTCGTACTAGGGGCAACTCCTCTCAAGTCTCCAACACCCACGGCAGATAGGGACCGAACTGTCTCACGACGTTCTAAACCCAGCTCACGTACCTCTTTAAATGGCGAACAGCCATACCCTTGGGACCTACTCCAGCCCCAGGATGAGATGAGCCGACATCGAGGTGCCAAACGATGCCGTCGATATGGACTCTTGGGCATCATCAGCCTGTTATCCCCGGCGTACCTTTTATCCGTTGAGCGATGGCCCTTCCACTCGGGACCACCGGATCACTATGGCCGACTTTCGTCTCTGCTCGACTTGTCAGTCTTGCAGTCAGGCTGGCTTCTGCCATTGCACTCAACGAGCGATTTCCGACCGCTCTGAGCCAACCTTCGCACGCCTCCGTTACTGTTTAGGAGGCGACCGCCCCAGTCAAACTACCCGCCACACAGGGTCCCGGATCCGGATAACGGACCGCGGTTAGACATCAAGAGTGCGAAGGGTGGTATCTCAAGGATGGCTCCATGGGAACTGGCGTTCCCACTTCAAAGCCTACCACCTATCCTGCACATCGCAATCCTGATGCCAGTGTGAAGCTGTAGTAAAGGTGCACGGGGTCTTTCCGTCTAACCGCGGGAAGCCTGCATCTTGACAGGCAATTCAATTTCGCTGAGTCCATGTTTGAGACAGCGGGGAAGTCGTTACGCCATTCGTGCAGGTCGGAACTTACCCGACAAGGAATTTCGCTACCTTAGGACCGTTATAGTTACGGCCGCCGTTTACCGGGGCTTCAGTTCGGAGCTTGCACTCCTCCCTTTAACCTTCCGGCACCGGGCAGGCGTCAGACCCTATACGTCGTCTTGCGACTTCGCAGAGCCCTGTGTTTTTAATAAACAGTCGCCACCCCCTGGTCTGTGCCCCCCGCCAAGACTTGCGTCCTGACGGGGCCTCCTTCTCGCGAACTTACGGAGGTATTTTGCCGAGTTCCTTAAACATGGTTCTCTCAAGCGCCTTGGTATTCTCTACCAGTCCACCTGTGTCGGTTTCGGGTACGGTCTGATGTGGGGCTATTTCCGGGAACCTCTAAACGGCCCGCCCAATCCGATAAGGGCGAACAATCTTCGAGATCCGTCACTTCCCACTGGCCCTGGAATATTAACCAGGTTCCCATCGACTACGCCTTTCGGCCTCGCCTTAGGGGCCGGCTTACCCTGCTCAGATTAGCTTTAAGCAGGAACCCTTGGACTTTCGGCGACAGGGTCTCTCACCCTGTTTGTCGCTACTCATGTCAACATTCTCACTTCTGAACGCTCCACCGGTCCCTCACGGGCCGGCTTCACAGCAGACTTCTGATGCGTCCGTCACGCCCCAAAGGGCGTGCAAGACGCAAGAAGTACAGAACAGAACGCTCCGCTACCATGCGATTGCTCGCATCCTAAGCTTCGGCTCATGGCTTGAGCCCCGTTACATCTTCGCCGCAGGACAACTTATTTAGACCAGTGAGCTGTTACGCTATCTTTAAAGGATGGCTGCTTCTAAGCCAACCTCCTGGTTGTTTTGGTCGTCCCACCTGCTTTCCCACTTAGCCATGAATTAGGGGCCTTAGCTGTAGGTCAGGGTTGTTTCCCTTTCCACGACGGACGTTAGCACCCGCCGTGTGTCTGCCATCTAGTACTCCCGGGTATTCGGAGTTTGGTTAGGATCAGTAAGCCTGTGGGGCCCCATTACCCATCCAGTGCTCTACCCCCCGGGGTATTCGGATGACGCTCTACCTAAATAGATTTCGCGGAGAACCAGCTATCTCCGAGTTTGATTGGCCTTTCACCCCTAGGCACAGTTCATCCCGATCCTTTTCAACGGATGTGGGTTCGGCCCTCCAGTTAGTGTTACCTAACCTTCAGCCTGACCATGCCTAGATCACTCGGTTTCGGGTCTGATCCATCTAACTCATGCGCCCATTTAAGACTCGCTTTCGCTGCGCCTACACCTATCGGCTTAAGCTTGCTAGATAGACCAAGTCGTTGACCCATTATACAAAAGGTACGCTGTCAGGGGTCATGCCCCCTCCAACTGCTTGTAGGCGTCCGGTTTCAGGTCTGTTTCACTCCCCTCGTCGGGGTGCTTTTCACCTTTCCCTCACGGTACTGGTTCACTATCGGTCAGTAAGGAGTACTTAGCCTTCGGGGGTGGTCCCCCGATCTTCAGACAGAATTTCACGTGTTCCGCCCTACTTGATACGTCCTATCATGCTTCCTGTACGGGGCTGTCACCCACTATGGCCTGCCTTTCCAGACAGTTCCAGTCACACTCAAGGCTCGGCTGGTCCGCGTTCGCTCGCCACTACTAACGGAGTCTCTATTGATTTCCTTTCCTCCGGGTACTTAGATGTTTCAGTTCCCCGGGTTTGCTCTTTTAAGCCTATGTATTCAGCCTAAAAGTACTTGGTTAGACTTTCGGATAGCCACGTCGCTTTGCGCCCCCCCAAACCGAGCAAGGCTCGGCACGGAGTGTGCATTGCGAAGCAATAACCAAAAATCTTCAAGTGGGTTGCCCCATTCGGAAATCCTGGGATCAAAGGTTATTCTCACCTCCCCCAGGCTTATCGCAGAGTATCACGTCCTTCATCGCCTCTTACTGCCAAGGCATTCACCAAACGCCCTTATCGCGCTTGATTTGATCCAGAAAGAGCCAAACTGCGCTATGCCCGCAAGCGGACACACCATCGTCTGACGTGCAGGGCCTTTTGCGTCCCCTGCACACAATCTGAACCAAAAGCTTGTATACTTTTCCCGCTCTGAACCCGTGCGGATTCAGAACTATTGGTTAGTGTACTTGACTTGATAGTCTCATGCTTCGTGGCCTTGCGACCACCGACCTCCCCCCACTCGGGGATGTCAGCATGACACTGATATGTTTCTCTCTAAACGATGTAAAATGAGGGCCAAAACCCTCAATGCGTCCAACAGGACGATCAAACATATGTCTTTTTGTGCTCCCGCCCAGAACGGGCGACTTGCGCACGAGATATGCTTGATGATCTTGTTGGGTCTGTCTTTGGTAATGGTGGAGCCTAGGAGGATCGAACTCCTGACCTCCTGAATGCAAATCAGGCGCTCTCCCAGCTGAGCTAAGGCCCCGTAAGGTCTACGCCGCTCTGCCCGAGATACCCGGCCTGGTTGATGGTGGGTCGAGGAGGACTTGAACCTCCGACCTCACGCTTATCAGGCGTGCGCTCTAACCACCTGAGCTACCGACCCAAAGTTCAGACCGGTAGGCCTGCGTAGTTTCATCTTGAAGAGATATGAGGACGGTCCGGCTCAAATATGTGACTACGAATAGTCACTGCTAAGTGCTTCGGTGAAGGTCTGTGCAAGCACAGCCCTTACATGAAGCATCCTTAGAAAGGAGGTGATCCAGCCGCAGGTTCCCCTACGGCTACCTTGTTACGACTTCACCCCAGTCGCTGAGCCTACCGTGGTTGGCTGCCTCCATTGCTGGTTAGCGCACCACCTTCGGGTAGACCCAACTCCCATGGTGTGACGGGCGGTGTGTACAAGGCCCGGGAACGTATTCACCGCGGCATGCTGTTCCGCGATTACTAGCGATTCCGACTTCATGGGGTCGAGTTGCAGACCCCAATCCGAACTGAGATAGCTTTTTGGGATTATCCCACTGTCACTACCATTGTAGCACGTGTGTAGCCCAACCCGTAAGGGCCATGAGGACTTGACGTCATCCACACCTTCCTCCGACTTATCATCGGCAGTTTCCTTAGAGTGCCCAGCTTAACCTGCTGGCAACTAAGGACGTGGGTTGCGCTCGTTGCCGGACTTAACCGAACATCTCACGACACGAGCTGACGACAGCCATGCAGCACCTGTGTGATATCCAGCCGAACTGAAAGAACCATCTCTGGTCCCGCGATATCCATGTCAAGGGTTGGTAAGGTTCTGCGCGTTGCTTCGAATTAAACCACATGCTCCACCGCTTGTGCGGGCCCCCGTCAATTCCTTTGAGTTTTAATCTTGCGACCGTACTCCCCAGGCGGAATGCTTAATCCGTTAGGTGTGACACCGACAAGCATGCTTGCCGACGTCTGGCATTCATCGTTTACGGTGTGGACTACCAGGGTATCTAATCCTGTTTGCTCCCCACACTTTCGCACCTCAGCGTCAGTATCGAGCCAGTGAGCCGCCTTCGCCACTGGTGTTCCTGCGAATATCTACGAATTTCACCTCTACACTCGCAATTCCACTCACCTCTCTCGAACTCCAGACTGATAGTTTTGGAGGCAGTTCCGGGGTTGAGCCCCGGGATTTCACCCCCAACTTTCCAATCCGCCTACGCGCGCTTTACGCCCAGTAATTCCGAACAACGCTAGCCCCCTCCGTATTACCGCGGCTGCTGGCACGGAGTTAGCCGGGGCTTCTTTACTGGGTACCGTCATTATCTTCCCCAGCGAAAGAGCTTTACAACCCTAAGGCCTTCATCGCTCACGCGGCATGGCTAGATCAGGGTTTCCCCCATTGTCTAAGATTCCCCACTGCTGCCTCCCGTAGGAGTCTGGGCCGTGTCTCAGTCCCAGTGTGGCTGATCATCCTCTCAAACCAGCTATGGATCGCGGGCTTGGTAGGCCATTACCCCACCAACTACCTAATCCAACGCGGGCCGATCCTTTGCCGATAAATCTTTCCTCCGGAGAGAATATACGGTATTAAACCCCGTTTCCAGGGACTATTCCGTAGCAAAGGGCACGTTCCCACGCGTTACTCACCCGTCCGCCACTAGATCCGAAGATCTCGTTCGACTTGCATGTGTTAAGCCTGCCGCCAGCGTTCGTTCTGAGCCAGGATCAAACTCTCAAGTTGAAATGGACCGAAATCCATATCCTTGACGTCAAACCCAAGCACATATCACACGCTCAGAGATCTCTCCCCAAACGCGTCTTTTTCCGTTTTGTGCTCTCGTCCTCCAAAGAAAACAAAAGCCGCAAAACAGTGAAGCTGACACCCGCATCATCGAACAACTATAAAGCCATCCTAGCGAGCCGATATGTGAAGGGCCGATCCATCGAATGAACCAAACCGCCCGCATATCTCTTCAAGTTCCAAATCTGTCAAACAACACAAGACAAAAACATACACAGCGCGGCACCACTCTCGGCGCAACCCCATGCAACCCTGTCTCGAAATCTCTAAACCAAAAACCCGAAAGCTTCCGATCATCCAAGCTGCGTTCCCGCCGCCGGTGAAGCGCTATCTAGGCAATACAAACAAACACCGCAAGAGAGAAATTCGCAAAACTGTCGCTTTTCACATATCGCCCTGCATTTAGGCAGGCTTGCGCATTTTTCCTGCGTCGGCGCGGCCCTGGCTTTCGGAAAAGAACCCGGCTCGGCCGCCCCACTTGCTGCGCGATTCGAGAATCGGCAGATTATTTGGCCTTGTTTTCCGGCTCGCATCGATTCTGCTGCTCCGCGCAGGGAATCAGCCCGACTCAGCCGCTGGAGATTCTGCGCAGGCCGCGCATATCGCGCTGGACCTTCGCCCGGCGGCGCGGCACTCTCGCGCCAGTGTCCCGGAGCCTCCCCCATGCGCTTGCTGATCTCCTTTGCCGCTCTGTTTCTGTCGGTTGTGTTATTACAGCTTGGTCTGGGCGGGGTCGTGCCGCTGGACGCGCTGTCAGGCGTAGAGCTGGGCTTTACCGCAGGTGAAATCGGGCTGCTGGGTTCAGCGCATTTCGTGGGCTTTTTCATCGGCTGTTGGTGGGCGCCGCGTCTGATGGGACAGGTCGGCCATTCGCGTGCCTTCGCAGCACTGACCGCAGCGGGCACGATCGGGATATTGGCGCATATGCTGGTGATCCATCCGCTGGCTTGGGCCGTGCTGCGCATGGCTTCGGGGTTGGCGGTGGCAGGGTGTTACACGATCATCGAGGCGTGGTTGCAGGCCAAGCTGACCAATGAGACCCGCGGCCGCGCGATGGGTGTGTACCGTGTGGTCGATATTGTCGGCAGCCTTGGGGCGCAGTTGCTGATCGCGGTGCTGACGCCTGCCTCCTATGTCTCGTATAACCTGCTCGCACTTCTGTGCTGTGCCGCGCTGTTCCCGCTGGTGCTGACACGGGCCGAAGCCCCGCCTGTCGCCGGTGCGCCAAGGCTGCGGCCGGGCTTTGCGTGGAACCGCTCGCCTTTGGCCGCTGTGGGGGTCGTGGTGTCGGGCATCACGGGGGCCGCGTTCCGAATGGTGGGGCCGCTTTATGCGCTGTCTGTGGGGCTAAAGGCCGAAGTGATCGCGCTGTTTCTGGCGGCCTATGTGCTGGGGGGCGCTGTGGTGCAGATACCGGTGGGGTGGCTGGCCGACAAATATGACCGGCGCGTGGTGCTGATCTGGCTGTCGGTCGCCTCGGTGCTGGCTTGTGTGGCGACAGTGGCGAGCGCCGACCGGGGTGTGGTGGCGATTTTTCTGGCCGCAAGCTTTTTCGGGATGACGACCTTTCCGATCTATTCCATTTCCGCCGCCCATGCCCATGACTTTACCGACCCGTCAGAGGCGGTGGAGTTGTCCGCCGCACTGATGTTCCTCTATGCCGTGGGCGCAATCGCCAGCCCGCTGATTGCGTCCTTGCTGATCGATCTGAAAGGGCCTGCGGCGATGTTCGTGTTCATCTCTCTCGCGCATATCGTGCTGGTGGTGTTCGGGCTGGCACGGATGCGCGCGCGCGCCACACCGAGTGCGCGCACACGCTATGAATATGTGCCGCGCACGTCTTTCCTGATCGGGCGGTTGCTGCGCCGGGGCCGAAAGCGGGATTAGGTGCAGTATATGGTAGGGTTATAAATCAGGCACCAACGCACGGCCCCAAGGGCGTCAGCCCGTCACGTGACCGTTATGTCCGAAAAGCCCCGATATCAGACCGGTGTCACAAAAACCGACAGCAGCACACGAAGCTTCTGTCAGCTGGTGGACATTAACCTGCCAGCACATCCGGCACGATCAGCCGCGTGCTATATTCGATCAGGGGCGCAATCGCGTGCAAATTCTGTAGGGACAGCCCGATGCACCCCGCCGTCGGGGCCCCCGGTCTGCGCCATTGATGAATGAAAATCGCCGACCCGCGCCCGCGTTCCGCCCGTGGCCAGTTCCAGCCCGTCAGAATAATCAGATCATACATCGGGTCTGCGCGACACAGCCGCTCGTGGCTGTGGCGATAGGGTGCACGCACCATCAGATTGTAATCCTCATGGCGCGGATCATCCGACCACAGATCGCGCGGGCCAATCGGCAACGCCCAATCGGCAGGCCGCGCCAGACGGTCGGGCCGATACAGCATCCCTACCAGCCGATGCACCCCCACAGGGGTTGCGCCATCCCCTTCGCGCTTGTCGCGGCTCACGCCCCCGCGCCCGATTGTGCAGGGATAGATCCGCCCCTTAAACCGCACCCCCTGCCGCGTCAGCACCATATCCGCTGGCGTCATAGGAAATGTCCCGATTTCGCCGCCTTGGTGGCAAGATAGGCGCGGTTTTCTTCCGTCTCGCCCACGCGCAGGGCCACACGCTCGACCACGCTCAGGCCATGTGTGTTCAGCATGTCGACCTTGCGCGGGTTATTCGTCAGCAGCCGCACCTGCCCAAAGCCCATTGTGCGCAACAGCCCCGCCCCGATGCGGAAATCGCGCTCGTCATCCTCAAAGCCCAGCCGGTGATTGGCCTCGACTGTGTCAAAGCCCTGATCCTGCAAAGAATAGGCGCGCATCTTGTTGGCAAGCCCGATCCCGCGCCCTTCCTGATTAAGATACAGCAGTACCCCTGCCCCCTCTTGCCCCATCTGTGCAAGGGCGGCTTGCAGTTGCGGGCCGCAATCGCATTTCAACGACCCCAGCACATCGCCGGTGAAACAGGCCGAATGCAGCCGCGCCAGAACCGGCTGGGTTCGATCAGGCTGGCCGATCTCGATGGCATAATGCTCCACCCCGCCATCGCGCGGGCGGAAAATGTGCACCCGCCCCGCCTGCGCCGCCGCCATCGGCAAGCGCGCGCTGATAACCGGCGAGAGGACAGTTTCGCGCTGCAATTCATGGCTCAGATGCTGCGCATCCAGCGCGGTCAGGCCAAATGCGCCCGCGGCATCGGCATCGGCCAGCGGCAAGACCAGCACGGCAGGCAGCAATTGCGCGGATTTCACCAGCCCCAAGGCCACGCGGTGCAGATCAGCCTGCCCGTCGCGCATGCTCATCAACGGGCCTTTCATCGGGTGGCGCAGATCGTCGGCAGGGTCGGCCAGCGCGCGCAGCCAATCGCAACCCATATCGTCCGGGACAATCACCCGCGCCAGATCGCCGTCATAGGCGCGCGCTTTCAATGTCTCGGCGCGGTGACGCGTCAGCGCCAACACCAGCCCCGGCCCCAAAGCGCGCAGACCTTCCAGCCGCGCAGGTGTCACCACCTCGGCCGCAAGGACCAATGCCTGCGCGCCAGCGCCCTGCAACATGACCGGCACCCCCAGCCGCATGTCGGCGCGCGCGCGGTTGATCTTCTCGACAGGGGTCAGGCCAAGGGCCATGTGCAGCACCAGATTAGGAAAAGTGACAGGCCAGATGTAGCGCGCCTTTGTCAGAATTGAAACAATCAGGCCCGCCCCGACACGACCGCGTGAGAGTTTTGTAGCAAATCTTGTTTCGCGTGCAACTGCTCCGCATGTGTTCACAATAGAACAAACAAAGGTGACACCATGGCAAAGCTGAATAAAATCTTGCTGGTAGATGATGATGACGATCTGCGCGAAGCATTGTCTGAACAACTGGTCATGACCGATGAATTCGATGTGTTCGAGGCCGCCAATGGCGCCGAGGCTATGGAACAGGTGCGCGCAGGCCAGTTTGATATGGCAATTCTGGATGTGGGCCTACCCGATACCGACGGGCGCGAATTGTGCAAACGGATGCGCAAGGCCGGGTTCAAATCGCCTGTCATCATGCTGACCGGGCACGATTCGGATGCAGACACCATTCTGGGGCTGGATTCGGGTGCGAATGACTACATTACCAAACCGTTCAAACTGCCGGTCTTGCTGGCGCGGTTGCGCGCACAGTTGCGCCAGCATGAACAGTCGGAAAATGCTGTCTTCCAGCTTGGCCCATATCTGTTCAAGCCAGCGCAGAAAATGCTGCTCGACGAGAATGAGCGCAAGATCAGGCTGACCGAGAAAGAGACGAACATTCTGAAATTCCTGTACCGCGCACCAGATGGCGTGGTTCAGCGCGACGTCTTGCTGCACGAGGTGTGGGGCTACAATGCAGGCGTCACCACCCACACGCTAGAGACGCATATCTACCGCCTGCGCCAGAAGATCGAGCCTGACCCCTCGAATGTAACCCTGTTGGTAACGGAATCGGGCGGCTATCGGCTTGCCTCATAATTGCCTTTGGCGCGCCGTATCGTTGCCAGACTGATACATAATATTAGGTTTCAGAAGCGATTGTGTTTCTATTCCTCCTCCCTCCCCATTGCGCCGGGGTATGGCGCAAACTCCTCCCTGTTGGACTGGACCGGGCCTTTGGCCCGGTCTTTTTTCTGTATGCTTTCGGGTTGTCGCGCGCGCCTTGTCCGTGCATCTAGGGGGCATAGTTAACGGAGGCGCGACATGACCTTTACCCTTGCGACATGGAACATCAATTCGATCCGGCTTCGAGCGCAACTTGTGCTGAAACTGCTGACCGAAGACGCGCCCGACATTCTGTGCCTTCAGGAGTGCAAAAGCCCCGTTGATAAAATTCCCTTCGATCTGTTTGCGCAGGCGGGCTATGGGCATTGGGTCGCACGCGGGCAAAAGGGGTATAACGGCGTCGCCATCCTGTCGCGCCTGCCCTTGGAAGATGCGGGTCACATCGACTGGTGCGGCAAGGGCGATGCGCGCCATGTCGCCGCAAAGCTGGAAAATGGCGTGACCATCCACAACTGCTATATCCCCGCAGGTGGTGATGTCGCTGACCGCTCTGTGAACGAGAAATTCGGCCACAAGCTAGATACTCTGACCGAAATGCGCGACCATTTCCGCGACACGCGCCCCGAGAAGTCCATTCTTGTGGGCGATCTGAACATCGCGCCGCGCGAAGATGATGTCTGGTCACACAAGCAATTGCTGAAAGTTGTGTCCCACACCCCGATTGAAGTGGAACATCTGGCCGACATGCAAGATGCCGGTGCTTGGGTGGACATCACACGCCAGGATATTCCCGAAGGGCAGCTGTATTCATGGTGGTCCTACCGGGCGCGCGACTGGGACGCCGCCGACAAGGGGCGCAGGCTCGACCATATCTGGGCCAGCGCCGACATTGCGGCATCCGCACACGGTTCTCGTATCCGGCGGGACGCGCGCGGATGGACGCAACCGTCAGATCATGCGCCTGTCTTTGCCAGCTTTGAGGTCTGACCCCTTTCCCTTTGCACTTGCACGGCCCATATAGGCTGCAAATCTTTAACCGAAATGAGGGCAAAAATGTTGGAATTAGGCACAGGCAACGCCGCCGACGATGCAAATCTGATCATGGACGGATCAGAGCAAGATTTCATGGTCAAAGTAATCGAAGCCAGCCAGACAGTGCCGGTTATAGTCGATTTCTGGGCACCGTGGTGCGGACCGTGCAAGACACTTGGCCCGGCACTGGAAGCGGAAGTGCGCGCAGCCAAAGGCAAGGTGCGCATGGTCAAGATCAATGTCGATGAAAATCAGGGCATTGCGGCGCAGTTGCGCGTGCAGTCCATCCCGACAGTCTATGCCTTCTTTCAGGGCCAGCCGGTGGATGCCTTTCAGGGCGCACAACCTGCCTCCGCACTTAAGGAGTTTGTGAGCAAGCTTGCCGCGATGGCCGGTGATGACGGGCTTGGCGCGGCACTCGACGAAGCCGAAGAGATGCTGGAGCAAGGCGCAGTTGTTGACGCAGCAGAGGTGTTTGCCGCCGTGCTGGGGCAGGAAGAAACCAATGCCCGCGCCTTCGGCGGGCTCGTGCGCGCACAGATCGCGGCTGGCAGTCTGGATCAGGCCGAAGCGCTGCTGGCCAATGGCCACCCCGATATTGCCAACAGCCCCGAAGCCGATGCCGCGCGCGCCGTGCTTGCACTGGCGCGTCAGGCCGAGCAGGCAGG
This sequence comes from Roseinatronobacter monicus, assembly GCF_006716865.1. Taxonomy (NCBI): domain Bacteria; kingdom Pseudomonadati; phylum Pseudomonadota; class Alphaproteobacteria; order Rhodobacterales; family Paracoccaceae; genus Roseinatronobacter; species Roseinatronobacter monicus. Next base: position 202,322 of record NZ_VFPT01000001.1, on the reverse strand, counting down.
GCCAGTCGATGAGTTGCGCGCAGCGTTAGAGGCCGACCCAGATAATCATCAGGCCCGTTTCGAACTGGCGCAGGCACTATATGCCACGGGCGAGGTTGAAGACGCGATTGAGCATTTGCTGGAACTGTTTCGCCGCGACCGCGAGTGGAACGAGGGTGCCGCCAAAACCCAGCTTTTCACGATTTTTGAGGCGCTGAAACCCAGTGATCCACTGGCTGCCAAGGGGCGTCGCAGGTTAAGCTCAATGATATTTGCCTGATCGCCCTAACGGATTAGGTTGCCGATAATGACACGCATAAAAGACCTGCCAGATGTGATCCCGATTTTTCCGCTTCCAGGCGCGCTGCTTTTGCCGCGCGCCCGGTTGCCGCTGCACATATTCGAGCCGCGCTATCTGGCGATGATCGAGGATTGCATGAAAACGCCGCAGCGGCTGCTGGGCATGATCCAGTCACGCGATCTGCCGGGCAGCGAGGAGAAGACGCTGCACAGCATTGGATGCGCAGGCAGGTTGACAGCGTTTTCCGAAACCGAGGACGGGCGCTACCTTATCACGCTGACGGGTATCTCGCGGTTTCGGGTCCGCAAGGAGATTACGGGCTTCGCGCCCTATCGCCGGACAGAGGCAGACTGGGCCGATTTCACGCGCGATCAGGGGCACGAAGAAAAAGACCCCGGCCTTGACCGCGACCGCTTCTTTGACCTTCTGCAACGGTTTTTCACCATGCACCAGCTTTCTACTGATTGGAGCAGCCTGAAAGATGCAGAAGATGAGTTGCTGATCAACTCTCTGTCCATGCTCTGCCCGTTCGAGCCTGATGACAAACAGGCGCTGCTGGAAGCACCCTCTCTCGAAACACGGCGCGAAACACTTGTGATGTTGATGGAATTTGGCTTGCACGGTGGCGATGACGAGATGGTGCAATGACCCAAGAGCTGCCCGTCAAGGGGCTGACAAACCGCCATATGCTTGAAGCGTTGGTATGCCCTGTGTCGAATGGTCGGCTGAATTACGATGTGCAGCGCCAAGAATTAATCTCAAAAGCCGCGCATCTGGCGTTCCCGATCCGCAATGGTATTCCCATCATGCTGATAGATGAAGCGCGCGACATCGACTGACCCGTATGTACCGATGCCACAACGCGAAACGCCCTGATCTGGAAATCAGGGCGTTCTGAGTAGAAACCACGCGGCGGTGTTCAGGCGACGCGCTTGGAGATCGGACGACCCGTCAGAACCTTCTGACCTGCCCGAATAACAATGTGACCATTCGCAAGATCGCTGAGAAACACGCCCTGAGTAGTAACATACTTACCTATCCAGATTGCGCAGATTATCTTGCTTTCCCGCTTTGCCTGAAATGAGTATGGCCAAAAAAAGCGGGTCAGCAATATGGCTGGTCGGTTTTCATCTCATTTTAACCATGATTTCAGGCGGCACCAAAGCGGGTGCCTCCCTAGCAAGCACAATAAGGCGCAAGTGCCAAAATTGTTTCCAAAACTGAAATTTCACACGGGAGTGGCCTTACAGCCAATCGCGCAGAATGGGAATCAGTGGCAGATCAGCCGCGGGCATCGGATAGTTGCGCAAATCGGCAGGGCGCACCCATTTCAGCGCCTGCCCTTCCTGACTGGACACCTGCCCCTCCCATTTGCGGCAGATGAACAGCGGCATGAGCAGGTGGAAGTCATCATAGGAATGGCTGGCGAAAGTCAGCGGTGCCAGGCAACTGGCCCATGTGTCGATGCCCAGTTCTTCTTGCAATTCGCGTATCAGGGCAACTTCCGGTGTCTCTCCCGACTCGATTTTGCCACCGGGAAATTCCCACAGCCCGGCCATCGCCTTGCCTTCGGGCCGTTGCGCCAACAAAATGCGCCCGTCGGCATCGACCAGCGCAACGGCTGCGACAAGAACTGTTTTCACGACCGGTAATCCGCGTTGATCTCGATATAGCGGTTGGTCAGATCACAGGTCCAGACCGTCGCGGCCCCTTCCCCAAGGCGCAGATCAACCCCGATCACCAATTCCTGCCCTTTCATATAGCTGGCCCCGATGTCCTCGGCATAGCTTGGGGCGACCTGACCATTCGTCGCCACCAGATGTGGCCCAAACCGAATGGACAGCCGGTCGCGGTCAGCCTCGGCCCCGGATTTCCCCACCGCCATGACGATCCGCCCCCAATTGGGGTCTTCGCCCGCAACGGCGGTTTTCACCAGCGGCGAATTGGCAATCGCAAACGCCACCTTGCGCGCATCCGCATCGGACCGCGCGCCCGTAACGGCCACCTCGATAAACTTGGTCGCCCCTTCGCCATCGCGCACAACCTGATGGGCAAGGTCGCGCATGACCGCCCCCAGCCCATCGGCAAAAGCTTTGCCCGCATCGCTGTCGATCTCAGTGATTTCGGGCGCGTCAGCCTGCCCTGTCGCTGCAACCAACAGCATGTCCGAGGTTGACGTATCGCTGTCTACAGTAATGCAATTGAAACTGCGATCCGTCAGGCCAGTGACCAGCGCATGCAAAACGGGGCGCGCGATCTTTGCATCGGTAAAGATATAGACAAGCATGGTCGCCATGTCCGGCGCGATCATGCCAGAGCCTTTGGCGATGCCCGCAATCTGGACCGGCTTGCCGTCAATCTCTACTGTCTTGGCAGTGCCTTTGGGGAAGGTGTCGGTGGTCATGATGGCGCGGGCCGCACCGGGCAGACCGTCCTGATCCAGCGCAGTGGTCAGATCCCCCAGCGCAGCAATAATGCGGTCATGCGGCAATGCCTCGCCAATCACACCTGTAGACGCTGTGAAAACACGCTCTGTCGGCAGGCCTAGTTTTTCCGCCACAGCAGCGCAAATGGCTGCGACCGACTCCTGCCCTTGTGCGCCTGTAAAGGCATTGGCATTGCCGGAATTGACCAGAATGGCCGCACCTTTGGCACTGTCGCCCACAATTTTCGCCTGCGCATCCAACACCGACGCCGCACGCGTGGCAGAGCGCGTAAACGTGCCTGCAACAACTGTGCCGGGGTCAAGTTGTGCCAGCACCACGTCGGTGCGGCCCTTGTAGCGCACACCGGCGGCAACGCTGGCAAAGCGTGCGCCCTTGATGACCGGCAGGTCAGGAAAGGCGGCAGGGGCCAAGGGCGACACCAGCGCCACCTTGGCCGCTGGCGCGTGCTGCACCCGCAATGCGGATTTCAGCGATTTGATCTTGCGTTTGAGCTTTTTCTTCGCGCCCATGCCGGTGCTCCTTAACAAATCCGGCCCGATACTCGGGCCGGTATCTGCCTTGTCCTACACCCCAGCGGATCAGTCGTCCAGAAGCTCGGTGCGTGACATGATCGCGGCGTCGATATCTTCATAGTTGCGCTCGATCGCGGCAGCTTCGGTCGCACGGTTCAGGGCCGCTTGCGCCGCTTCACGCTGAAGGTTCTCTTCCAGTGCTTCGCGCACGTCTTCCAGTTCCGGAGCCTGCGACATGCGCGTGTCGTTCAACAGCACCAGATGCCAGCCGAAACTGGTTTCAAGCGGGCCCATATATTCGCCTACTTCCAATTCCTGCACTGCTTCTTCAAATTCCGGGATCATGGCGCCAAGGCCAAACCAGCCCAGCGACCCACCGCCAGCGGCAGCCCCATCCATCGAATGCTCGCGCGCCAGTTCCGCGAAATCCGCGCCTTCATCCAGCTCGCCGCGCAGCGCCTGCGCTTCTTCTTCCGTCTCGACGATGATATGCGAGGCGTTGAATTCCGGTGTTGGCTCGCGCCCGTCAAATTCGGTGACAAAAGCGGTATACGCCTCGTTCACATTTTCTTCGCTCAGCGCTTCGCTGGCCACGCGGGTCAGTGCTGCATTGGCGATAAAGGCGCGCTGCTCATTCTCAAACGCAATCTGTTCGCGCACGGAAAGCGTGCCTTCAGCTTCTTGCATAATCGCGGTTTGCTCGATCAATTGCTCCACCAGCGGCTGAAACAGGGCCTCGCCGGGCATTTCCTGAAACTGCTCTGGCAAGGTCTCGCGCGCAGCCAGCAGGTGGCCCACGGTAATCTCGGTGCCGTTTACAGTTGCCAGTACAGTGTCGCGTGTCGGCTCGGTTTCTGACAGCGCGGGGGCGCTGACAGCCATCATTGTGGCGACAGCTACGCTGAATCGAGAAAATCTGACCATATTTCTATCTCCTTGCAGGGCGCGGCGGGCGCGCATCGTTGACACTTTTGGGGCCGCCCATTACATCGCTGACAAGGTCTGCCTGCTTGGGGGCCGTGCGGTTCACTTGCCCTTCTATGGAAGCCTGCGCGTGCCGACAACCCCGGCACTGGTGACGGACCATGACGAATTGGTTAGCGGCAGAGCATCTGTCCGCTTTTGGAAATTAAGAGGCAGGAAGCGCATGCTGGGTCTTGGATCGATCACGAAGAAGGTTTTTGGCACGTCGAATGACCGCAAGGTCAAGACCGTGCGCCCGCTGGTCGCACAGATCAACGCGCTGGAGCCGGATTTTCAAGCCATGTCGGATGCGGAGCTGATCGCAAAAACCGACGACTTGAAAAAACGAGTGGCCGAGGGCGAAAGCCTGGATGCCGTGCTGCCCGAAGCCTTTGCCAATTGCCGCGAGGGTGCGCGCCGTGCACTGGGTCTGCGCGCATTCGATGTGCAGCTGATCGGCGGGATTTTCCTGCACCGGGGCAATATTGCCGAAATGAAAACAGGCGAAGGTAAAACCCTTGTTGCCACCCTGCCTGCCTATCTGAACGCACTGACAGGCGAAGGCGTGCATATTGTCACCGTCAACGACTATCTGGCCAAGCGCGACTCGGAATGGATGGGCAAAGTCTTTAGCAGGCTGGGGATGCGCTGCGGCGTTGTCTATTCGCAGCAACCCGATGCCGAAAAGAAAGAGGCCTATGCCGCAGATGTGACCTATGCCACCAATAACGAGCTGGGCTTTGACTATCTGCGCGACAACATGCGCCTGCGCCGCGAAGAGATGAACCAACGCGGGCATTTCTTCGCCATCGTAGACGAAGTCGACTCGATCCTGATTGATGAGGCGCGCACGCCGCTGATTATTTCCGGCCCCGCCGAAGACAGGTCTGACCTGTATGTCAAAGTGAACGGCCTGATCCCCTCGCTTCAGCCCGAGCATTACACGATTGACGAAAAAATCCGCAACGCCACCCTGACCGATGAAGGCAATGAATTCATCGAGGCGAAACTGCACGAAGAAGGCTTTCTGCCCGAAGAGCAATCGCTCTATGACCCGGAATCCACATCGCTTGTGCATCACGTGAATCAGGGTCTGCGCGCACATAAACTGTTCCACAAGGACCAGAACTATATTGTCCGCGACGGGCAAGTTGTGCTGATTGACGAATTCACTGGCCGAATGATGGTCGGGCGTCGCCTGTCCGAGGGTCTGCATCAGGCCATCGAGGCAAAGGAAGGCGCGGCCATCCAGCCCGAAAACGTGACCTATGCTTCGGTTACATTTCAGAATTACTTTCGCCTGTATAAGAAACTGGGCGGCATGACAGGTACGGCGTCGACCGAAGCCGACGAATTCCGCGAGATTTACAATCTGGGCGTGGTCGAAATTCCGACAAACCTGCCGATCGCGCGTCTGGACGAACACGATCAGGTCTACCGCACCGCACAGGAAAAACTGGACGGGGTGCTGGCCGAGATTCGCGAAGCACATGCCAAGGGTCAACCGATCCTCGTCGGCACCACCTCGATCGAGAAATCCGAGGAACTGGCGGCGATGCTGAAGAAAGCAGAGATCACGCATAACGTGCTCAATGCCCGTCAGCACGAACAGGAAGCGCAGATCGTGGCCGATGCCGGCCGTCTGGGCGCTGTGACGATTGCCACCAACATGGCCGGTCGCGGCACCGATATTCAACTGGGCGGCAATGTCGAAATGCGGGTGCTGCAAGCTTTGGCCGAAGACCCCGACGCCGACCCGACAGAAGTGCGCGCCCGCATAGACGCAGAAGTTGCGGACGAGAAGCAAAAGGTTCTGGCCGCTGGTGGTTTGTTCGTTCTGGCGACCGAACGCCATGAAAGCCGCCGGATCGACAACCAGTTGCGTGGCCGCTCTGGCCGTCAGGGCGACCCCGGACGCTCGGTCTTCTTTCTGTCGCTGGAAGATGACCTGATGCGCATTTTCGGCTCTGAGCGGCTGGAAAAGGTGCTGTCTACGCTGGGCATGAAGGAAGGCGAAGCGATTGTGCACCCTTGGGTGAACAAGTCGCTGGAAAAGGCACAGGGCAAGGTCGAGGCACGCAATTTCGATATTCGCAAGGAATTGCTGAAATACGACAACGTCATGAATGACCAACGCCGCGTGATCTTCGAGCAGCGTCTTGAAATCATGGAATCCGATGATCTGTCAGAGATTGTGGACGACATGCGCCATCAGGTGATTGATGACTTGATTGACGAACATATGCCTGCAAAATCATATGCCGAACAATGGGATATGGAAGGCCTGCGCACGCAGACACGCGAAAAGCTTGGGCTGGATGTGCCCGCAGAAGACTGGGGCGAGGAAGACGGCGTCGATCAGGAGGTCGTGCGCGAACGAATGGTCGAAGCGTCAGACGCCCTTATGGTGCAAAAGCAAGAGCAGTTCGGCGAAGAGACGCTGCGCAATCTGGAAAAGCAGGTCTTGCTGGAAACGATTGACAAGAAATGGCGCGAACACCTGCTGACACTGGACCATCTGCGCTCGGCAGTGCGGTTCCGCGGCTATGCTCAGAAAGACCCGCTGAACGAGTACAAGGCCGAAGGGTTCCTGCTGTTCGAGAAAATGCTCAATTCCTTGCGCGAAGATGTTGCACGCTACCTGTCGCGCATCCGCCCGCTGAGCGAAGAAGAACAAAAGGCCATGATGCAGCAACTTGCCCTGCAACAGCAAAGCGTGAATGTCGCGCAGGAAAATGATGGTCAGCCGCCCACCCCGTTGATCGAAGGCTTTGATGAGACGGACCCCAGCACGTGGGGCAATCCGGGCCGGAACGACCTGTGCCCCTGCGGGTCGGGCAAGAAGTTCAAACATTGTCACGGCAGCGTCTTGTAATCCTTCCGACGCAGAAAGTTTGTTTCGCTTTTTAGAAAGCCGACAAATTTGTGCCCCATTGCCGCCCGAATCGCCACCTATCCCCAGCATAGGGTTAGAAATTGGGTGTCGTGATGGAAAAGAAGATGATTATCCGCGGTGTTGCGATTCTTTGCGCGGGCATCTCCGCGTCGGTTTTCGCAACCAACCACCTTTCGGGCAATGCCGCGAAGGCTGGCGGTTCCAATCCGTCTGAGCGACACGCCCAGTCAGCGCAAGTTATGGGCGCAGGCCTTGTTGGCAACGGCGCAAAGCTTCAGTTTGGCACCGAACCCACAGCGGACATACCCGCGCAGTCCGAAAGCGGCATTGCTGACACGGAATTTGCCGCACTTGATGACAGTGGCGCGAACACTGCGCAGCTTGATATTGCACCGCTGGTTCTGAACGCCGTGGAATTTGCGTCTAATCTCGAACTGGAAGAGGGTCAGAGCGCGCCGGACGCTGCCGCATGCAGCCCAAGCCTGACATCCGCGCCAATGGTCGATGGCCTGATCGAATTGATGCTGGACGCGCCATGTCACCCAGATACGCGCCTTGTCATCAGCCATAACGATCTGGCATTCAGCGCATATACATCTGACGACGGCAGCTTCTCAGCCTTTTTGCCTGCCCTGTCTGTGGATGCGAAAGTGGATGTGTTTTTGTCTGATGACATCTTCCTGCAAACAAAACTGACAATCCCCGATGCTGACGACCACCTGAGGATTGCCTTGCAGTGGAACGGCGAAGCGCGGTTTTCGCTGCACGCCTATCATGATGGGGCGCAGCACGGCGATACAGGCCATGTCCACGCGCTAAAGCCTTTTGACTCTGATCTTGACGAGGCTTTTCTGATCTCGCTGGGCGAAGTTCGCGGGCCAGAGCCTATGATCGCGGAAATCTACTCTATTCCGGTTGGTTTGTCGGGCAAAAGCCGCGTTGAAGTGGAGTTGCAGTTTACCGAAGAGCAATGCGCGCAGGATGTTTCTGCATTCATCTCGGACAATGGTGACACCGCCAATACGCATCTGAAAGAGATCGTTTTTGCAGTTCCCGAATGCCCGGCACAGCCCGGCATGGCCGTGATGGGTGTAGAATTTGCCCCGCAACATGCGGCCCTGTCGCAGTAAATCGCTTATGACTGGGCGCGCCCTCACAACAGCCCTTCGCTGCGAAAGCTCAACTCGCAAGATTTGCCGATAACGATATGGTCATGCAGCACGATCGACAGCGCCTCGGCCGCTGTGCGAATTGAAGCGGTCATGACAATGTCAGCTTCGGAAGGTGTGGGGTCGCCAGACGGGTGGTTGTGCACAAGTATAAGCGCCGAGGCATTCAGTTCCAACGCGCGACGCATGACTTCGCGGGGATAGACAGGCACATGGTCAACAGTACCCTCTGCCTGCGCCTCATCCGCAACAAGAACATTTTTGCGATCCAGAAACAGAATGCGAAACTGCTCGGTTTCCCGGTGTGACATTGCCGTGTGGCAATAGTCCAACAAGGCCGCCCAACTCGACAGAACCGGGCGGTTCATAACTTTTGCACGCGCCATACGCTGCGCACAGGCCTCGATCAGCTTGAGTTCCGTGATAACTGCCGCGCCAACGCCGGATACGGCGCGCAAACGCGCAGGCGACGCGGCCAGAACCCCACTCAGATCACCAAAAGTGTCAATCAGGCTGCGCGCCAATGGCTTCACATCTTGCCGTATGAGCACCCTGAAGAGCACCATTTCCAGCAGCTCATAGTCAGGCATCGCGCCAGCCCCACCGGAATCGAAGCGTTCGCGCAACCGCTGGCGATGGTCGCGCATATACGAAGGCACCTTGGAACTGACCGGCGCAGCCATTTTTTCCGGTGCGGAATCGCGCCTGTCGAACAATGGCAAGCGGTTGTCAGGGGATGAAGCGCAGGATCTGGTCATCCCGATACTATGTGCGAAATTTTCCTAACAATTGATTAACTATCAATTTTATCTGCTCAGGCGTGTTGCCAGAACAAAAATCTGGTGCTAGCATTTTCACAAGTGTGGCATAATCTTGTGAACAAGCAAGTTTCCGCGCACTTATCAGGGGCATTTGAGCAGTCAGAAACTTGAAAAATAACTTTCACTTGGAGGACTACAATGAAGAGAATCGCACTCCCGGCACTTGCTCTGGCATTGGCGCCGTTTTTAGCGACACCGGCGGCAGCTTGGAAAGGACACGTTGTTGAGTGTTTTGACAAGGTCTATGTGGCACCTGAATACAGGACCACAAAGCACATGGTCAAAGCGGCGAAAACAACCCTTGAGTACCGCAATGGCAAAGGTGTTGAGCAAGTATATCGCATGCACTACCCCGCGATCTACGAAGAAAAGAAGCACCTTGTGCGCCCCGGCCATTACGTAATGCGCCCCGCACCGTGCCGTAAGGGCAGCTAATCTGGAGCTATGACAGCAAGACCACGAGTCCAAGCGGGTAACTTGGGCCATGTGGGGATGCTGATTTTTCCAGTCAAAGCATAACAGTTTCCGACGCGTTTTCAGCGCGTCGGAATATCCAGAGGGCGCAGAGAAATTCACGTCTGGCGCAAGCGCTACAGCACTCTGGAACGAAGAGCACACATCCTTGAACAAGAAGGAACGGGGTGGGCCATGCGGGTAATTTTGATTATTCTATCAACCATACTGTTGTCTGGATGCGCGGAATTTTTCCATCGCGCAAGTTCCGATCAGGATTGCCAACAGGCCAGCCACGCCCTGCGCGTGCATGATTCGAAAATTGACGCGGCAAGAATGTCGGGGTCATTCGGATTCACGGCATCGCTCGCATCGCGCGGATACAATACATATCATTGCTTTACCGTTTCGGGCGACCAGATTGCCTGCTCGACAGTATTGCCCTCTGCGCGGGCGGCGGACTCAGCCCGCATGAACAGGCTGATGCGTGAACGCAACACGATTGAGGCCCGCGCCGCGCGCGCGTGCCAGATCTGATCAGTTTTTCATTCCGTCCCAGAACCCTTTGACCTTGTCAAAGAAGCCACTGGTTTCAGGGTTGTTTTCTGCACTCAGCTTCTCGAACTCGGCCAAAAGCTCTCTCTGGCGTTGCGTCAGGTTCACCGGGGTTTCAACCGCCAACTCGATCAGCATATCGCCATGACCGCCCCCCCGCAACGCAGGCATACCCTTGCCGCGCAGGCGCATCTGACGCCCGGACTGGCTGCCGACAGGCACTTTCACGCGTGAGCGCCCACCATCTATGGTTGGCACTTCCACTTCCCCGCCCAAGGCCGCACGGGCCATGCTGACAGGCACCCGGCAATATAGCGTGACATCATCGCGCTTGAAAATCTGATGCTCTGCCACATTCACGAAAATATACAAATCGCCCGCGTTGCCGCCGCGCAGACCTGCCTCCCCTTCGCCCGACAGACGAATGCGGGTTCCTGTTTCAACGCCTGCGGGAATATTCACGGACAGGCTGGCTTCTTTCTCGACACGGCCCGCGCCGGCACAGACCTTGCACGGGTTCTTTACGATCTGACCAGAACCGCCGCAGGTCGGACAACTGCGCTCGACCGTGAAAAAGCCCTGCTGGGCGCGAACCTTGCCCATGCCAGAGCATGTCGGGCATGTCACCGGTTCTGCCCCGCCTTCGGCGCCTGTGCCGCTGCAAGCTTCACAGGCCGAAAGGCGCGGAACGCGGATTGTCTTCTTGGTGCCGGAATACGCTTCTTCCAGAGTAATGCGCATGTTGTAGCGCAGGTCTGAACCGCGGCTTGCCCGTGACCGTGGGCCACCGCGCCCGCCGCCGACAAAATCGCCGAACAGGTCTTCAAAAACATCCGAAAAAGCGCTCGCAAAATCTGCATTGCCGCCAAAGCCGCCACCGGGACGCGCACCGCCGCCGCTCATGCCGCCGTCGAATGCCGCATGTCCAAACCGGTCATATGCCGCCTTGCGATCCGCGTCTTTCAGCGCATCATAGGCTTCATTCACTTCCTTGAACTGTGCTTCGGCATTGGGGTTGTCGGCGTTGCGGTCCGGGTGCAGTTCTTTCGCTTTCTTACGATAAGCTTTTTTCAACTCTTCAGCAGAAGCAGAGCGGCTGACCCCCAGCACGTCATAGAAGTCGCGTTTGGCCATGATGTTCTTTCCCAAAAAGGGCCAACCGGCCAGAAACGATCAGACCGGTTGCCAATTGCAGCATCGAGGGCTTATTTGCGCTTGTCGTCGCCGATATCTTCAAAATCGGCGTCCACAATATCGTCATCCACACTCCGAGGCTCGTCATCGCCGCCTGCGTCGCCCGGATCAGCGGCTTCAGCCTGCGCCTTGTAGATCGCCTCGCCCAGCTTCATCGACGCTTCGGTGACGTTCTGTATGCCAGACTTGATCTTGCCTGCGTCCTCGCCTTCCAGTGTGTCTTTCAGCGCAGCCACGGACAACTCGATCGCTTCGACAGTGGTCGGGTCGACCTTGTCCTTGTGCTCTTCCACGGCCTTTTCGGTAGAATGGATCAGGCTTTCTGCCTGATTGCGCGCCTCGACCAGCTCGCGGCGGGCCTTGTCCGCTTCGGCATTTGACTCGGCGTCCTGAACCATTTTCTCGATATCTTCGTCCGACAAGCCACCCGAGGCCTGAATGGTGATCTTCTGTTCCTTGTTCGTGCCCTTGTCGCGCGCAGAGACATTCACGATACCGTTGGCGTCGATGTCAAAGGTGACTTCGATCTGCGGCATGCCGCGTGGCGCGGGCGGGATGTCTTCAAGGTTGAACTGGCCCAGCATCTTGTTGTCTGCGGCCATTTCACGCTCGCCTTGGAACACGCGGATGGTCACGGCGTTTTGATGGTCTTCGGCAGTGCTGAACACCTGACTTTTCTTCGTCGGGATGGTCGTGTTGCGGTCGATCAGGCGGGTGAACACACCGCCCAGCGTTTCAATCCCGAGCGACAGAGGCGTGACATCCAGCAGAACCACATCCTTGACGTCGCCTTGCAAGACACCTGCCTGAATGGCAGCGCCCATAGCCACGACTTCGTCAGGGTTCACACCCTTGTGGGGTTCCTTGCCAAAGAAGCTGGTCACTTCTTCGATCACCTTGGGCATGCGGGTCATACCGCCGACAAGGATCACTTCGTCAATATCGCCTTTCGACAGGCCCGCATCTTTCAATGCAGCCGCACACGGCTTGAGCGAGTTCTTGATCAGATCGCCCACCAGCGATTCCAGCTTGGCGCGGGTCAGCTTCATGACAAGGTGCAGGGGCTGGCCTGTATTCTTGTCCATGCTGATGAACGGCTGGTTAATCTCGGTCTGGCTGGAAGAGGACAGTTCGATCTTTGCCTTTTCCGCAGCTTCTTTCAGGCGCTGAAGCGCCATCTTGTCGCTGGTCAGGTCAACGCCATTCTCTTTTTTGAACTCGTTGGCCAGATAGTTGACGATCCGCATGTCGAAATCTTCGCCACCAAGGAACGTGTCGCCATTGGTCGACTTCACTTCGAACAGGCCGTCGTCGATTTCCAGAATGGTAATATCGAATGTACCACCACCAAGGTCATAGACCGCAATCGTGCGGCTTTCTTTCTTGTCCAGACCGTAAGCCAGCGCCGCTGCTGTCGGCTCGTTAATAATGCGCAGCACTTCAAGGCCGGCAATCTTGCCTGCGTCCTTGGTCGCCTGACGCTGGGCGTCGTTGAAATAAGCGGGCACGGTGATCACGGCCTGCGTGACCTTTTCGCCCAGATAGCTTTCGGCGGTTTCCTTCATCTTTTGCAAGATGACGGCCGAAACCTGGCTGGGGCTGTATTTTTCGCCACGGGTTTCAACCCATGCATCGCCATTACCACCATCGATGATGTTATAGGGGACAAGGTTCTTGTCCTTTTCAACTTCGGCATCAGTCAGGCGGCGGCCAATCAGGCGCTTGACGGCATAGACCGTATTGGTCGGGTTGGTGACGGCCTGACGTTTGGCGGGTTGGCCAACAAGGCGCTCGTTTTCCGTGAACGCCACGATAGACGGCGTTGTGCGCGCGCCTTCTGCGTTCTCGATCACGCGTGGCTGACTGCCATCCATGATGGCAACACAAGAGTTTGTGGTCCCAAGGTCGATACCAATGACTTTACCCATTTTCGTGCATCCTCTCTCTCAAGCGATGTGGCAGCGGGCTGGTCCTGTCAGGCCCCGGCCCATCTGGTCTGTAGCTTTCTCCGAACGGAGTGTCTTGGGCGCTATATAGGAAGGGGTTTTGAGGGCTGCAACCGTAACAGAGCTGTGAATTTCATCCCCGGTACGAATTTTCTGCATTGAGGGGGCTTACAGACGGTCCGACTTGCGACGCTGCGCAGATCATGACATGGGAATGCAGGTTTTTTTAACAGGAGTAGCGTGACCATGCTATATGTCGACATTCCAACCCAACCCGAAATTAGCCAGCTTGTCGCAACACGCGGCGAAGCCCTGATCAGCCTTTATCTGAAAACCACACCCGAGACGCAGCATATTGACGCGGCCCGCACGCGCTTGAAGCAGTTGACCAGCGATGCTGTGGCCCAGCTTGAAGAAGTTGGCGTGGCAAAACGCACGATCTGGCCCATCGAGGAACAACTGCATGACCTGATGGATGATGATGATTTCTGGCGCACACAGGCCAACTCGTTGGCCATTTTCGTGACCCCGGACAGCCTGCGCAGCTTTCGCCTGCCCAACCACCTGACCGAGACGGTGCAAGTTGCGGATCGCTTTCACCTAAAGCCCCTGTTGCGCGCCGTTTCCATGCCGCAACACGCGTTTGTGTTGGCTTTGGCGGAAAATGAGCTGCGCGTCATCGAATTGCTGGGCGACCAGCCAGCGCAGGAATTGCGCGTCCCCAATCTGCCCAAGGATGCTGCCTCGGTTGCGGGCACTGCGAATGTCAATTCGCGCAGCTATTCGGGACGTCAGGGCGGTGGCGAGGGCCAGAAGCACCATCTGCGCCAGTATTGCCGCCAGATCGACGCGGCGTTGCGCGGGTTGCTGTCAGGTCGGCATGAACCCCTGATCATCGCAGCAACAGAGCCGCTCTTGTCCATGTACCGCTCGATCAACAGCTACCCGCATCTGGCCGAGGCAGCGATCACCACCAGCCCGGTTCGGATTCCGGCGCATGATCTGGGCACACAGGCGCGCACGATTGTCGATGGCATCAACGCCGAAGCAGTTGCCGAGTTTGCGACACTCTACTCAGCACGCGAAAATGAGGGCCGCGCCACAACGCAGATCGCACGCATTGCGCGGGCCGCGACCTTTGGCGCAGTCGATACCTTGCTGGTCGATATGGACAGCGTTGTTCCCGGTCTGGTCGATGAAGAAACCGGCGAGATCACGATGGACAAGGCCGAAAGCGCCGTAAGCTACGGTGTTATCGACGAAATCGCAGGTCGTGTCATTGCCAATGGCGGCAAGGTCATTGCCGTGCGCCGTGCCGACATTCCGCAAGAGGCGGATCTGGCCGCGGTGCTGCGCTACACGATCTAAGCGCTATTGATATAGTGCCAAGCAATGGGCCGGGGTTCTTCCCCGGCCCTTTTTCTCAGGCCGCCAACCCGCGACCTTTCAGTAGCGCCTCGACCCCCGGCATCCGCCCGCGAAATGCGGTATACAGGTTCTCGGCCTCATCGCTGCCGCCCGCGGACAGAATAAATCTCTCCAACTTGCCTGCGATCTGCGGATCAAACGCATCGCCCGCTTCACGAAACGCCTCGAAGGCGTCGGCGTCCATGACTTCGGACCACATGTAGCTGTAATAGCCGCTGGAATACCCATCCCCCGAAAACACATGCGCGAAATGGGGCGTGGCGTGGCGCATCCGAATGGCACGCGGCAGGCCCAGCGCATCCAGCACCTGCGCCTGTTTCTGCATCGGGTCACTGGGGGGCGGGCCATCGTGAAATTCCAGATCGACCAGCGCCGAGGCAATATATTCGACTGTCGCAAACCCCTGATCGAAGTTTTGCGCGGCCAGCAGACGGTCCAGCATATCTTGTGGCATCGCCTCGCCCGTCTCGACATGGCGGGCATGTTTGGCCAGTACTTCGGACTCTTCAAGCCAATGTTCATAAAGCTGGCTGGGAAGCTCCACAAAATCACGCGCGACCGAGGTGCCGGAAATCAGCCCATAGGTCACATCTGACAACATCTGATGCAGCGCATGGCCGAATTCATGAAACAGCGTGCGCGCGTCATCATAGGACAGCAACGCCGGATCCCCCTTGGCGAAATTGCAGATATTTACAACGATGGGCCGCACCTCGCCGCCCAGTTTACGCTGGCTGCGCATGGTCGAGCACCACGCCCCCGACCGCTTGGACGACCGCGCGAAATAGTCGCCGATGAACACCGCCATATGGCGACCATCGCGGGTGACTTCCCATGCACGGGCATCCGGGTGGTAGAGGGGCGCATCCAGCGCGCGGAATTCCAGCCCGAACAGACGGTGCGCACAGTCAAACGCGGCTGCGATCATCGCCTCTAGCGACAAGTAGGGCTTCAGCGCGGCCTCATCCAGATCATGTTCCGCACGGCGCAGTTTGTCTGCATAGAAACGCCAGTCCCACGGCTCTAGCGGGCCTGTGTGCCCGTCTGCGTGTAGCATCGCCTCCAGCTTTGCCGCATCCGCGACGGCCTTGGCGCGTGCGGGCTCCCAAACCTGCTTCAGCAAATCGCGCACCGCTTCGGGGCTGCCTGCCATTTCGGTTTCCAGCTTGTAGCGCGCGAAACTCTCATATCCCAACAGGCTGGCGCGCTCTGACCGCAAGGCCAGCACTTCCGCCGCAATCGCGCGGTTGTCGGTCGTGCCACCGTTTGCGCCGCGTGCCGTCCACGCCTCATAGGCTTTTTCGCGCAAATCCCGCCGCGTTGAGAACTGCAAGAACGGCACAATCAGCGAGCGGTTCAGCGTCACGACATGCCCGTCGCGCCCACGCTCAACAGCCGCCGCTTTGGCGCTGGCAATCACGAAATCCGGCAAGCCCGCCAGATCGCCCAGCGGCATCATCCACTCACGCTCATCCGCCAGCAGGTTTTGCGTAAATTGCGTGCCCAGCGTGGCAAGCCGGGATTTTACTTCGGTCAGCCGCGCGGCATCACCCCCCTTCAGCGCCGCACCTGCGCGCACAAACATGCGCCGATACAGCATCAGCACGCGCGCTTGCTCGTCCGTCAGATCAAGGCTGTCGTGCGCGGACCACAGCGCCTCGATCCGGTCAAACAGCGCGCGATTGTTCACGATCTCGGACGAATAAGCCGAGAGTTGCGGCGACAAGTCACGCTGCAATGCTTCGCGCGCGGGGTTTGAATCGCTGCCCGACAGGTTGAAAAACACCCCCGCCACACGGTCCAGCAGATGATCCGCCTGCTCCATAGCCTCGATCGTGTTGGCGAATGTGGGGCGCGCGGGATTGCCTGCAATCGCGGCATAGGCCGCACGGCCCGCCTGCATCGCCGCCTCGAATGCAGGCGCGAAATCCGCGTCATTGATCTGGGCAAAGGGCGGAAGGTTGAAGTCAGCTTGCCATTCGGCAAGAAGCGGATTGGTCATGATGCGCGCCTTCTATGGGACAGGCGCTTAAACTAGGCGCGATCCGCTACAGGTTCAATCGGGGAGTGACCAGCGCCACCTTCAGAACCAGCGCCCGATTGCGACAAGATCTATCATACACGCCGCCGTGCCGGTGCTGCCTGACATACGTGACGCCTGCACCGCCGCAACCGCGCTTAATGTTGCTGCACCGGTCGAGACGATCATGCGCCGGTCGCCCGCATCGGCACTGTCGACCGTGGGATGTGCCGTAATGGCCGGACGCTCGGCGAATGGTGCCGGGTATGTCCAGTCTGTGCTGCCCGTCCGGTACGGGTCGGCGAAACTGCCTGCCCCTTGGGCTGTCGGATCACCCGCATTGAGCGTATGGGTACAGATCTGAGTTCCATCCGCAAAGCGCACATATACGCCATTCGCAGTGCTGCCCCGCTCGATCACGGCCCCGGTGGGCACTCCGCCGGATTGCGACACAGCGCCCAGAATATTGGCCCGACGATAGGCCTGATCTGGCCCCGCGCCGGTCGTCAGCAGCCGCCCCGCAGTTGTATCGACATCGGACTGCACCACAGCCGTGCCCGTCAGCGCGGTGTCCAGTTGCGCGCCATTTGGCAAACTGACCACCCCGCTTGCGCCGTCAATGCGCAACCCGTCGCGCCATGCACTGCCATCTGCACTGACCTTGATGGCAAAATTATCATTACCCGCAATGCCCATTTCGGCGCGCCCTGACCACGCGGTCTGGAACAACAAGCTTGCGGTATCAGGGGCCGCATTTTTGTTGATCTTCAACTGATGACCCGCACCGCTATGGGTCAGCAGCGTGGACAGCCCCGCCACAGCCAGCGGGTTGGTCGCATCAAAGCTTGTCCCGATGCCCACCCCGTCAATGTTTTGCAGCGCGCCCGTGTCAGGCAGAACCCAAGCGCCCCCGTCAAAAATGCGCAGCGCCGTGCCTTGTGTCGCATACCACCCCGGCGCAGGCGTCACAAAGACCCATGCCCCGCCGACGCGCGCAGCAAGCTTGTCGCCCTGCCCGGCCCATTCACCGCCCGGCGCAGGCCCCAAGGCCCAGACCTGCCCGTCTTGCGCTGCGACAGGCGGGGTGGTCGCATTGAACCCCTCAACACTCAGTTGCACCAGAAGGTCGAGCACTTCTAGCGCCTCGTTATGGGTGACGTGTTTTTGGGCCTGAGCTGGTTGCAGGAAAGGTAATGACAACCTCGCAGAGAGTTCGGACATGGGCTACCTCGGCATGATCTTGCAGGAATGCGTGAGCCAGAACACTAGGCAAAACCCATTGAGGTGCCCTAAACCCACCGACCGCGCCCTTCACCTTCGCGGGCTTGCCTGCGTTCATGGAAAGGTCAGGTCCACCCCGGCGCGCAGACCGGCGGTCTTGCGCCCATAGACCCGCCCCTCGACAAAGCCGCGCGCGGGCAGATGCGCCAGACGGTAGCGGGCCTGCACTGCGCCGTAGGGTTGACGCGCCCGGTGGTGGCTGTCGATTTTAATCGGGAACAGTGTTTCAGTCTGCACCTGCAACCGGCTGTCAGTCAGCCGCACCCCGCCACCTGCGCCAAGTTCCAACTGCCCCGGCAGGCGCTGGGCAACGCGGCGAAAGGCCAGCGCTTCGCCCTCGATAAAGCGCGTGCGCGCGCGCAAGGTGACCGGCTCGTCAATGATGACAGCGAATGCCCCGAAGGGCACGCGCAGGCTGCCTGCGGGTAAGACATAGTCCACCCGTCCCTGCCCCAGCCGCAACGCGCCATCCACATGCCAGCCTTCGCTGACAGGGTGCTGCACGCCGACCATCAGCGCCAGTTCCCGCCCCTTGATCGTCCGATAGTCGATATCGGCGCGCGCCTTGGTATCGCGGCCTGCACTGCTGGTATCATTGCCACCAAACACCCCGCCAGAGTTCGCGCCACCCGCGCGCTTGGGCCCAATGAAACCCGCCACCGCGTGATCCAGCGCGCCTTGCCCATAGGCCAGATCTGCCTGCGCGAAACGCACGCCGATCATTGGGTCAGGGCTGGCAGCACACCCCGCCAATGCGCAGATAAGCAGGGCAGCAAGACGATTGCGACCCCGCATCGGTATCGCCAAAAATAACATCAAACGCGGGGAACTTTTCGATTCACCTTGATCTGCGCCAATATCTTGCGTCATAAATAACCAAAGAAACTAAATTCAATTTCCCCCAGATAATTTTCGCTACGGGGTCACTTTTCAATAGAGGATCATCTGGCTTATGACCACAATAACTTTGAACGAGAATTTTGAAGAGCTGTTGAGCGGGTTGAGCGACACCCGCCTGCCGGATTTCACACTGGACTATATGGCCCTGTTCGACAATTTCTCTCTGCGGAGTGACCTTATCGTCGAAGACCCGACGCTCAGTTCTTCAAGTCTAACAGTGGTCCTGCGCAGCCTCGATGACACAGACCCGTTCAACTACACATTCCGTGTCTCAGGCAGCGGCGCTGCATTCTCCGGCACGCTGGACGATTTGGAAGCCGCCATTGAAGAAGGCACCGCGAATGGCACCCTGACCCAGATCAGCGTCGATTACGGGGCCCTGAGGATTGCCGATTTCGACATTGCGCCGGAAAGTCTGACCTTCACCAGCGGTGCGCAGAGTCTGGAACTGACCGGCGGCTTTCCCGTCACACTGTCGCAACTCATCACTCTGGCGGATATCATTGGTGGTGATGCCGAAGGGTCGCTGGATGAATACGGCTTTACCGGCTTTACGCTGCGCGACGGGGATGATGTGTTGGTCTCGCTACAGACCGGCGACAACCTGACGCTCAATATCGACGGCTACACACTGACGCTGACAGGCGCCGATATCAGTGTTGAACAACTGTTCGAGTTCTTCAACCCGCCCCGTGAACAGATCGTACCGGTGCTGCGTCTGTTTGACAGTAACGGGGACGAGGTTGCGGGGCTGCCTTATTCCTTTAGCGATGATGAACCGAACATGGTTCGGGTCGCCTTCCAGAACCTTCCATCCGGAACATATTATGCAGCCATCAGCGCTGATTCGACCCAGTTCGCGGATTGGCAGACCCAGACCGGAGTTTACCAGCTTACAAGCAATTATTTCGGGGAAGTCGGTGATGTTAATCAGTGGACATTCGAAAACGCGGGCGATGCGCCAGCCAACACGACAACGCCCTATATCCTGAACTCCGGTGCCAGTTTCTTCGGCGCGGTTGACACGGTTGGCGATGTTGACTGGATCAGGATCGAATTTCCAGAATGGAACTCCACCTACACGCAGAACAATGCTGACTTTTCCGAGGTAGTCACTTTCAGCAACCCACTTGTCCTGCAAGCCTTTGGCACAGGCCAGGGCGAACCGATGCTAAGCGATCTGGCCGGATTTTCATTCGAAACCCTTGTGATCACGGCACCGGGGGGCGAGGAAATCCTGCGGGCTGATGGTGTGGAAAGCTTTGAGGATTTCCTGCGCGAACTGGACCTGTTGCTCACCCCGTTTGAATTCCCGTCGCTGGCAGATCTGGAACTCGCCTTTGCCACTGGCGATCCGCATTTGCTGACGCATGACGGACTGGGCTATGATTTCCACGCAGCAGGTGAATATGTGCTGGTGCGCGCGACGGATGGCAGTGATTTCGAAGTGCAGGCGCGCATGTCGCCCGCAGGCGAAAACGTGACTGCCAATATCGCGGCTGCGGTGCAACTGGACGGCGGCAAGGTGATGATCAACGCGCACGGCACTGTTGCGGTTAGGGTCAATGGCGCTGCGCAGGAAGTTGCCGACCAGAGTATGGTATTCGTGGGCCATGACCGCATTTACCGCGATGGCGACACTTATATTCTGGTCCATACACGCGATGGCAGCATGGATACCGGCTATTCGGCGGTCGTTGTCACACTGGTGGGCACGCGGGTTGATATCGGCGTGGCGCTCAATAGGTTCTGGGAGGAGAAGGTTGAAGGGTTGCTCGGCAATTTCGATGGCAACCCGGACAATGATCTGGTGCTGGCCGATGGCACACCTCTGACCCGCGAGCCGGGACTGGTCTTTGGCGATGATCCAGAGAATGACATCTGGGGCGTTTATGGCCAGTTCCGCGAGGACTGGCGCGTCACCGAAGAGACAACACTGTTCAGCTATGCCGCTGGCGAGGGACCAGGCAGCTTCTACCTGCCCGATTACCCGACACGGATGATCACGCTGGATGATTTCGATGAAGTTGACCGCAGCGCCGCCGAACAGCAAGCAGCGGATGCCGGCCTGACCCAGGGGACATTCGCCTTCAACAATGCCGTGCTGGACCTGCTTCTGACCGGCGACGAGAGCTATCTGGAAAGCGCAAAAATCGTCAATACCGCCATAGAGGAACGCATAAGCAATGACCCCAATGCTAACGTGTCCGTACCCGAAGTGACGGGCGGCGCGTTGCAAGACCTGCTGACTGTTGCGGGCCAGTTGCAATCGAGCAACGGCGAGGAACTGACTGGGGCCACAGTCACTTTCCGGCCTGCGGGCAGCGCTGTCAATCTGACCAGACTGACCCATGGCGGCAACGCATTCGAATTTGAAATGGGCCAGAATGCGTCGGGCCATCTTGACGCGAGCCGCGCTTACGACAAGGCGATCGACCCAAGGATTACAGCAATGGACGCGCTGGATGTGCTGCGCATAGCTGTTGGCCTTGCACCATCCTTCGGAGAGGCGACGGCCCAGAACTTCATTGCGGCAGATATCAACGGCGACGGCAGGGTCACAGCGCAGGACGCCTTGGAAGTGCTGCGCGCGGCAGTCGGGCTCAACTCGGAATTTGCGCCGCGCTGGGTGTTCTTTGACGCCGATACCAATTTTGATGACCTTGGACTGTCGCGGAGCAACACCACAGTCGAAACCGGCGTCAGCCTTGCAAACCTGACCGAGAACACGTCTGGCGTCGATATGCAGGGCATCTTGTTGGGGAACATGGAGGCGGTTATCTGATCGCCCCGTAGCCACAGGCAGAGTCCTTCAGGACACAGCCTTCGGCAAAATGGGAATGGCACGCTATCAGGTCTTTTACAGCCGCGTGCTCTGTGCCAGTATCAACCCTAGATAGTTTTCACGATTTTAAAAAAACATATAGATATGAGGGTTCACATGAATGAACACAGCCCGGTTTTGACCACCAGTTTGCGCGCAGATATGGACCCTGCCACACGGCGGGCCTATGTCCAGAAATGGATTGCCAGAAATCAGCGCCGCGTGTCCGCCGGGCTGGGTGCCACAGTCCTGACATTGCCGCTTCTGGCACAGGCCCAAAGCGCCGAAGGGCTGGTCAATGTTCTGGATATCGCAGGTGTCCGCTCGGTTGCACTGAATGCTGATGGCAGCGCGCAGCTTACGCTTGGAAATGGCCAGCAGGTGCAGGTCGCTGCGTCCTCTGTGCAACTGGCTGCGGATGGGTCGGTGATGATCAGCGCGGCGGCAGCGGAACTTGTGGCCGAAGTGGTTGCCGGAACTGCGGTATCCGGTGCGGCTGGTGCCGGTGGCGGAATCGGCGGCGCGGGCATCGCAGCGGCGGTTGGGGGGCTTGGCCTTGCAGCCGCAGCCGCAGGGGGCGGCGGCGGCTCTTCCGCCAATGACAGCGCGCCCGCGATTCCAGTGCTGAATGCAAGCGCGATAACCCCGACAAGCCTGCAAAATGTCACGGCAGTCTTTGGATCGTTGCCGGAACTGGGGCCAGAGGACAGTCTTTTCCTCAAGATTGGTGACGGTGATGAGGTTAAAGTCACCATCGGCGAGGATGGGTCGCTCAACTTCCCAAGCGCAATTGACCTTGCCCAGTTTCAAGGCCAGCAGACGCTCAGCTACCGGGTGGAGCGCACCAGCACAGTCGAGGGCGAAGATGACGAGGGCAATCCGACATCCGATACCGTGACCGAAGATGTCGCCTCGGGCAGCGCAGTGGTCTTTATTGACACAATCGCCCCCGAAATCACGATCACCACCCCAATCGCTGGTGACGACGTCATCAATGCTGCCGAAAAAGGCGAAGGCATTGTGATCGAGGGCACCGCCGAAGGGGCAGAGAATGGCCAGATTGTCACGCTGACCCTGAACGGCACCGAATTCACCGCCACTGTGACGGACGCGGCTTGGTCCGTGCCCATCACTGCGGCTGACCTCACTGCGCTGGGGCTGGTTAGCGGCGTTCCCGTTGAGATTACAGCAAATGTTGCGGATGCCGCGGGCAATCCGGCAAAGCAAGACGAAGCTACAGTGGGGACGGATTTCATCGCTGAGATTCGCATCGACCCTGTCGTGATTGAAACGCTGAACACATTTATCGGCGTCACAGTGAAAGGTGACACCACAGGTGTTGAAGCCGACCGACCCATCACGGTCACCTTCAACGGGCAGAACATTCCCGGTGTTGTCGTCCAAGCGGACGGAAGCTGGTCCGCCAATGTGCCCGCATCTGTAATCAAAGCGCTTGACGACGGGGCCGACATTACAATCAGCGCCAGTGTTTCGGACCGAGCAAACAACTCTGATACCAGCGCCACCACAGTCACCACCGATTTCTCGACACCGCCAGTAGCGATTACCAGCCCTGCAACGGGGGGCTTCATCAATGAAGAAGCGGCGGGCCAGCAGCTGGTGGTTGAGGGCGTGTCCCTGCCGGGTGCGGATGTAACCGTCACGCTGACAGGTGGCGCCACAAGGGACATTCAGGCGGATGATGAAGGCCGTTGGGAAACCAGCTTTGACCCCGAAGACCTGCCTGAAAATGAGGGTGATTTCATCATCAGCGCGACCAGCTTGATCGACGGGGTTCCGGTTCCTGTCCCGGCACAGGACGTGACGCTGACCAAGGACACCATAGCCCCGGATGCGCCTGACCTTGAGCTGGCGCAAGACACGGGCACGGTGGCCGGTGAAACCAGCAATGGTCAGGTCAATATCACCAATCTGGAAGATGGTGCCTCGGCAGAATACTCTGTTGACGGGGGTGCAAACTGGACACCGGTTGAAGGGGCCAGCTTCACGCTGACGGGTGATGGCGTAAAATCTGTTACTGTGCGCCAGACCGACCTTGCGAATAACCAATCCGACCCTTCCGCCGCGCTGGAATTCAAGCTCGATACCGCCCCGCCCGAAGTCACCGTGACCAGCCTTGCAGGCATCGCGCCAGATGGCACCCTGACAGCCAAT
Organism: Roseinatronobacter monicus; assembly: GCF_006716865.1. Taxonomy (NCBI): domain Bacteria; kingdom Pseudomonadati; phylum Pseudomonadota; class Alphaproteobacteria; order Rhodobacterales; family Paracoccaceae; genus Roseinatronobacter; species Roseinatronobacter monicus. The sequence continues at coordinate 178,458 of NZ_VFPT01000001.1, read as the reverse complement.
GAATTGTACGATGACAGCGGCGAACCTCTGGCCACAGTCGTATTGACCGGCACGGCCACAGGCGCAGTTGATGGCGCGCCTGTAACTGTGCTTATCGATGGTACAGCGCTTGTACTTAATCCGGCCCCGACAGTGACGGACGAGGTGTGGAGTGTTGATATTCCTGTAACGGAGCTGGCAGGTCTGGAAACAATCGAGGTGCGCACAGTCGATGGCGCTGGAAACGAAGGCACGGGCGCGGCAGGCTTCATCAACGCTGTCGTCATACCTTCAATAACGATCACAAACCCTACCAAAGGGTTCGTGATCGGGCTGGATGAATTCGAGAATGGATTTACCATTTCCGGTACAACAACTGATGTGCCTGATGGTCAAAATGTCACAATCACCTTCGTGGACAAAAATGATGCCGAAAATAGGTTCACAGACAGTGCCCAAGTCGAGAATGGGGTGTGGTCACTTAATATCGAGCCAAGTGATGTTCAGAGGGCGTCTGACCAGACAGACTGGGAATTAACCGTAAGTGTCAGCGATGGCAGCTTTCCAGTTCCGGCGACAGCCGAAATTTCCGTCAGCTCAAATTTCCCACCCGAGATCACGTTTAATCCTCTAGGCGAAGATGGCGCGCTGATTCTCGCGGATATCGCAGAGAGTGGCGAGATCACCCTGTCGGGCACGACTCGTGGGGTTCAGAAAAATCAGGAAGTCACATTGTTTGTCGGGAATGGTGATGACATAAAGAACCAGCTTTTTGGCAACCCCGAGCAAAACCCAACCGTAGACGAAAACGGTGACTGGACGGTGACATTCACACCGAACATAAGTGGGTTCGTCGCTGGCCAAGAAATCGTGTTCAGCGCAGAAGTTACCAACGCATCTGACCGCAAGGCAGAAGTCAGCGAAACTGTGGTGACGTATCAAGCGTCAAATCTTACTGTGTTCAATACAGGCCAGACTGGAAATACTCTAGACTTCGCAGTTGATGTCAATCTGGACGAAATCGGCGGAAGAATTTTCCAAGCGTCTTTTGATGTTTTTGTTGATCCTTCATTAGGCTCCATTGTGTCCGTGCCGATAGAAGACATTGAAATCGCCGGCGCTTTGAACCCTTTTCGCAACGCCGGCTCGCATCCAGATTTCGTCATTGGAGACAGGGTGGAAAACAACATTGAAGCAGGTCTTATAAACGTGCTTTTGTTTAACCTCTCGACACTGACTGATCTTCGAGAGATTCCACTGTACACGTTTCAGTTTGAGATCAATGATGGCGCGAATGGTGTTGTCGAAGTGCGAATCCCGAACACCGTACCCGCAGGCGCAACATTCGATGCGAGCGCGCTAGCCGAGAGAATGGTGATTAATGCAGACAGCGCGGAATTTGAGCGCGAAATCGGTCCATTGGTCAGCTACACAGGTACGAATGGTAACGACGAGATTGTTGCTGCCAATGTTGACACGGTGATCCGTGGGCGCGATGGCGATGATCAGATCGACGTTTCTGCACCCGGTGTGAACACGATCATCTTTGAGGGCGGGTCCGTTGCGAACGGGTTTGACACGATCACCGGCTTTACCCTTGAGGGGGCCTTGGCGGACCGGTTTGCGTTTGCCTTCGACATGTTTGATCAAGACCTTCTACGTGGCGATGGCACCGATTTCCAAGTTTCGAATAGCGATGGCGAGGCACTGGGGGATAATGTCGGGCTTTTGGTCTTTACCACAGCGGTCACGAACCTTGACGATAACAGCGAAATCGCGGCCATAGTGCAGAATGCCTTGAGCGGATGGGAAAACAATGATGCGTTGTACTTGTTGATCGGAGATGGTGAGAATGCACGCCTGACAAGCATCGGCTTTGATGGCAGCGATGTAAGTGTGACTGCAGAAAATTCGGCAAAGACTTATGCCGAATTTAAAGGTATCGGCGATCTGTCCGGCTTCTCGTCCGCCAATATCATTGGCTTCGAGCAGTATAACACTTGATAGCCGTGCGTTTCATATCACCCGGCTCGGCGCGATGAGCGCCGGGCCGAACCTGATCCCCGTCAGCCCCGAGCGCCACGGCACCCGGCGCTGGCGGCGGTTTTCTACTTATGCCTTCGTGCAGGCGCATCCCGTCGTGCCCATTGTGCTGGGCGAGCATGAACAGATTGCCGCCTGCCTGCCGCTTCTGTTCACCGCCAGCGCCACCGGCCCCTTGCCGGTTGCGCTGACCCGGCTGGGCAAGCAGACAGCGCTGGTGGCGCAGAATGGTGTTTGGCGCGGGTCTTATGTGCCCTCGATCCTGCGGGTGCATCCGTTCCATGCCCGTGCCACCCAAGGCGAGCAGTTTGCGTTTATGGTGGATGAAGACAGCGGCCTTGTCACCGATGACCCGCAGGATGTGGCGTTCTTCACGCCGGATGGGGCGCTTAGCCCTGAACTGGCGCATGTGGTCGATTTCTTTCGCAACCGTGTCCATGCTGAAGCGCAAACGCGCAGCGCTATGGCGGCCATCACCCGCGCGGGCTTGCTGACCCCGTTTGCACCGCCCGAAGGTATGGAGGTTCCCAGCACCGCGCTGATGCAGGTGGACGCCGGTGCTTTGGCCGATCTGGGGCGCGTTGCACTGGCGGATCTGCACCGCGCGGGGGCCTTGGCGCTGGTCTATTCGGCACTGGTGGCGCAGCACCATCTGAGCTTTCTCGCCCATGCCGAAGCCCTGCCCCTGCGCGCGCCCCCCAAAGCCGCAGCATCGCCGACCGCAGATTCTGAACTTTCGGGCTTTTTCGACGCGCTGGCCAGCGCACATGCGCAAGAACCTGCACTGGCAGACTGGGTCACCCCCGCACCGCGTAAACCGTCTGACACCAATCACTAAGCGGACCAGCGCCAATTGGGCAAGCGCGCTCAGGTCGGCAGGCTCATATATCCTAGCAAAACGCCAGTCATGGCCAAATCGCCGCCCTCCCATGCCGGATCAAGGGCCAGCCCTTGGGGCAGCACTGTGTTGCTGGTGCTTAGTGCCAAGCTGTTCCATTCCGTATCCGCATCGAAAAATACCCAGCGCGGCGGATGGTCTGTCCGAAGCCCGACTGCCGCGCGCAAGACGTCGAGCGCATCAAGTGCCGTAACCCTCCCGTCACCGTTGATATCGGCGGCAATGAAATTCTGAGCCGTCGCGGGACCAAATGACGGGTTCAGCCCAACGGCCAGTCGTAGCACATCCAACGCGTCGCGCGCTGTGGCATTCGGGTCACCTGTGGCGGGTGCCCAAGGGCGGGTGGCATCAAGTCGGGCAAGGGGAAGATCAGGCAGTCCCGCCACCCCTGCGCCATTTGCCAAAATTTGCAACCTCTCCCCCGTTTCCAGCGTGAAGGTGACCAGCGCATCGGCCAAGGGCCGCCCGGACATATCGCGCAAGGCCACGCGTCCATCGCCGGTCGGAATTGGATCTGGCGGCGTGGGGTCGGGTTCGGGGTCAGCGGGCGGCGGCTGTGGTGCCGGGGCGGGGTCGGGATCGGGCTGTGGTTCAGGGTCGGGCGCAGGTTCGGGGGCGGCGGCGTATAATTCGGAATGGCTTAGAACCATGACCCGGTCAGGCCCTTCCAGCCCATGTGGAAAGATGTCGTCTGCACCCAGCGCCTGACCTGATTTTGAGAACAGATGCACTTCATGGCCGCGATACGCGATCCGCGTCCCGCCAGTTCCGGGCGTGATTTCCAGTTGGCTGACATGGCGCAGCATTGGCCACACGGACAAGTCCAGCCGGTCCAGTCCGGGGGTGAAATCGGTGATGGTGATTGCATCGGGTTGCGACCGGATAACAAACAGATTGCGCCCACCGCCCCCGGTGAGGGTCGTCACGCCGGGGCGCGCGATGATAATGTCATCCTCAGCGCCCCCCTGCCCGTCATTGACCAGCCCGCCCAAGCCCGTCACTGACAGGGTCAACAGGCTGATGCCCGGATCGCGCCCTGATGTGGCGGCGACAATCAGGCGGTCGCCGTGCACAACCGTTTGCAACGTGGCGACATTGTGCAATCCCGTGAGGGCTGTGTCGAAATAGGTGTCCATCCAGATCAGCCACCCTTCGGGCGTCAGTGCAAACAGCGACACGCCATGATCGGCCCCGCCCACAAGCACCAGATCAAGCGGGCCGCGCTGTGCCTGCACTTGCACCCCGCTGATGGCCTGCACCCGATAGAAGGCCGTACTGGCCGTGTCGGTGACATGCTCGACCGGTACGAAGCCCTGCGCGCCCGCGCGCAGCACCGACAGCGAAGACCCCCCTGCACCTGCGACGACCGCGCGCGCGCCATAGCCCGCATCTGCAAATGCCACCAATCCGGTGGGTGCCGCCATCCCCATGCTGCCGCCTGCCTGTTGCACCCCGCCTGCACCTGGCAACACATGCAGCGCATTCTCGAAACTGCTGACCAGCAGCAACGCCCCGTCTTCTGTTCTGGCCACGCCGCGCGTCCCGGTCCAGACGGTGCTGTTGGCAAAGCCGTCTGGCACTGTGTCCTGCATCAGCGCCCAGAGGTGCACGAACCCGTCATGGCCCGCTGCAATTTCCTGTTTCACGCGCTCGAACCCGACCTGCCTGCGCACACCAAATGTGCCATCAGGGTTGATCACATGCCCCCAGAATGCCGTGCCGCCCACCCCGAAGAAGGCAATCATCTCGCCTTGTAACTCGGCCAGCACCAGATGATCCCGCGCGGCATTCAGCCCGTTTGCGTCAAACCCGACTGTATCTTGCAAGATCAGCGTGCCCGCCGCAGACACGCGCCACGCGCTCATGCCACCATGACGCCCGGAGCTGGCCAACAGCAACGGCCCGCCGGGCGCATCTTGCCAGATCGTCATCGCACCCAAAGAGGTATCGAACGTGTCGATACCCGTCTGGACACGGCCCTGCCCATGCAGCCGCATTCCACCCCACCTTTATAGTCACCCAAGACCAAGGCTGAGGGGATGGCGCGGCGCGGGGCAGGACAGGAATGCGGCGAAACAGCGTCCTTTGTCGCGGATTTTCGCTAAATCCGGCGGATCGGGCGCATGTCAGACAGGGCGGTCAACGGGCTTAGGCGACGCTCTCCATATAGCCCAGCAAGATACCCGTCATGACAAGCGGTTGATCTGAAGTCAGGGTTGAAATGTCGATCCCCGGATCGACATGCACAGAACTGCGGTTCAGCGCCATAGCTTCAAAATCTGTCTCGGCATCGAAGAAGACCCATCTTGGCGCGTTCTCTGTCTGCAATCCGACAGCGGCGCGCAGCACGTCCAGTGCGTCCTGTGCTGTGACCCTGCCATCGCCGTTGATATCTGCCGCGATGAAGTTCTGGGCCTTGGCCGTGCCAAAAGACGGCTGCAACCCGACAGCCATCCGCAACACATCCAGCGCATCCAGTGCGGTGATCCTCGGGTCGGTTCCGGGTTGGTGGTCGCGCGTGACATACAGCGCCCCATTTGCATCTTCGGGCAGGGCAAAGCTGACAGAACCGGTTGCATCGACCCCTTCAGGGCCAATCGCATCCCCTTGAGAGCCGAGGGAGATGCGGGCCATTGTGCCTGCCAGCAGCGGATTGCCCTCGATATCATGCAAGGTCAGGTCAAGCTGGTTGGGGGCCGGGTCCGGCGCTGGCGCGGGGTCTGGTGCTGTGAAATCCGTCTCGAAACTTGCGCCAGCGCTGGCGGTGTTGCCAGAGACGGTCACAGCGGCGTTCAGCGTTAGGGTGGCCCCATCGGGTAGCGCAGCCAGATCCTCTGACGCAATGGTCACTTGCCAGTGTCCGTTACTGACAAGGCCGGAATAGGACTGACCATTCAGCGAAACCGTGACCACAACATCGTCGGGTACATTCTGCGCACTGCCCGACAGGACAAGCCCTGCGTCGCGGATTTCAGGCACCAACGCCCCGTCGAAGGGCAGATCAAATGCCAAATGGGGGGCGGTAAAATTCAACTGGGCACCAAACGGCGCGAAGCTGCCCTCGACCCGGTTGCCTGCCTGATCCGTGATCGCAAGCCCCAGAACATAGTCCTGCCCATGGATCAGGGTTGCCAGAGTGCTGCCCGGAAAGCTGACAGTCCAACTGCCATCGGACTGGATCGCGCCATCATGCCGGACCCCGTTCAGGGTAAAGCTGATCGTGCCGCCTGTGGCAGTCGTCGTCCCTGTCGCAACCAGCCCGGCCATCAGATCATCCGTGCCGATCACCCCGCCAAACGGATAAGAGGTGAAACTTCCAAACTCCGGAGAGGTGAACAGCGTGCGAAACCCAAAATCCGCCGCGATGGGGCCAGCGGCGGTCTGGGCTGTGGCGGTGATCTGATAGTCAGTGTTATTGGCGAGTGCATCCAGATCACCGGGGGTATAGCCGCTTTCGGTCTGTCGGCCCGACCGTATGGTGACAGACCACTGCCCCGACTCAGATCGCGCCTCGTAGCTTTTGCCATTCAGGGTGACGATCACCGGTGTGCCATTCGGCAGGTCTTGGGTGCTGCCCGCCACCACAAGATCGCGCCGTTGGTCCTGCGCCCCCATAAATGCCCCGATCGCAGGGTCATCCAATGTGATCTGCCCATTTGCGACGGCACCCAGCAGGCTGCCATCGCTGGCAAACAGCCCATCGGCAAACAGTAGCCGCTGAATATTGCTGAGTGTGTTGACCCCGTCGCCAAGCGCGCTGCCGCGCAGGTCGGAGACTGTGATCGTGCCTGCATCAACCGTTATGGTATAATCGCCAAATGCGCCGGTAAATTGCGCCGTATTCACCCCGCCTGCCCCGTCGAGCGCGTTATCGCCGCGCCCGACCAGCAGCAGGTTATCAAGACTATTGCCCGTCAATGCCAGATTGCCAGCACCCAACAAGCCACCCTCGGCCACGCCCTCCAGCAAGGTCAGGTTGCCAGAGGCCAGAATGCGGCTGCCGCCCAAGATGTCGAGTTTCACATTGCTGGCACTCAGGTCCACCGCTGCGCGCAAGGTCTGTCCCTGCCAGCCAATCACCACCTCGACCGGATCATTCTGCACGCCCAAATTCAGCGCATATCCCCCCGCCTGCGCACTGGTTGCGCTCATGCCCAGTGCTGTAATCGTCACATCGCCCCGGCCCTCGCCCAGCGAATAGAACCCGTCACCGTCGTCATCTGCATAGGCCACCCCTGTCAGAAAACGGTCGGACAGGTCTTCGCGGCCAAATTTATTGGTGATGACCGAGGCATTGAACACCACCCCGCCAGAGGTGTAGTCATCCGCCACCACCTGCGCGATCCCCGCTTGCATATAGTCGCCATTCAGCAGGTTTGGCCTGTGCGTGATGGAATAGAACAACCCCTGATGATGCCCGATGCCCGACGGCCCCCATAACACAGCCTGATCAGCCGAAAACGCCGCTGTGGTTGCCCCAAAAGACAGGTTTTCCCCCACAAACCGCGTGCCATAGCCCGCATCTTCGGCACGATCCGCGGGGGTGGTGCCGTCCAGCCAGTGATGGCCCGCATTTGGCCCGCTCATTTGGACAAGGCCGTCAAGATACGCCTGAGAATGCACGCCCGCGGCCGCTGAAAGGGCGTCATTTGCGGCCAACGGCTGACGCACCCCACCGGCAAGCGTCTGCGCGGGGGACTGGCCGGTGGTTTGGGTCGGGTCAGGGTCGTTCAGCCCGATGCCAAAACGCTCAGCCTCGCCCAACGGGTTCAGACGGGCACGGTTCAGTTGTTCCAGAAAGAACTGCTCTTGGGCGCTCAGCATGGGTAAATCACTTTCGTTCAAACAGTTTCGACCATAAATGCCACAACCTTAACGTATCTGGCGGGCGCGAGACAACACTGATGGCACTGCGGCCATGCCTTGCCGGTTTGCGATGACGATGGAGCAGGGCAGATCGTGGCCAGAACCGCGTGCCCAGCTATAGCGCACGCGCCACCTAATTCTTGACAAAAACAATCATCTTTGTCAGAGGAAGCAGCAGCACCGCCAGCCGCGCGCCAGCAAGCCTTACCCTTTGAAACAGGAGCTTGCCCATGCGCAAATCAACCGCCCTCATCACCGCCATCGGTCTTTCGGTATTTGGCCTGTCTGCCACGGCGGACACGCTGGAAGACTGGCAATTATCGCATGGCGGGTTCGTCACCGCTTCGGATGTGCGCCCGCATAACGGCCTACCGCAAGACCGCGCCGATATCTTGTCCGCCCTGTCGACAGACAGCCCTGACTGGGCGCGCGCACTGACAGTTTATACGTGGGGCGCGAATTTCCCTTGGCGCGACATGACCCATTCTCTGGGCCGGTTCGCCGACAATTACAACGGGGCCATGCCTGCTGTGCTGCCCCATTCTGTCGCCCATTGGGACGACGCGTCCTTTGCGGTCGGGCCTGTCTATTCGGCACTTGCAGGCACTGGCGCATTCTACCAGCTTCCCGCTGCCGCACGCATTGCCTTTGTCGACGGGGCAACGCTGGCCACGATTGTGAACTGGACACGGTTCGAGTTGGCAATGTCGGAACGCAAAGCCCTTGCCGCAGAGCCGAACTGGGCATTGACCAATGGCAGCCCCAAGAACTGGAACGAGATATTCGCCTTCCATTGGGGGCCAGAGGGGCAGCATTCGGTCTATCAAGCACTGGAAGCGGTATCCGGCGGCGCGGAGGTGAATGCCGCCCTCTATACGGCGCTTGCCGAAGGTCAGCCGCATTTGCTGGAAGAACGCTGGGCCGAGGATGACGCCGCGCGCGTAGACGCCCTGCTGCATGAAGGTGCGTTGCGCCTGTTCCACGCAGCCCTGGCCGCGGCAGAGGGTGCGAATGACGATGACGCCCGCACCCGCGCCGTGCTGCACGCGCGCGGATTGTGGCTTGCGGCGGCAGCGGCCATGCTGGCCCTCGCCCCATCCGAGGTGGACACGGTTGAGACAGCCCTTGACGGCAGCGGCGACCCTGCCCTGCTGCCCTTTGCGTCGGAAGCCGTAGCAGAGGCCTTGGCGCAGCTGGGCAGCTAACACCCGCAACCTGCCGGTGCTGGTCGCTTGCATTTCCTCCTGCGCGATATCGCTGTCGTCGCGCAGGGGGCGTGTTGGTTATGGCCTCTTGCAAACCGTGCGCATGCGCGGAGTCAAGGGCGTCAGCCCGCCGCGCATCGCCGGGCCGCATCCACGGCACGGCGATTTGGCTGCCACGCGCGCAAAGCTATAATCGCATGCGGATTTGGCCAGAATAAACCACTTAGCAGAACGCAAGGATCGCCATACCGCGGCCCGACGCTACACGGCATTGCGCATAAATTCGCATGCCGGACTTCAAGCCCGCTTATCCTCAGTTCAGTTGGTCGCATCCCCAAAGGCCATGCCACCGGTTGCGACCTGTCCCGCAGGGCTGTCGGGATTGCGGGCGTGGGGCGGGGTCAGGGCGATGAAATCCTGCCACAGCGCGCCTGCACGCAGATCATTGCGCGCCCGCAACCCCCGCCATTCGGCATACACCGCCCCCGCGCGCGGCAGATCGCGCTGCGCGTCATCCAACTGGGCCAGATGTGGGTCATCTTGCGGTGGCAGGGACGCAAACAGATCGGCATAAAGCTGGTCCCGCGCCTGCCCTGTCAGCCAGTTTGCGCGCCCGGCAATCACCGCGCGATGGGTGCGCGGGGCAAGGTATTCGATCAGCGGCCAGTCATCGGTGTTTATCGGCGCGTCGGCAAACAACCCCGATGCCGCATTGCCCGCATAGAATTTCAGCGCGCGGTCGATCAGCACCGCGTCAGGCGCGTCACTGCCGGTCATCGCGCGCCACTGCGCGGCCAGTGTGGCAGGGTCCAGCGGTGCCGCTTCGTTCCGTCCCACCAGCGCCAGAATGGACCGTTCCGGGTAAAGGTCGCCGCGCCACAGCGTCACTTCGGGAAAAGCCTGTGCCATTGTGTTGGCGATGATCTCGAACTCGCGCCGCGACACCTGATACAGCGGCATCCATTGCACATAGGCCCCGCCGGGGTTCAGGCGGCTGGCCGCAAGTGCATAATGCTCGACCGTATAGACATTGCCCACGCCTGCGCGCCACGGCGTGAACAGATCGGCAATGATCATGTCATAAGTTGCCGTCGCGCGGGCAAGGCATTGGCGGCCATCTTCAGGGTGAATGGTCACGCGCGGGTCCGTGAACAGCCCGTTCACATAGGGGCCGAACCAGTCGCGCGCGAAATCAATCACATCGGGCAGCAATTCACACACGGTGACGCGGTCGGGGTTGGCGAACAGCCCGGCACCTGCGGAAATGCCCGTGCCCATGCCCAGAAAAAACACCTCGCGCGGATCGGGATGGGTCAGCAGCGGGATCATGGTCTGGTTGCGTTCGGGCACCAACGCGCCCGATCCGCCCAACGTGTAGAAATTATTGACGCGGATGAATTTTGCCTCGCCCCGCTCCACCACGGCGACATGGGCCGATGGCCCCTCTCGAAAGGCCAGAAATTCCTCGCCCGCGTTCAGCCGCGTGGCTTGCAGGCCGGGCTGGCCTGCAAGCAGGATCACCGCACCCGCCAATGCTGCAAACCGTGTGAGCCGCGCGCCCCAGCCGTCACTGGGCTGCCACAGCACCAGCACCAGCACCGCGTAAATCGCCCCCATCAGCCACAGCCCCTTCCACGCGCCGACCAGTGGCAGGACCCCGAAACCGCCCGCCAGCGCGCCCAGAATAGCCCCTGTGGTGTTGACCGCGATCAGCCGCCCCAGCACCGCCCCCGGCGCTGTGTCACCTTCCATCAGGCGCAGCAGATAAGGCAGCACCGCGCCCAGAATCGTGCCGGGGATCAGCATGGTCAGGACGGCGACACGCCCCACCTCCCAGACATAGCCTGCGAAATCGGCCCGCCCGCCCAAATAGCCCAGCCCACCGGTCAGGTGGTGAAACAGATGCGGCGTGGCGGCAATCACTGCGCAAGAGGCCAGCAAAAGGCCGGTCAGCACCACTTCGGGCCGCAGCGCCATGCGACCCAGCACATTCGCCAACGCAGCCCCCAGTGACAACGCGGCAAGAAATACCGTCAGCACCAGCGCATAAGTATAGACCGAGTTTTGCAGCACTTGCGCAAAGGCGCGGGTCCAGATCACCTCGACCGCCAAGGTCGCAAAGCCAGAGGCAAAGGCGATCACCCAAAGCCGCGCGGGGATGGGCGCGCGGGCGGATTTCTCTGCCGAAACCATCGGCAGCGCACGGCGCGCGATCATCACCGCCGCCAGCCCCACAAACAGATCAAACCCTACGGCCAGCAGATAGGCCCCCGAAAACCCCAGCCACATGGGCAGGAAAAACCCCGCTGCCAGCGCCCCCATCGCCCCGCCTGCCGTGTTGAGCGCATAGAGCGCCGATCCCATACGCCCCAAACTGTCGCGTGCACGGATCACATGCTGGCCCATCAGGGGCAGCGTCCCGCCCATCAGAATGGCCGAGGGCAACAGGATCGTCGCCGCCACGCTTGCTTTCAGCGCCGTTTCCAGCAGCGGCACCCCGCCCACCATGGCGTACAGCGCGGGGTAGAGGGTGAAATACGTGTCCGACACCAGAAAATGCCCCAGTGCCGTAGCAGCCACCCCGATTTCCACCAGACCGAAGACGCGCAAGGGCCGTGCCAGCCGCCCCGCAACCCGCCCGAACAGCCAGCCGCCCAACGCGATGCCGGTAAAGAAAATCGCAATCGTCAGCGCCGCTGCCTGCGCGGTAGAGCCGAACAGCAACCCCAATTCGCGCACCCAAAGCACCTGATAAATCAGCGCCGCCGCCCCTGACAGGGTGAACAGCGCGCCAAGCGTGGCAATGTGACGAGTGGAATGGAATTGGGTCATGATGCGTTCGCTATAATATCAGTTTCACGGCGACAAGATGATCTGGCCGCGACTGCGGCGCTTGGCGGGACGGCCATTCGGGCAACACCCCCGCGACCATGCGCCCCCAGACCATGCGCAGTCACGGCGGGGTTAAAACGGCTCTGACATTGTGTGAAGGGTGATGCCTTGCGCGGCATGGTCTTGCTCGGGGCGCATACGCAGCATCGACAGGCTGTCGACAAGGTCTTGCTGTGGAATATCGCGCGCGATGATGACCACGCGGCTGGTGCGGTCCCCCTCGCGCCAATTCTCCAGCGGCACGGGTGGTGCGAAAATATGCTGCACGCCGTGAAACACGAAGGGGTGGGGCATATCTTGCAGATGCACAATCCCCTTGATGCGCAGAATATCAGGGCCTTTCAGGGCAATCAGCGTATCCAGCCAGAAATCGAACACGCTTGCTGCAATCAGCTCTGTCACCTCGATGGAGGCGGTTGTGATCCGGTCATCGGATGCGTGATGCGACGGTGTGGCAAGGGGGGTGTTTGGCGCTGCCTTGGCAGTGCTCAGGCCCGACAGCCCTGACAGCGCGCTGGGTTCTGGCTTGGGGGCCGCCAGCCATGCCAGCACTTGCGCGGGCGCTGCGTGTTTTTGCTGAACCCCCAAACCCCAAAGTGCCCCCACAGGCACCGCGCCCTTGTCCGCCCATATCCGGCCTGCATGTGGGTTCAGCTTGTCCAGTCGCGCTTCCAAAGCGCGGCAGGCCTGCGCGTCGGTCAGGTCGCGCTTGCTCAGCACGATCCGGTCGGCCATGGCCACTTGCGCCTGCGCATCGGCGTGGCGGTCCAGCGTGCGCGCGCCCAGCGCCGCATCCACCACAGTCACCGTGCCGTCCAGCACATAATTTGGCGACAACACCGGATCGACCATAAGGGTGTGATGCACAGGGCCGGGGTCGGCCAGCCCCGTCGTCTCGATCACCACCCGGTCAAAGGGCAGTTCCCCGCGCACCCGCCGCGCCAGAAGCGAGAGAAGCGTTCTCGACAGATCACCCCGGATCGAGCAGCAGATACACCCTGCCGGCATCAGCACGACATCTTCGGCAGCTTCCTCGATCAGGTCATGATCCAGCCCCGCCTCGCCAAATTCATTGACGATGACGGCCACGCGTCCCGCTTGCGGGTCATGCAGCAGGCGGTTGAGAAGGGTTGTCTTTCCAGACCCAAGAAAACCGGTAAGCAAGGTAACAGGTATGGGAGCATGCATGACAAGGGGCGCTTTCGGCTTGCGACGTCAGATTTGGTATGTTTGTTATAGTATAACAAATCTATGCACAAGGTCATCTCATGCCCCACCCCGAATTCCACCCCCGCCGCAGTGTCGAAGAGGTCGAGGAAGGCACGGTTCTTGCACCGAAATTCGGACCTGACGGTCTGTTGCCTTGCATCACGACCGATGCCGCCACCGGCAATGTGCTGATGCTGGGCTGGATGAACGACGCTGCCCTGCGCCTGACCCTGCAAACGGGTGAGGCGCATTATTTCAGCCGCGCGCGCCTGACGCTGTGGCACAAAGGGGCGACATCAGGGCTGGTGCAGCAGGTGATTGAGGCACGCATTGACGACGATCAGGATGCGATCTGGCTGCGGGTCGCGGTGGCGGGCAGCGGTGCATCCTGCCATGTCGGGTATCGGTCCTGCTTTTACCGCGCGGTCCCGACGGGGGCAGATGCAGGCGGGCCACTGCGCTTCAGGGAAGACGCCAAAAGCTTTGATCCGACCCTTGTCTATGCCGACGCGCCGAACCCCACCCAGTTATGAGCTTTGCCGCCGAGATTCGGGACAAGGCCACCACCTTGTGGCACATTCAGCGCGTGAAAGGACTGGTGCGCGACCATACGCAGATCGGCCCCCACGCCCTTGTCACTGTCACCGAGTTTCACTGCACTGACCCCGCCTGCCCCGGACTGGCCACACGCATCACGATCTTTGGCATCGACCTGATGCGCAGAGAGGTGATTTTGCATCGGCCGGTCGCGCAGATCACAGCCCATCATCTGCGCAATGTATCTGCACCGCGCGCGCGCAGATAGATCACCGCTGCCGCCAGCGTGTCGGCGTGTTCTCCTGCCAGCCTGCGCGGTGCAACAGCGGGGTGTCATCGTCAAATTCGGGATGACCAAGGCACAGCCACGCGGTGAACTCCCACGTTTTTGGCACATCCAGCAGCCGCGCAACCTCCTCCGGCTCCAGAATCGAGACCATGCCAAGCCCCAGATTTTCGACCCGTGCAGCGAGCCACAGCGTGTGAATGGCCATCGCCGTAGATTGGCGCAATGTCTCGGGCATGGTCTGGCGGCCAAGCCCATGCCCCTCAATCGGTCCAGTCTCGGTAAAGACGGCAAGTTGCACGGGCGCGCGGTCCAGCCCTGCGAGTTTGAGTTTGTGATACTCCTGCGCCTGTGTGCCCGAATATTGCGCGGCGGCGCGGGCATTGGCGGCGGTGAAATTCGCGCGCACAGCGGCGCGCAAGTCGGGCGCATCGACACGCAACACGCGCCAAGGCCGCGCATTGCCCACCGATGGGGCCAAGTCCATCACGGCTTGCAAGCGCGCGAGCGCCGCCTCATCCACCGGATCAGTGCGGAAATGGCGGATGTCACGGCGCCATGTCAGCACATCCAGAAGTGTGGCGCGTTGCTCTGAGCAGAACTTCACGGGTTTGCCCCTTGTCCAAGGATCATCCGCGCGCGCGGCGGCGCAGAAGCCAGATAAAGAACATACCCCCGACCAGACCCGTCACAATGCCAATGGGCAGGTCTTCGGGGCGCATGATGGTGCGCGCCGCGATATCGGCCCAGACCAGAAAAATTGCGCCCAGCAGCATGGCCGCCGGTAGCACCCGCGCATTGTCGCCGCCCACAACCAGACGCACAATATGCGGGATCATCAGGCCAACAAAGCCGATGACGCCCGAAAAGGCAACCATCACGCCTGTGACCATGGCCGCCACCACAAAACAGACCAGCCGGAACCGCGCCACCGGTATGCCCAGCGTCGAGGCCGTCTCATCGCCAATAGTCATGGCATTGAGCGATCCTGCAACCGCGCGAAACCAGATCGCCGCGCCCGCAAGGATCAGCGCGGGCCAGATCAGATGCGCCCATTGCGCCAGCCCAAGGCCGCCCAGCATCCAGAAAATAACCGTATGCGCGGCGCGCGGATCGCCCAGAAATATCAGCACATTCGCCAGCGCCATGACGATAAACGACACCGCCACCCCGGTCAGGACCAGACGGTCCGCACTTGTCGCCTGCGCGAAACTGGCGACAGACAGCACCAGAAGCGTTGATCCAAGTGCGCCGATAAAGGCCAGAAGCGGGACAGTCGCAAGGCCCAGAAACATGCCGGTGTGCAACAGCGCCAGAATGGCCCCAAAGGCCGCACCTGATGAAATGCCTAGCAAATGCGGGTCGGCCAGCGGGTTGCGCGTCACTGCTTGCAGCACGGCCCCCACAAGCGCCAGCCCCGCGCCCACCAATGCGGCCAGAAGCGCGCGCGGCAGGCGAATTTCCCACACAATCGCCGCGCGCCCTGCCGACCAGTCGGGCGTAACCAGCCCCGGCGCGATCTTATCCGCGATCACCCCCCAGACCGTGCCCAATGGAACGGGCACGGCCCCGATACTGACCGCCGCCGATATCGACAGCACAAGTAACACCACCCCCAACCCCCACAGCCCCTGCCGCACAGGGCGCGCCAGCACGGGAATGCGGGGTTTGGCGGCCAGAACAGGGACGGCAGTCTCAGGCGTGGGGGTGGTGCGCATGTCAGATCACTCGGGCCAGAAAGCGCTGGCCAAGGCACGGATCGCGCGGATATTGCGCGGCCCCGGTGTGGCCTCGACATATTCCAGAACGACGAAACGGTCATTCACAACCGCATCCATATCGGCGAAGGCGGGATTGGATTTCATAAACTCGATCTTCTGCTCGGCGGTGACTTCGCCGTAATTGACGATGATGATGACTTCGGGGTCGCGCTCGACCACCGGCTCCCATGCGACGCGGGTCCACGAACTGTCGACATCATCCATGATGTTGCGCCCGCCCGCCGCCTCGATCATCGCAGTGGGCATGGCGTAGCGGCCCGCTGTGAAGGGCGTATCTTCGCCACTGTCATAGACAAATACGCGCAAAGGCTCGGCTTCGGGAATGGTGGCAGCAATCTCGGCCAGTTCTTCCTGCCAACCGCTGATAAGGTCATCCGCGCGATCCTCGACCCCGAAGATCACGCCCAGATTGCGGATGTCGTTATACATGTCATCAATCGCCACCCCCTCGCGCGACATGATGTGAATGCAGCTTTCCGTCAGTTCATACACCAAAATACCAAAGGGTTCGAGCGTGTCAGGCGTCACCTCGCCGCCCACACGCATGCCGTAATTCCAACCTGCGAACCAGAAATCGACATCAGCGCCGATCAGCACTTCCCGCGTGGGGTAGCGTTCGGACAGTTCCGGCAACTCGCCAATATCGGCGCGGATTTCCTCGTCCAGCTTGTTCCAGCCGGAAATGCCGGTATAGCCCACCATCCGGTCATTCAGGCCAAGAACCAGCATCATCTCGGTCAGGTTCACATCATTGGACGCAGCACGTTCGGGCACTGTGTCAAAGCTGACCTCGCGGTCGCAGCTTTGGACAGTGACAGGGTGGGCAAGGGCTGGCCCTGCAAAGCTTGCCGCCAAAAGGGCTAAGGGTAGGGATTTCATGCGCGTCTCTCCTGTTGCATGTCGTCGAAAAGGGAAAAATCGAACTGGGCCGGGCCGCGCGGGTGTGCATGCACGCCAAAGGCGCGGGCGATCAACTCAGGCGTCAGCACCTGCGCCACCGGACCAAAGGCCAGCGGCTGGCCATCTTTCAACACCAGCAGATCATCGGCAAAGCCCTGCACCAGATTAAGGTCATGCAGAGAGGCGACGACCGTTGCCCCCAGCCCGCGCGCAAGGCGCAAAACTTCCAACTGGTGGCGGATGTCCAGATGATTGGTCGGTTCGTCCAGCACAATCAGACCCGGTTCCTGCGCCAAGGCGCGGGCCACCATCACGCGCTGCCGCTCGCCACCCGACAGCGTGCCAAAGGGGCGCGCGGCGAAGGCATGCAGGCTTAGCCGCTCCAAGGCGTGATCGACGATATGGGCATCTTGTGCGGACGGGCCTGCCAATGCGCGGCGATGCGGCGCGCGGCCCAGCGCCACAATCTCGGCCACGGTCAGGGCAAAATCGGTGGGTTGCTCCTGCAACACTGCCGCCACGCGCTGTGCGACGGCACGCGCAGGCATGGCGTGAATATCCTGCCCATCCAGCAACACGCGCCCCGATTGCGGTTTGTGAAAGCGGTAGATCAGGCGCAGCAGCGTGGACTTGCCCGCGCCATTTGCACCCAGAACCCCCAGCACGCGACCAGGGGCCAGCGTCAGGGTGACCGGCGCCAGAATGCCGGAGCCCCATGAAACCTGTTCAAGTGTCAGCGCGGCGGGTATTGGGGCGGGGCAACTCATGCTGCGCCCTGCATGGCCATGCGCCCGCGCAGCAACATATGATCCGCGCGGCGCAGTTCCAGCACACCGGCTTCGGCGCGCCAATGCAGCGTGCAGGTCTTGCAGGCGGGACAATCGGCAAACGTCACCTGTCCGTCAATATCCGGCAGAGTGCCGGTTATCCGCCCGGCCTGCCCCAACGGATAGGACAGCCTTTCCAGAAAATTCATTGCATTGCGGCAAGGGCGCGCTGTTTTCGGACAGGGCGCACAGCGTGTTATCTCAAGGAAATCGCAGTTCATTTCGGCCCCTGCTGGTTACAGCAGGGAAAGAGGCTTGGCCTCTGCGCCTTACGCAGGGGTGCGCAATCGTCATATGCCCTCCTCCGGACGCCCCGCCCGAGTTGGTGTTTCGGTTATGATGGCAGGTCTCCTGGCTTGCGGTTGGTTGTATCTTCCCGCCTTCCCGGACCATCTGGCCCAGTGGCATGCAGGGGGATACACCGCTTACAGTTGCGGGGGCAGCACCGGAATAAGAGAGCGTCTCTGCACCGGTTTCCCTATTCTCCCGAAAGATGTCGGGCACCATCACCTGATCGCGTAGCGCAAGGATGTGCGGTATTCAACATTTTTCTGTCGGCATCGGCAAAGATTGCCAGCCCGCCCCGCCGACGCAGGCACGTGGCGCGCTGTCAGTCATGGGTGTGGGTCAATTCGGGCACATCATGCGCCCCTGCCGAACCACGCCCCGAAAGGGACGGGTTTTCCATGAAAAACCGGTGACAATTGAATAAACGCCGCTCATCCCCTTCGGCAGGCAGGGTGCGCAGGGCAGGGCCTTCGGGCTGGATGATCCAGCTTTGGGCCTCATCGGCAAGATTGGCCGCCATGATCTGGCCCACGATCTGGGCCTTGACGGTCGGGTTCAGGATTTCAATCAGCGTTTCCACCCGCCGCACCAGATTTCGGCCCATCCAGTCGGCGGAACTGATGAACACCCGTTCCTGATCCGACGGCAGCGCCGCGCCATTGCCGAAACACACGATGCGCGAATGCTCCAGAAACCGGCCCACCACGGATTTGATGCGGATATTTTCGGACAGGCCACGAATGCCGGGCCGGATGCCACAGATGCCACGCACAACAAGGCTGATCTTCACCCCCGCTTGCGACGCCGCATAGAGTGCGTCAATCACATCGGGGTCGATGATCGAATTCATCTTGGCCCAGATTTCCGCAGGTCGGCCATTGCGGGCATTCTCTGCCTCGTGGCCGATCATCTCCAACAGCCGCGTTTTCAGCGATAGGGGCGAGATGGCAAGGTTCTCTAGGCGGTCCGGCTCTGCATAGCCGGACACGTAGTTGAACACCCGCGTCGCATCGCGCCCAAGGGCGGCATCGCAGGTGAACAGCGACAGGTCCGTATAGATGCGCGCGGTGATGGGGTGGTAGTTGCCTGTGCCCCAATGCGTATAGGTCACCAGCCGGTCACCTTCGCGGCGCACAACCGTGCTGATCTTGGCATGGGTCTTGTAGTTCACAAAACCGTAAACCACATGCGCGCCTGCACGTTCCAAACGGCGCGACTGGCGGATATTGGCGGCCTCGTCAAAGCGGGCCTTCAACTCGACCAGTGCGGTGACGGATTTGCCGGCCTCTGCCGCCTCGCACAGGGCCGCCACGATCGGGCTGTCGCGCGAGGTGCGATAGAGTGTCTGGCGAATGGCCAGCACATCAGGGTCACGCGCGGCCTGTTCGAGAAAGCGCACCACCATGTCAAACGTCTCATAGGGGTGGTGCAGCAGCATATCTTTCTGGCGGATCGCGGCGAACATATCGCCGTCATGGTCCTGCACGCGTTCGGGCACGCGCGGTGTGAAACTGGGCCAAAGCAAGTCCGCGCGCTCATCCAGCACCAGTTCCTTTAGGGTCGAGATCCCCATGATCCCGTCCACCTCGATCACATCGGCTTCGGGCACGCGCAATTCTTCCATCACCACTTCGCGCAGGTCTGGCGGTGCCCCGGCCGACACTTTCATGCGCACCACTTCACCGCGCCTGCGCCGCTTCAGCGCGACTTCAAATTCGCGCACAAGGTCTTCGGCCTCTTCCTCGACTTCCAGATCACTGTCGCGCAACACCGAAAACGCGCAAGAGCCCAACAGCTTATAGCCGGGAAACAGGCTGCCCATTTCGGCCAGAATAAGCTCTTCCATCGGCAACAGGCGGATAGGGTTGGAGCTGACGCGTATGAAGCGGTCGATCTGGCTGGGAATGGGCACCAGCGCATCCAGTTTGCGCCCGCGCTTGTCCTGCAATTCCAGCGCCAGCGAAAACCCCGCATTCGGGATAAAGGGAAAGGGATGCGCTGGATCAATCGCCAGCGGTGACAGCACAGGAAACACATTTTGCATAAAATGGTCGTTCAGAAACGCCCGGTCGTCATCGGTCAGGTCCAGATGCGACAGGATGACTATACCCGCCTCGGCCAGCATGGGGCGCAGGACTGACCAGATTTCCTGCTGGTAATCCATCAGCCGCCGCGCATCTTCATGGATCAGGACCAGTTGTTCCGCCGGGCTGCGCCCGTCATCCGAAGGCGAGACACTGCCCGCACGCGCCAATTCACGCAGACCTGCCACGCGCACTGTGTAAAATTCATCCAGATTGGTGGCCGAAATCGACAAAAAGCGCACCCGCTCCAACAATGGCACGCGCGGGTTCATGGCTTCTTCCAGCACGCGCCAGTTAAACGCCAGCCACGACAACTCGCGGTTAAAAAACCGCTCGGACCCATTGGGATCAAAACCCGGCAGGTCAAGCGCCTCGGGGAATGGGGCATTCAGGAAATCTGCCGACCGCGTGCTGCCCGCGTTCAGGACACCGGGCGCATCAGATTGTGCAATCATTGGCTGGTCTGGCATGGCGGGGCTTACTACCGGAGTTTGTTTTTCAGAATAAGGTGAACAAAGGTTTAATCTGGCAAGGGATATACGACCCCGTCATCGCCGCGCCCGCAAAACAGGCGATCCGGCGGCATAGAGGGTGAGGCGCCCCCCCTCTGCATCAAGGACAAATTGGTCGACCTTCGGCAAGACCTCGTTAAAGTGCCGCTCTTGTTCGCCAACACCATCAGAACAGGCCATCATCGTGGTTGCGAGCCTGCCAAATGACAAGATGCCCCCGTGACGGCGATAGCCCCCGATCAACCGGTTGCACCCGACCGATGCGCTCATCCGGCCATCGGGGTAGAAGACTAACTCAGTGCGCGACGGAAACAGCGTGGCGCGCCCTTCGATCCCACTGATATTCCAGACCCCTTGGGTAATGTCGTCTTCCGGGCGGATCAGGCTGCATTCGGACAGTTCTGATCCATCAATGCGCAGCAGCGCAGATGTGCCCTTCATCTGGATCGAGGTCGCAGCATTTTCAGCATCCACATACAACGCACCCGACGCCGAGACATCCGGTTGCAGCGTGATAACCTGTTCATTCAACCGGATACGCACGGATTCCGGCATGAAGCCGATCTCGACAAGCTGATTGCCGCAAGACAGAACTGCGGCAAAACCCATCGAGGGAATGCGCGCCGCGCGCAACGGCCCCAGATCAAGCGGGTCCGTCCCCGCCTCGATGCTGACAGGCTCGCTCAGCCAGATAACATCGTCCATCGCGCGCAGACCGACGCGCAGCACCAGCGGCGTACCTACCGGCGCTTCAAGGGCGAATGGAAACGGGGTTTGGCCCCCATCCGTCAATTCCCGCGACTGTACGAGAGTTTCGTCCTGTGCATTGCCAATATCCAGCAGCAACACTGTATCATCGGGCAGGGCCATACGTTCCAGCACCGTGATCTGCCCGGAAATAACGCGCGTTTCGGATGCTGCCACCGACAGGGCAAGCACAGACAGGGCAAAACAGAACAGTGCTGAAATCCAACGCGACAAGGCAACCTCCGATACCGAAAAGGGATTGTCACAGCTTAAGAGCGCGCCTGTCACGACACAAGCCGGAATCCCCGCAAATCATTTAATCGAGATCGAATGACGATTGCATGACATCGGCTGCAAGATTGCGTGAAATGGGCTTTTTCCGCGCCAGCGCTTCGGCATCCAACAGCCCGACAATCGCCTGCGCGCCTGCAAGCGACCGCTCCATCCGGGGCAGCAGGAAGGGGATCAGATTGTCTGGAATCCGCACCTGACGATCCGCGAACAGCTTGGTCAACACAGCGGCCAGCAGCGTGTCATCCGGCGGGGCCAAGCTGACATGTGTGCTGGCCTGCAACCGCGAGGCCAGATCAGGCAGCCGCACACCCCAATCGCGCACCGGCATCCGCGCGGCCAGCAGCAATCGCCCCCCCTGCTCGGCCAGCAGGTTATGCAGGTGAAACAGCTCCGTTTGCGCATCTGCACTGTCTGCCACGCGCGCTGCATCATCAATCGCAACGGCACCACTGCGCGCCAGCGCGGACACGTCGGCGCGCGCCAGCATGTCACCCTGCATCAACTCTGCGCCCGCCTCATCGGCCCAGATTTGCAGCAGATGGGTCTTGCCCGACCCTTCCGGCCCGCTCAGAACCAGCTTGCCCGCTGGCCATTCGGGCAGGTCCAGCATCGCCAGCGCGCGCGCATTGCACGGGGCCGCGACGAAGCTGTCGCGCGAATGGCGCGCGGGCAGATCAAGCGGCATATGTATCTGTGTCGGACGGGGCATCAGGGGTGCATGTCGTTATGTGGCGGTGGGTCAGCTTGCGGCGCGCGATACAGGCTGCTGGCCTGATACTGCGCCAGACCAAAGCGCACCAGCACCCCGACCGAGGCCGCCAGCGGCACAGCAATCAGCATTCCAGTGAATCCGAACAGCATCCCGAACGAGGAGATTGCGAACAGCAACCAGACCGGATGCAGGCGCACCGAATGCCCGACAATGCGCGGCACCAGAATGTTGCCTTCCAAGATTTGCCCGATCACAAAGATCACCACAACAATCGCGATGCTGCTGGGCGTGTCCCAGAACTGCCACAGCGCAACCCCAATGGCCAGCACCCCGCCAAGGATCGCGCCGATATAGGGCACAAAGGAAATCAGCCCCGCAGTCACCCCAATCGCCAGCCCGAATTGCAGCCCCACAAGCCCCAGCGCTGTCGCATAATAGACCGCAAGGATCAGGCAGACCGTCACCTGCCCGCGCACAAACCCCGCAATCGAGCGGTCGATCTGGCCTGCCAGATCACGGATCACAGGCGCATGTTGGCGCGGCAGCAAATCATCCGCCCCCTTCAGCACGCGCGGCCAGTCCAGCAGCAGGTAAAAGGCCACGACAGGCGTGATGACCAGAAAAATCAGCGCGCTGACCAACCCCGAGACCGAGCGCCACACCCCCTGCGCCAGCTCTGCGCCACGGTCACGGATCGCCTCGCCCATCGTGGCAAGCGAGGTTTGCAGCGTGTCTTCCAGACCGCTCAGATTGGGAAACCGCGCGCTGAGAAATTCCTGAAGGCGCGCCAGCAGGTCCGGCACCGTCGCGCTGAACTGGACCGCCTGCGAAATGACCACCGGAATAACCAGCAACCCCGCCAACACGATCAGGCCAATGGCTGTCAGCATCAGAATGGCAACCGCCAGCGCCCGCGGTGCGCCGACGCGGGTCAGTTTCGTGACCAGCGGGTTCAGGAAATAGGCAATCGCAGCGCCCGTCACAAAGGGCAAAAGCATATCGCCCAGCACCCAAAGCACTGCGGCAAACGCCAGCGCGGCCGCACCCCAATACCTTAATTGCAGATCAGACGACATCGCCATGATACGACCTTGTTGCCTTTTATCCTGCTATCGCGCGTCAAAGCCGGGCTGGCAAGGCTGATCTGCACCCGAAAATCAAAGCTGCATATGCCGCGCGCGCGCGCCGCGCTCGATTGCGGCGGCGTGCAGCCGGTCAA
The DNA here is from genome assembly GCF_006716865.1 of Roseinatronobacter monicus. Lineage (NCBI taxonomy): Bacteria > Pseudomonadati > Pseudomonadota > Alphaproteobacteria > Rhodobacterales > Paracoccaceae > Roseinatronobacter > Roseinatronobacter monicus. The sequence goes on along the minus strand of NZ_VFPT01000001.1, from coordinate 155,179 downwards.
TTCCCAGCTCAAACCGGATCTCTTCCAGCAGGCGCAATTCCGTCTGTGCCATCTTGCCATCCGCCGCCGCCACATCGCAGGCCAGTGCATAGGCGGTTTCAAACAGCTTTTCTGGCAGGCTTTCACGAACCAGCCCGAACAGTGCATCCAGCCCGTCATCTTCCTCGAACAGATCAAACACGGTCTGCGCCACAGTCTTGATGCGGTCGGCATCATATTCCGCAAAAATCGGCAAATGATTGACCAGCGCCTGAATTGCGACCAGTTCTGCCGTGTGAATATGCAGATCAGCCGCTGAAACCGCTATCATCACGGCAACTAGACTATCCTGAGGGGAAAGCGGGTGCGGCACGGGGGGCATGTTCTGTCCTTTAATGGCTAAAAGAAGCATAGATTATTGACGGGCAGGCATAGGGGCAATAGGAAGCGGGGCTGATATCCGCCCCCCACAGAGAAGTGACTACGCCATGTCCCTGATGCGCGACGCTGCTAATACATCGAAAGCCTGGCCATTTGAAGAGGCCCGTAAACTGGTTGCGCGCTACAAGGGCAAAACCCCCGAAAAGGGCTATGTGCTGTTTGAAACCGGCTATGGCCCCTCCGGCTTGCCGCATATCGGCACCTTTGGCGAGGTGGCGCGTACGACCATGATCCGCCGCGCGTTTGAAGCGATCAGCGACATCCCGACGCGGCTGATCTGTTTCTCGGATGATGTGGACGGTATGCGCAAAGTGCCCGAAAATGTCCCCGACCCCGTTGCGCTGCGCGAGCATCTGCAAAAGCCGCTGACTTCGGTGCCCGACCCGTATGGCACGCATGAAAGCTACGGCCACCACAACAATGCCATGCTGCGCCGGTTTCTGGACACGTTCGGGTTCGAGTATGAATTCATCAGCGCGACCGAGTTCTATAAGTCCGGCCAGTTTGACGAGGTGCTGCTGCGCGCGGCTGCGCGTTATGACGAGGTGATGGCCGTCATGCTGAAAAGCCTGCGCGAAGAGCGTCAGCAAACCTATTCGATATTTCTGCCGATTCACCCGGAAACGGGCCGCGTGCTCTATGTGCCGATGAAGCATGTCGACGGCGAAAAGGGCGAGATCACCTTTGACGACGAGGACGGGCGCGAATGGACGCTGCCTGTCACCGGCGGCAACGTAAAACTGCAATGGAAGCCCGATTTCGGCGCACGCTGGGCCGCACTCGATGTCGATTTTGAGATGTATGGCAAGGATCATTCCACCAACACCCCGATCTATGATCGGATTTGCGAGATTCTGGGCGGGCGCAAGCCCGAGCATTACGTCTATGAGTTGTTCCTTGACGAGTCGGGCGAGAAGATCAGCAAGTCCAAGGGCAATGGCCTGACGATTGACGCATGGCTGACCTATGCCAGCACGGAATCGCTGTCCTATTACATGTTCCTCAAGCCGCGCACCGCCAAGCGCCTGTCATGGGATGTGATCCCGAAAGCGGTGGATGAATACCACCAGCAATTGCGCGCCTATCCCGACCAGACGGTCGAGCAACAACTCGCCAACCCCGTCTGGCACATACACGGCGGCCAGCCGCCCGCATCCGGCATGGTGGTCAGCTTTTCGCTGTTGCTGAACCTCGCCTCGGTCGCGCGGGCACAGGACAAGGCCGCCCTTTGGGGCTTCATCCGTCAATATGCGCCAGAAGCCGCCCCGGAAACGCACCCTGACCTAGATCAGGCGGCGGGGTTTGCCGTGCGTTATTTCCACGATTTCGTGGCCCCCAGCCTGTCCTTCCGCGCGCCAACAGACGCAGAGCGCACAGCGATTAAAGTACTGGCCACCGACCTGCGCGCGATTGCGGCATCGGGGCAGGTGCCGCCAGCCTATGCCGACCAGTTCGACAGCCTGAACGAGGAATTGTTCATGTCGGTTGTGCGCGACACTGGCAAGGCGCATGGGTTCGATTCGCTGCGCGACTGGTTCAAGGTGCTGTATGAAGTGCTGCTCGGCTCCTCCCAAGGGCCGCGCTGGGGCAGTTTCATAGCGCTTTATGGCGTCGCGGAAACTGTGGCGTTGATCGACAAGGCACTGGCGGGAGAGTTGGGGCGCTGACCCCTGCCCGCTTCGCCCATAGCACCCTGCGCGGCTGAGTGATCTGGTTTGCGGTTTTGCGCGTAATGTCACAAAAGGAGTTGTGACAATGCGCCAAACCCTTCTTGCCCTGATCCTGTCCCTATGTGTCGGCAGTGTCGGCAGTGCCGCCCATGCGCAGGACAACCCGGTCGAAGATATCATTAACGATCAGATCACAGCCTTTATGGCCGATGATTTCGACGCCGCTTTCAGCTATGCCAGCCCCACTATCAAGCGCCTGTTCGGGTCGCCCGAGCGGTTCGGGCAAATGGTGATCGACGGCTATCCAATGGTCCACCGCCCCGCAGAAGTGACAATGCTGGGCCAGCAAGCCATGGGCGCGGGCGTGGTGCAGCGCGTGATGATCCGCGATCAGGGCGGGCGGCTGCATATGCTGGGCTATCAGATGATCGAAACCGACGACGGCTGGCAGATCAATGGCGTGCAACTGCTGCGCGCGCCTGAGGTTGGTGCATAAGCGCAGCGCACGCTCAGCTTATCGGGGTTTAACGGCTCTTTTGTAAATCTTGTCTGATCCGGCTGACCCGCAGCTCAGGCCGCAACGCGCGGCGCTGTGGGGTCATCCGCTTTGCTTGGATCGAATGACAAGAGGATTTCCTTCATGAACATGGCCGTGACTCAGGGTGTGGCGCTGATGCCGCCACCTTTTTCCGCCGGACTTGATGTCTGGTCGCAGACAACAGGGCGTCCGGGCACCAACACCTATGACACCGCCGCATTCGCGGCCTTCGTGCCGAGCGACCCCGATTTCGGCGGCTGTCTGGAAATCCAGAAACTCTTTGCCACGACCCGCCTGCGCTGGATGGGGGAAGTGCCGATCATGCCGGGCAGTTATCTGCGCATCCGTGCCCGCGTCAAAGCGCTGAGCGGCGTTTTGCCCGACATCTCGGTTGCGGCATGGGCGGGCACTGCCGCAGGCACGCAGGTTGGTGGCCTGACGACCAACGGGCCGGTTACCACCCTGACGCAATATGGCGATATCGTCGAGATTTCGGCCATTGTCGGCACCGGTGCGCGGCCCGGCGTCGATATGGTCTGGCCTGTATCTGTCGCATTCGCTCATTTCGGTCTTGATCTGACAGGGCCAACGGGCGGCGTTGTGCGCATAGACGACATCATTATCGAGGATGTCACCAGCCTCTATACAACCGACATTCTGGGCGTTGTCGATGTGCGCGATTTCGGGGCGGTCGGCAATGGCACACATGATGACCGCCTCGCTTTTGCCGCCGCGATTGCGGCAGCAGGCGCGCGGTCGCTGCTGGTCCCCGAAGGGGCCTATGCTATTGGCGCGGACCTGACGATCCCGATCCCGGTTGAATTTCGCGGCACGCTGACCATGCCCGACACGGCGGTTCTGATCCTACACCGGAATTTCGACTTCCCCAGCTATGCGGCGGCCTTTGGCAATGACGAAGCGGGCTTTCGCAAGGGAGTGCAGGCGCTGTTTCATACCAACCAGCATGTGACATTCGATCTGATGGGGCGACGCATTCTGCTGTCAGCGCCGGTCGATGTCTTTGCGCTGGCCGGATATGACAACACCTCGTCCCGCCGCATTATTGCAAACGGCCAGCTTGATGCCGCAGAAAGCGCGCAATGGGACACCCAGACCGTTACCCGCACGGCCAGTTACAACATCTCGAACGCGACGCGGCTGAGTGATATCAGCAATGTCGCCGGTGTGCCGGTGGGCGCGCGGGTGAGTGGGGTTGGTGTGGGCCGCGAAGTCTATGTGCGCGCGCGCAGCATCGGCGGCAGCCGCGTCACCCTCAGCCAGCCGTTGCATGGCGGCTCTGGCACGCAGCAATTCACGTTCGAGCGGTACCAGTATATGCTGGATTTCTCTGGCTTTTCCGGTTTGCGCAATTTCGAGATGCACAATCTTGAGATGCGCTGTCGGGGGCGCTGCTCGGCGGTGATGCTGCCCGAAGACGGGCGTATTATGCGGTTTATGAATTGCGATTTCGACCGCCCCCGCGATCGGGCCATCACCTCGATCGGGCTGGGCTGTCAGGGCATGTGGATCGACCATTGCCAGTTTCGCAGCTCGCAACAGCCGCTGGATGCGCAGGACCGCACGGTGATCGCCTTCAACGTCAACGGCAATGACAACAAGATCCGCAATAACAGGGTCGTGCTCTGGGCGCATTTCGGGGTGCTGAACGGGTCTGGCCACATCATCACGGGCAATCATTTCTTTGCAGGCGACACCCAGTCGCAGGGCATCCGGCAAGCGGGGCTTGTGCTGACGAACAAGAACGCGAAAACCACCTTTTCGGGCAATTACATCGACAATTGCTTTCTGGAACTGACGAACGAGCATGACGCAGAGCCAGAGCACACATCAGGGTTTTCCTTTGGCGGGCTGACGGTCGAGGGCAATATCTTCTACGCCATTGATGTCGCCCCGTGGTTCAGCTTCATCGTCATGAAACCCTATGGGCCAGGGCATTTCCTGCAAGGGTTGATGGTGTCGGGCAATGTCTTTCGCACCACAGGCGCGCGCATAGACCGCGCCGACAAGGTCGATACGACCTATGCTTCGCTCAATTTCGGCCGTTTCCGCAATGTGGTCTTTCAGAACAACGCCTATAACGGCATTGATTATCCGACCGAAAGCCCGACTATCATTCTGCATGACCAGAACACGGACGCGAACAGTTGGACTATAAGCACCGGCGACAAGCTGCCGTTTGGGGGCTGGGCGCGCACGGTATCATCGGTCGTCATGGAAACCCCGCCGCGCGACAGCAGCAACGCCATTCGCTATGACATGCCCTATGTGAACGTGCAGGAAGGCGTGAACAATAACGAGGTGCGCCTCAGATGGCCGCAGGCAACGCGGGGGCGCGCGCTTGTCACTGTGCGTGTGGACCGCCCGCTGTAACGCGGTCTAGCGCCAGAATTGCAGACGCGCCAAGATGCCCGCTTGCTGGCGGGGGCGCGTCTGTTGCTTGTGACGCGCGCGCAGTGACGCCTCGATCTGGTGCATGATCCGGTCGCGCTCGGCGTCGAACCGGGCAGAGTCCAGATCGAAATAGGGCAGACCCTGCGCCGCGCAATATCGCTTTATCTCGGTGCTGCGCCGGATCAGGCGGCGGGCAAAGCGCAGCATCTCGTCATCTGATTTGCTGTTCTTCGTCCAGCAGGTTTGTGCCGCGCGATATGCCAGCAAATCGCGGTGCTTGGCCTCTGGCGTGTCAAAGGAATAGCCGATGGCAAAAAACGCGATCCCGCGCGCATCTGCCCATTTCGGCAATTCGCACGGCGCGTCCATGATCCCTGTCCCCTCGATCAGCACGCCCTTGGGAAACTGCAACAGGATGCGATGATAGACATATTTCGCAATGCGGCGTTTCTCATTCTCGGAACAGTTCAGATAGGTCCGGTTGCGAATCTGGTCGGTCTTGAGGTGGTGAAACCCCGCCCGAAGCGCCACGCGCCGCGCGACCTTTGTCTTGCCACAGCGCACGGCCCCGCTGATCAGCACCGATGGCAGGTCCGGCAGGGGGGCTGCGTCGATCTGGGAAAACAGCTCGGTCAGGTAGCGATCAACCGCCGCCTTTCGGGTGCCAGAGCCAGCATTTCCACCCTGTTCAGGCGGCACACTGTGCTGTGTTTCTAATGGCATACGCTGCGCACCCTCACATATTTTTCTGACGCCAAGTGTGCGCCCTCTGCCTGCCGGATTCAAGTCCGCAGCGCGCCGCCGTTGCGGTCTTGCACCCGCTTCGGGGCAAGAACCCGAGCAACCGCCCCTACACCCCCATGCCCCAAGGTCAGCTTACGGCGCAAACAGGGCGCCGCGCGGCCATCTGTCAATTTGAATTGTACAGTTGACGAAACCATGCGAATCAGTTTCTGTCGCTTAGGGGGGGCCATACTTTGCAAATATTTCGTGAGCTGTTTGCGCTGACACATAAAGCTGTCAGTGCCGCGCAGGTCCAGTTTCAAGTCAAATTCATTTCAGCACACGATCTGCAAACCCCCTGTTTTTACACGCGCTCTGCAGTGCAGCGAAAACAAGTTGACTAAATTTACCGGCCACCTGTGAAGTAATTTACAAAAAAACTGTTAGATTAAAAAAAGTTACACATTTCTTGACGAATGCGTTATAGGTGGCGCGGGGAAATATGACGCAGCGTCACTTTTGCGTCACAAATTCATCGGGGCGGGGGCAAACGGGCCTTTCACCCCGTAACGGAGGAGCACACATGCCCGATATCTACCCGGCATCCGAAGATTTCATTGCCAAAGCGCATGTCGACAGCGACATGTACGAAAAAATGTACGCCGCCTCGATTTCCGATCCGGAAGCGTTCTGGGCCGAGCATGGCAAGCGCATCGACTGGATCAAGCCATTTACCAAGGTGAAGAACACCACCTTCGAGCTTGGCAAGGTAGATATTAAGTGGTTCGAGGATGGCACGCTGAACGTGGCCGCGAATTGCATTGACCGCCATATTGCCACGCGCGGCGATCAGACCGCGATCATCTGGGAAGCGGATGATCCAAAGACACCATCGCAGCACATCACCTACCGCGAGCTTCTGGACCAGACCAGCCGCATGGCCAATGTGCTGAAAGCGCAGGGCGTGGGCAAAGGCGACCGGGTTGTGCTGTATCTGCCAATGATCCCCGAAGCCGCCTATGCTATGCTGGCCTGTGCGCGGATCGGGGCCATTCATTCCATCGTTTTCGCGGGCTTCTCGCCCGACGCATTGGCCGACCGGATCAATGGCAGTGGCGCGAAAGCTGTCATCACCGCCGACAGCGCGCCGCGCGGTGGCCGCCGCACACCACTGAAGACCAACACCGACAAGGCGTTGCAGCATTGCTCGGACAAAGTGAAATGCCTTGTGGTCAAGCATACGGGCGATCAGACCACTTGGGTGGACGGGCGCGATATTGACGTGCGCGCCGAAATGGCCGCCGCCAGCGCCGATTGCCCACCGGCCGAAGTCGGTGCCGAAGACCCGCTGTTCATCCTCTACACCTCTGGTTCCACCGGCAAGCCTAAGGGCGTTGTGCATACATCGGGCGGGTATCTGGTTTATGCGTCCATGACACAGCAGATGACCTTTGATTACCATGATGGCGATGTCTTCTGGTGCACCGCCGATGTGGGCTGGGTCACAGGTCACAGCTATATCGTCTATGGCCCGTTGGCCAATGGCGCGACGACGGTCATGTTCGAAGGCGTGCCAACCTACCCCGATGCGGGCCGCTTCTGGGAAGTGTGCGCCAAGCACAAGGTCAACCAGTTCTACACCGCCCCCACCGCCATTCGTGCGCTGATGGGTCAGGGCACAGAATGGGTTGAAAAGCACGACCTTTCCTCGCTCAAGCTGCTTGGCTCGGTCGGCGAGCCGATCAACCCAGAGGCTTGGAACTGGTATAACACCCATGTCGGCAAGGGCCGTTGCCCGATTGTCGATACATTCTGGCAGACGGAAACCGGCGGGCATATGATCACATCGCTGCCGGGCGCTATCCCGAACAAGCCCGGCTCGGCCACCAAGCCGTTCTTTGGCGTGCTGCCCGAGATTCTGGATGCCGCCACCGCCGAAGTGCAGACCGGCACAGTTGCCGAAGGGGTGCTGTGCATCAAGGACAGCTGGCCGGGGCAGATGCGCACCCTCTGGGACGATCATGCCCGCTTTGAAGAGGCGTATTTCAGCCAGTACAAAGGCTATTACTTCACCGGCGATGGCTGTCGACGTGATGAAGATGGCTATTACTGGATCACAGGCCGCGTGGATGACGTCATCAACGTATCCGGCCACCGCATGGGCACCGCCGAGGTGGAATCCGCGCTGGTCGCACATGAATCCGTGGCCGAAGCCGCAGTCGTCGGCTACCCGCATGATATCAAGGGTCAGGGCATTTACGCCTATGTCACATTGATGAACGGGGTCGAGCCGACCGAGGAGTTGCGCAAGGAACTGGTGAAATGGGTGCGTCAGGAAATTGGCCCGATTGCCAGCCCTGACCTGATCCAATGGTCGCCAGGCCTGCCGAAAACCCGTTCGGGCAAAATCATGCGCCGTATTCTGCGCAAGATTGCCGAGAATGATTATGGCGCATTGGGCGACATCTCGACCTTGGCAGAACCCGCTGTGGTGGACGATCTGATCGAGCACCGGATGAACCGCGCATGACAAGGACGGGCGAGACAATGACACAAACCGCCGTTCTGATCCTGCTTGGCCCTCCGGGGGCAGGCAAGGGCACACAAGCGCGCATGCTCGAAGATAAATTCGGGCTGGTGCAACTGTCCACCGGCGATCTGCTGCGTGCAGCAGTCGCTGCGGGCACAGAGGCGGGCCAGCAGGCGCAAGCGGTCATGGCCGCTGGCGGGCTGGTCAGCGACGAGATCGTTCTGGCCATCCTGAAAGACCGGATGGCCGAACCAGACACCCAGAAGGGCGCAATCCTTGACGGGTTCCCGCGCACCGCCAAACAGGCGGCCGCACTGGACATGCTGCTGGAAGAGCAAGGCATGCGTCTGGGTGCGGCCATCTCGCTCGAGGTGGATGATACAGCAATGGTCGAGCGGGTTTCAGGCCGCTACACCTGCGGGGGCTGTGGCGAAGGCTATCACGACAGCTTCAAGCAACCCGCTGTGGCGGGTATCTGTGACAAATGCGGCAGCACCGAGTTCAAGCGCCGCGCAGATGACAACGCCGAAACTGTTGGCGCGCGGCTTGCCGCCTACCACGAGCAAACAGCACCGCTGATCACGTATTACGAGGGAAAAGGCGCGCTGAAACGCGTCGATGCGATGGGCGAGATTGACCGCATTGCGGGCGATCTGTCGGCCATCGTCGAGGACGTGACAGCGTAAGAATCCGGGCAACCGGTTAGCACCAGCTGGTGCATGAATGCAGGCGCGTCAAAGACCGGCGCGTATGCAAACACTGAATATGTGCCTTCAGGCACGGGGACAGTGAAGAAGAGAGGAAGCTTGCCCCACAATGGGGCGGCACAGGAGGAAACTGGGAGACGTCACAATGTCAGATAAATCGACAGACGCCTACTGGAAGGCCAATGTGCGCATCATCACCATCTGCATGGTGATCTGGGCGCTTGTATCCTTCGGGTTCGGCATCGTTCTACGTCCGCTTCTTGCGGGCATCCCGATCGGGGGCACCGATCTGGGCTTTTGGTTCGCACAGCAAGGGTCCATGCTGACCTTCATCGCGCTGGTCTTTTATTATCGCTGGTACATGAACAAACTCGATCTCGAGTTTGGCGTGGAAGAGTAAGGGGCGGCTGAGTTATGGATCAATTTGTAATCAACCTTATCTTCGTCGGCAGCTCTTTCGCACTTTATATCGGGATTGCGATCTGGGCGCGCGCTGGCTCGACATCTGACTTCTATGCCGCTGGCCGGGGCGTGAACCCGATCGTCAACGGTGCGGCGACTGCGGCTGACTGGATGTCGGCGGCTTCCTTCATCTCGATGGCGGGTCTTATTGCCGCTGTCGGTTACGGCAACTCGACCTTCCTGATGGGCTGGACCGGCGGCTATGTCATTTTGGCTTTGCTGCTTGCGCCTTACTTGCGCAAGTTCGGCCGCTTCACAGTGCCTGACTTCATCGGTGACCGTTTCTACAGCCAGACCGCGCGTCTGGTGGCTGTCATCTCGCTGCTGGTCATGTCGATCACCTATGTTATCGGTCAGATGACCGGTGCTGCGGTGGCATTTTCGCGCTTTCTGGAAGTCGACAGCACCACAGGTCTGTTCATCGCATCGGCAGTTGTGTTTGCCTATGCGGTTCTGGGCGGCATGAAGGGCATCACCTACACGCAGCTTGCGCAATATGTCGTGCTGATCATCGCCTACACCATTCCGGCGGTCTTCATCTCGCTGCAACTGACAGGCAACCCGCTTCCACAGCTTGGCCTGTTCTCGACCCACACTGAAACCGGCCAGCCCTTGTTGCAAACACTGAACGAAGTGTTGATGGAGCTGGGCTTCAATGACTATACCGGCAACCACGGATCAACCTTCAACATGGTGCTGTTCACCCTGTCGCTGATGATCGGTACCGCCGGTCTGCCCCACGTCATCATCCGCTTCTTCACGGTTCCGAAAGTGGCTGATGCACGGACATCTGCTGGTTGGGCGCTGGTCTTCATCGCGCTGCTGTACACCGTCGCTCCGGCTGTTGGTGCAATGGCGCGTCTGAACATCATCACCACGCTGTATCCCGAGGGGGTGCAGGGCGAGCCGCTTGCCTTTGACAACAAGCCCGACTGGATGCTGAACTGGGAAAACACCGGTCTGCTGCGGTTTGAAGACAAAAACGGCGACGGCCTGATCCAGTACTACAATGAGGCGAACCCACCTCAGCGTGCGATTGACGAAGGCTGGGAAGGCAATGAAATGGTGTTGTTCAACAACGACATCCTTGTTCTGGCCAACCCTGAAATTGCCAATCTTCCAGGTTGGGTGATCGGCCTTATCGCGGCGGGTGGTCTGGCTGCGGCGCTGTCTACAGCGGCAGGTCTGCTGCTGGCAATCTCGTCTGCGGTAAGCCACGACTTGATCAAGTCTATGATCAATCCGGGCATCTCGGAAAAGGGCGAACTCTTGGCCGCCCGAATATCGATGGCGTTTGCGATTGCGTTGGCAACTTGGTTGGCTCTCAACCCGCCGGGCTTTGCTGCGCAGACGGTGGCACTGGCCTTCGGTTTGGCGGCGTCCTCGCTCTTCCCGGCCATCATGATGGGTATCTTCTCGAAGAAGATGAACTCGACTGGTGCGATTACAGGCATGATCGTCGGCCTCGGCTCGACAGTTCTGTATATCTTCACCTATCTAGGCTGGTTCTTCATCCCCGGCACCAACATGCTGCCCAACACGCCTGAAAACTGGCTGTTCGGCATCTCGCCGCTGAGCTTCGGCGCAGTGGGTGCGGCTCTGAACTTCATCGCGGCCTTTATCGTGATGAAAATTTCGGCGCCGGTACCTGTAGAGATCGAGGAACTGGTAGAATCGATCCGCGTCCCGAAAGGTGCTGGCGACGCTGTCGCTCACTGATCTGACGCAAAGACATTGGCCTGTCCCCATGCTACGGGGGCAGGCCGCCCAAAACCCGGATGGTGCAATCAGGACAGCATGACATGACCGCTGCGACCCAAAAGGTTCTGGAATTTCTGCAAAGCGTACATCCGTATGACTCACTGCCGCAGGACGAGCTGGCGCGTGTCGCCAGTTGCTTCGACCGCAGTGAAGTGCCTTCTGGCACTGTCATCTATTCCGAGGGCGAGCCGGTCAGCGGTGTCTGGCTGGTCAAATCCGGCACTGTCGAAGTGACCGATGGCAATGGCGCGCTGGTCTCGATCCTAAGTCCGCGCAACTCTTTCGGGGAACGGGGGCTGTTGCGTGAGGGCCGCGCGGTCACAACGGCAACAGCCACCACCAATTCGGTTTTGCTCTGCCTGCCCGGTGGCGAGTTGCGCCACCTGATCGCAAACTTCCCCGCATTCGAGCGGTTTTTCAGCCGCGGTGCCCCCAGTGGCAAGCTGGGGCGGCAGAATGATCTGGCAACGCTGAAAGTTGCCGACCTTATGGCGCGCAAACCCTTCAGCGCCACACCCCAGACCAGTGCACAGGACGCCGCAAAAATGATGCGCGAGCATCGCATTTCCTGCGTGCCCGTGGTCGAGGGGGACAAGCTGGTGGGCATTGTCACCACCCGCGACCTGTCAGGCCGCGTGCTGGCCGAGGGCCGCGCCATTGACACCCCCCTGTCAGAGGTGATGACCCCTGACCCGCTGTCGCTGTCGCCGCAATCGCTGGGGTCCGATATTCTGCATATGATGCTGGAACACCGCATCGGGCATTTGCCCGTGGTGCGCGAGGGCAAGCTGCTGGGCATGATCACCCAGACCGATCTGACCCGCTTTCAGGCCATCAGCTCTGGCCAGTTGGTGCGCGATGCCGCTGTGGCCGAAAGCTATGCCGATCTGGCCCATGTGACCCAACGCATCCCGCAACTGCTGGTGCAACTGGTCGGCGCGCATAATGCGCATGATGTCGTGACCCGCCTGATTACCGACATTGCCGACACCGTCACGCGGCGGCTGCTGAAACTGGCCGAGGAAAAACTTGGTCCCGCGCCTGTGCCCTATCTTTGGGCGGCCTGCGGGTCGCAAGGGCGGCAGGAACAGACAGGCGTCAGCGATCAGGACAATTGCATGATCATTGATGACAGCGTTACGCCTGATGACATGCCCTATTATGCCGAACTGGCGCGCTTTGTTTCAGATGGACTGAATGCGGCGGGGTATTACTACTGCCCCGGCGACATGATGGCGAGCAATCCGCGCTGGTGCCAGCCGGTCAAGACGTGGCGGCGCTATTTTCAGGGCTGGATCAACACCCCCTCGCCAGAGGCGCAAATGCTGGCCTCGGTCATGTTCGACCTGCGGCCCATCGGCGGGCAAGTCAGCCTGTTTCGGGATTTACAGGACGAGACATTGGCCGCCGCCGCCAAAAACTCGATCTTTGTGGCGCATATGATCTCGAACTCGGTCAAACATGCGCCGCCCCTTGGCCTGTTGCGCGGCTTTGCGACAATCCGCTCTGGCGAATATAAGAACCATGTCGATATGAAACTGGGTGGCGTGGTGCCTGTGACCGACCTTGCCCGCGTCTATGCCCTGCGCGGGCGCATCGCCGCTGCGAATACCCGCACACGTCTGCTGACCGCAGAGGAGTTGGGCATTATCTCTGTTTCGGGCGCGCGCGATCTGATCGAGGCGTATGACCTGATCGCCGATTTGCGCCTTGAAAATCAGGCCAGTCTTGTGCGCATGGGCCGCAAGCCCGACAATTTCCTTGCGCCCTCGGACCTGTCCGATTTCGAGCGCTCTCATCTGCGCGACGCGTTTGTCGTTGTGCGCACCATGCAATCCGCCGCCGGTCAGTTGGCCGGTACTCTTGGCTGAAAGGATATAACAGCCCATGCTAATGGAATTTCTGGCCGTAATCGTGGCAGGGTTTGGCGGCGGAGGAACCGCCATGATCCTGCGTCGATTGAGCCGGTCGCGCCTGCCCGAATGGCTGACGCCGATGGGCGTCGCGGCTGGTATGCTCGCTATGGTCATCTATCTGGAATACTCATGGGCCGACCGCTACGAGGCAGGCTTGCCCGATGATGTCGTCGTCGTAAGCAAGAACCAGAATAAATCCTGGTTGCGCCCCTGGACATATGCAGCGCCGCTGACGAACCGGTTGATTATCGTCGATAATCGCATTAGCCAACGCAACAGCAAGAACCCCGATCTGGTTCTGACCGGTGTGATTTTACAGGAACGCTGGGCGCTGACCATGGGTTTTCAGTCTATGTTCGACTGCGCCAATGCCCTGCGGGCAGATCTGACCGAAGGCACGCAACTGGACGAGCACGGCGTGCCGCGCGATGCGGACTGGTATCAACTCAGCCAGCAAGACCCGTTTTTAAGAGTTGCCTGTGAAGGAGGAGCACATGGAGGACAAGGCGAGGAAGGCTGAAATACTCGTCGTGGAGGATGAGGACAATATTGCCATTGCCCTCAACTATCTGCTGACGCGCGAAGGCTATAACCAGACCCGACTTGCGACCGGTGCCGGCGCAATAGAGCTGATCCGCGAGCGCAAGCCAGATCTGGTGCTGCTGGATGTCATGCTGCCCGAGGTTTCGGGCTATGAAATCTGCCAGTCTGTGCGCGCGGACCCCGACTGTAGCGAAGTGCGCATCCTGATGATGACCGCGCGCGGATCAGCGATGGAGCGGCGCAAGGGGTTGGCTATGGGGGCGGACGGGTTCATCTCGAAACCGTTTGAGCTGAAGGAGTTGCGCGAACAGGTGCGCAAAATCCTTGCCGGAGAGCTTGATCAAGTGCGACAGGCAGGCATTGCAGATGCTTGAACGCCTGAGCCTGCGCATACGCATCTTGCTGTTTTTCGTGCTTCTGGCCTTTGGGGCAGTGAGCGCGATGATGGCAGGCGGCTGGCTTGTCCTGTCGCGGTCCGACATACCGGATCTGGCAGGGCCGATGTTGCAGGCCGGTATCTTCGGCGGTTTTTTGATCGTGTTTCTGGTCACGGGCATCTGGTATCTGTTCGATACCCATGTTGCGCGCGCAATCGACAGCCTTGCCAATGCGATCCGCACCCGCGCCCATAGCGATGTCAATGACGACATCGGCACAGAAAAAGACCGCGCGAAATATCTGGGCGATCTGGCCCCCGCCGCGTCCGAGATAACGCGCTCACTGGCGCAGACACGCTCGGCGCTGGCGGAATCGGTGGCGCGCGAAACCTCGCGCCTGTCCGCCGAAAAGGCACGGCTGGAAAAGCTGCTGGCCGATGTGCCGGTCGCCGTTTTGCTGTGCACCGCAGATTACCAGTTGGTGTTCTATAACGGTCAGGCCGTCACTATCCTGGAAGCGGGCGGTGCCCCCGGACTGGACCGCAACCTGTTGGATTATCTGCGCGAAGGGCCCGTGCGTCACGCCTATGAACGCCTGAGCAAACTCAACGACCCCGATGCGGCATCCGACCTGATCTGCGCCACCACCGGAACAGGCCGCCTGCTGTCAGGGCGGATGCGCGTGCTGCGCCGGACCGACAATATCCAGCGCCCCGGCTTTGTTCTGACGCTGCGCGACGTGACCGCAGACCTTGCCACCCACGCTGCGCGCGAGGCATTGCTGGACGAGGTGTTTGACAGTGTCCGCCGCCCCGCCGCCAATCTGCAAACGGTGATCGGCGTCATCTCGGAAGATGCCGATATGGCGCAGGCCGAAGACCTGATGGCCGCGTTGTTGTCAGAGGTGCATACCCTGACCGCCGCAATTACCGATCTGGGCAAACGCTATGACGAAGGGCGCAGCGACTGGCGGCCCATGGGCCAGACCCGCGCCCAAGACCTGATGGACGGTGTCAGCGCACAATTCAGCGTGCTGGGGCTGGAGATTGAAACCGTAGGGCCTGACCTGATGCTGACCTGTGACGGGTTCGAGTTGGCGCTGTTCTTCCGCTGGCTGGGCGAGAAACTGTCCAAAACCGGCCATGGCCGCACTTTCCGCCTGTCACTGGCCGAAGAAGACGGGCCGGGCGCAGTTATCGACATGATGTGGCGCGGCGATGCGCTGCCCGTCGGAGAGTTGGACGCATGGCTGTCAGAGCCGCTGGATGCCGACCTGCCCGACCTGACCCCGCGCGCCGTACTCAATGCCCATGCGACTGAAGCGTGGACCGAAACCCGCGCGGATGGCTGGTCCGCCGTGCGCATCCCCATCCCCAATGCCCGCCGCGCAACCCGCAGACCCGCCCCGATTGACCGCGAAGTGGTCTATGATTTCGACCTGCTGTCCAAGGAACGCAACGCCGAAGTGCTGGAAAGCCGGCTCGAAGATCTGACCTATGTGGTGTTCGACACCGAAACCACGGGCCTGACCCCCTCCAGCGATGAGATCGTGCAGATTGCGGCTGTGCGGCTGGTCAATGGCAGGCGCGTGCGGCGCGAAGTGTTCGACACGCTGGTCGACCCGAAGCGCACGATCCCACAAAGCTCGACCGAGGTGCACGGCATTACCGAAGACATGGTCAAGGGCGCGCCCACAATGGCCGAGGCTGGCAAGCGCTTTCATGATTTCGCCCGCGGCGCGGTTCTGATTGCCCATAATGCGCCCTTCGACATGGAATTTCTGCGCCGCCATGAAACGGATATCGGCGCAAGTTTCGATCATCCGGTGCTGGATACTGTGCTGCTGTCTGCGGTGGTCTATGGCCAGCTGGAACAGCACTCTCTGGATGCGCTGACCGCGCGGCTGGGCATTACCATCCCCGAAGAAGCGCGCCACACGGCGATCGGCGACACTGTCGCCACGGCGGATGCGTTCCTGAAACTGATCCCCATGCTGAAATCACGCGGGCTGCACACATTCGGCGATGTCCTGACCGAAGTGCGCCGCCACGGACGCCTGCTGAAAGACATGAATTCCGCGCAATGAGCGCGGAATTTCGGCAATTCCCTTGTGGAATGACGGTGCCCTTAACCGAAGCTTAAGGAATATTCCCTATCCTGAACTGGCCGTATCAGGTCCAGCCAGGGGGTCAAGAATGACGCAGGCCGCAATATTGGGTATCATCATCACCTTGACGGCGACGCTGGTTGTGCTGGTGTAGCGCGTCAACCACCTTGTCCGGTGCCGACAACCACCTTGGCCGGTTATAGCGGCCGCCGGGGTTGTGTTTTTTACTGTCTTTAGGTCAGGTTTTTTCCTTCTTCTTGGTTGTCGTTTTTGGTTGTCGCTGAGGCTTCGTTTTGCATTTTCATGTTGGCCGCAGCGCTTCTTTGGCGAAAGCTTTGCGCATTCATCTCAAGAATGCTGGCATGGTGGACAAGTCGGTCGATGGCCGCGACGGTCATGGCTTTGTCGGGAAAGATTTGATCCCATCCACTGAACGGCTGATTGGCCGCGATGGCGATGCTGCGATATTCGTATCGCCGGGCAATCAGTTCGAAGAGCACCCCGGTTTCGGCCTGATCCTTGTGGGCATAGGTAATGTCATCAAGGATGATCAGGTCAAATTTGTCGAGCTTGGCCAAAGCTGCTTCGAGCACCAGATCCCGACGTGCGGCTTGCAGTCTTTGGACAAGATCGCTGGTCCGGGTATAGAAGACCCTATGGCCTGCTTCGATCAGGGCATGGCCAATGGCACAGAGAATGTGGGTCTTGCCCGTGCCGGAGTTGCCAATGGCGATCAGGTTTGCGCCGCCGTCCAACCAATCTCCCGCAGCCAGAGCTTCGACCCGGGCGCGTGGTAAGGTAGGCAGAGCTTTGAAATCGAAGGTTGCCAAAGTCTTTCCAGCTGGGAGCTGGGATTCATTCAGATGACGGCGCATGCGGCGCATGTCCCGCTCGGCGAGTTCGTATTCGGCCAGCACGGCCAGGAAGCGCGCAGCCGGCCAGCCTTCGGTATCGGCTCGTGTGGCGATTTCCTGCCATAGCTTGTGGAAGCTGGGTAAGCGCAGGGCGCTCAGCATGCTGGGCAGCGTGTGGATGTCGATCTCCCGGGAGGTCATGCGCGTACCTCCAGCAGCGCATCGAAGCTGTCCAGCGACGGATGAGAAACCACAACATCCTTTGGCAGCGTGTTTAGGGGTGAGCTGTGTCGCGAGCGTCTTTGGGTCCGGTATCAAACCAGAGCCGAGATCGTCAGCAAGAAGACGTGCCAATTCCGCTTCGCAGGCTTGATCGTGGGCAATAAAGAGCAGAGCGACCATGCGGCGGCAGGCGTCGCGTCGCGGCAGGCTGTGCTGTAGCACTTCCCAGGCCTGCGCGTATTCGGTGCGGGGGAAGAGGCTATCGCGGTAGATCGAGCTCCAAAGAGCCTGTGGTTTGCGCTTCAAGGCATGGATAACGTGGTGGTAATTGATGACATGGACACGATGGCCATCGTTACGGCCTCGGCCACGGGGATGCGTTGCGACAAGGGTGCTGCCCAAGAATGCGTCGAGGCGGTCATCATATAGATGGATGCGCAAACGCTGCCCGATGAGCTGTGACGGCGCGCTGTAAAAGATGCTTTTGACCCTGAAGCCGCCCATTCTTGTGACCGGCACGATAACTTCCGTATAGTCTGTGGTGCGCCGCGGCGGCAAAGGTTTAAGATGCAGCTGTTCTACCTCAACCGCTTCCATACGCTGTCGATTGCGCCGCGCCACCAGCATATCAATGAAACGACGATACTCGGCCACAGATGCAAAATCACGGCTGCCGCGCAGGATCAGTGCCTGTGCGATGGCCTTCTTCAAGTGACGGTTCTGCGATTCCACGGCGCCATTCTCATGGGCTTCACCACGGTTGTTGCGACTGGCATCCATACCATAATGACCGACGAACGCTTCATAGCGCTTGGTAATATCCTCACACTCGTCACGCGTCAGATTTCGAAATGCGGCTGAAAGACTATCCGTACGATGGTTTTGTGGAACACCCCCCAAGGCCCACAACGCCTGCTGGAGGTTCTCGGCCAAGGCCGTAAAACTCTCCCCGCCCAAGACAACACCAACATGTTCCCAGCGGCTATAGACCATTGCGAAATGATAAAGCAGGTGCGGGAATGGTGCGCCTGCAATGGTCACTTCCAGCTCGGCTGCATGGGTGAAGTCGGACTGTGCCATATAGCCTGGCTCTGGTGTCTGGCGAAAAATGATGTCGCGCTCCGGGCCTTTAAGCGCGCGCCACTGCCGGACCCTTCGCTCCAGGGTTCGGCGGATGCGATCATCTGGAAAAGCCAAAGGATGTAGACCCTGGAGGTGACGCAACAACGTCACGGCCTGCAGGGCATTGTCGTTCTCCAGAACAGGAAGGATGTCATTC
This sequence comes from Roseinatronobacter monicus, assembly GCF_006716865.1. Lineage (NCBI taxonomy): Bacteria > Pseudomonadati > Pseudomonadota > Alphaproteobacteria > Rhodobacterales > Paracoccaceae > Roseinatronobacter > Roseinatronobacter monicus. The sequence continues at coordinate 136,658 of NZ_VFPT01000001.1, read as the reverse complement.
TCCCAATACCCTTCAAGAGGATCGGATACTGTACGCCCGTGAACAATCTTGCGCTGTGAAGGGGGCGTTGGATCTGCATCAAATCGCCGAGCGGTTCTTTCGCTGAACCCGGCACGGGCGGCTGATGTGCATTGGCTGTGATTTTTGAGGTCGGTCATGTATAATCTCAATTGCTGGTCGGTGATGGATTGATAGGCCAACCGGGGTCCTCCGTTGGAACGTAGAGGCTTCCGGCTTATCAACCCGCAGCGACCAGCACCTAACCCAAAATCATCTTGGCCGGTGGCGCTGACCTCCAGGCGGGCAAGCCCGCCCTCCGATCAGCGCCACCGGCCAAGATGGTTGTCGCTACCGGCCAAGGTGGTTGTCGCTCAACAGCTGGGGTCGCTGGCAATCTTTGCAGGGCTATCGCGTCCACGGCGCATGCCGGATATGGGTTTTGGCCCTACGGATCAGGATGTGGTGTTTATCTTTCGTGATCACGATCTGATTGATTGCTCCGACCCTGCCCGCGCCTTGCTGAAATCCCTCACCGCGCCCGACAAGGCCAAGAATGCGCACAGCGATTATGCCGTGTTGCTGCAATATTTGGCACAGCGCTTTCCCGATGTGCAGACCAGATTGGCAGGCCTTGCGCAATCCGGACCTTGGGAAATTTCCTCTCATACGGGCGACGGGTTGGTTCTGGGCGCGCAGTTTCACAAAGGGCTTCCATATTGGGGCGGGTGTTATCAAGAGATATTTTCACAAAAAGTCTCGCCCCCGGCTGAGCTGTTGGCTTCCATATTGGGGCGGGTGTTATCAAGAGATATTTTCACAAAAAGTCTCGCCCCCGGCTGAGCTGTTGGCTGCGAGGGTGTCATCGATTGGCCGATCCTGCGGATCGGGATCATTGCAGGAGAACCACGGCGAGGGGCGTTCAGCGCGAAGACATCCATCTATCGCAGCGGTGAACGCCCCGGGGATAGGAGCCGCGGCGCCCCTGTAGTTTGAAGAAGCTGTGTGTTTGGCCGTGTTTTGCGCGCATCAGCATCACCGAAATATCCCGCACCGGAATGTGCTTCCATCCGTAGTCAGCGCTGTGGCTGCCACATTATACCCAGTCCAAGAACGGTTCCCGCGTGCCTATCTCAATGGCGCACTCAGATGGTTATCTGGTGACTAGCCCACAGTCGGCATCATCGGGAACCGCGTCCCGGCTTGGGGACCTCGGTGAGCCATCGCCGTCAGGCGCGGCCTATCTCTCCTTTTGCTTCAGAACTCTGATGTGAATGGGGGTGCGGTTTTTCACAGCCTATGCTGTGGTGGCCGCCACAGCATCAGAGCGGGTGTAGCGAAATTCAGCGTTGTCTCGCCACATGCGGTGCAGAACCACCCCGATCCGACGCGCCAGCGCAACTGTCGCGCGCTTCTTTCCGCGCCGTTTGGCGACATTCCAAGCCCAGGCACTCAGCCAATTGGGGCGCCCGCTATGCAACATCACCGTTGCCGCTTGATAAAGCGCCGTGCGCAGCCCCGCATCGCCCGCCCGTGAGATCTCGCCAATGATATCGCGTTCACCGGATTGCTCGCGGCGTGGCGTCAGGCCAACCCAGGGACCAACGTCTCTGGAAGATCGAAATCGTTCAGGGTCATCAATCGCTGCCTTGACCGTCAGAGCCACGCGGTAACCAACGCCTGGCATGGTCATCAACTGACGGCAGACGCGATCCGATTTGGCATGATCACGCAGCAACTTCTCCATCCCTGCCAGCTCCTGACGCAGGGCACGGCGCGCACTCAGGATCGGGGTCGCGGCAGCTTCCAGCATAGGATTGCCCTCGGCCAGCTCCAGCACCCGCTGTTCAAACCGCCCCTTGGCCACCTGTCCCATCTTCAGTCCGAAGTTGCGCAGCACTCCACGGATCGACAGCTCAAGCGAGAGGGTCGCTTGCTGGATTGCCTTGCGCGAAGACAGCAGCGCGCGCATTTCCTGTGCCGACAGGGATTTGCAATGAACCGATCGGAACCACCCCATCTGCAAGAGCCGCGCAATCCCTTCGGCGTCGCGCCGGTCTGTTTTGATCGGCATCGCCTTCAGCGCACCCTTCACCTGCCGAGTTTCCATCAAAACGGTGGCAAAGCCAGCCTCGGTCAAATGCTGATACAGCCATTGCGACAATGGCCCAGCTTCAAGCCCTACCCCAACGACGCGCCCGGGCAGGCCACGCAAGACCCTCACCAGATCTTCGGGTTCGCTCGGCGCGGCCGTTTCTTTCACCACCTTGCCCTGCGCGGACACCACGCAAATCGCGGTGCTTGCAAGAGAGACGTCTAAACCGATATACAAATCCATGTCGTTGCCCTTTCGTATTGGATATCTTGGGGCGCGCTTCACAGCACGACCCCGTTGACACGCAGCCCAGCGTGCCAAGGGCAACGACACATCAATCAACCTCGGATTTCAATTCACAACGGCCGTGATTCGTGCCGAGCCCCAATACGGTATCTGATGCAGTTGCGGCTGACCGACACGCTGGACGAGGGGGCATTGCTGGCCATTGACCGCCTCAGCCATGATGCCCAGCAAAAGGAACTGAAAACCTTGCGCGCTGTGGTGCGCAATCTGCCGACACTCGTCTGGCAAAGCGATGCGCATGGCAATATCATCTGGGCAAATACGGCCTATCTTCAGGCGCTTCAGGGGTTTGAGCAGGCAGATCATGCGCTCGCATGGCCCCTGCCCGATCTGTTTGCGCAGACCGAAACCCTGCCAGAGAACCGCCTCGCATTCAAAAAGCAGGGCCAGACGCATTGGTTCTCGCATAACCAGTTGGAGGAAGGCGCATATGTCATACATTTCGCCACCCCCATAGACGCCGCCGTGCAGTCCGAAGCAGCGCGCCGCGAAACCCTCCAGATCCTGACGCGGACCTTTGCCTGCCTGCCAATCGGGCTTCCATATTGGGGCGGGTGTTATCAAGAGATATTTTCACAAAAAGTCTCGCCCCCGGCTGAGCTGTTGGCTGCGAGGGTGTCATCGATTGGCCGATCCTGCGGATCGGGATCATTGCAGGAGAACCACGGCGAGGGGCGTTCAGCGCGAAGACATCCATCTATCGCAGCGGTGAACGCCCCGGGGATAGGAGCCGCGGCGCCCCTGTAGTTTGAAGAAGCTGTGTGTTTGGCCGTGTTTTGCGCGCATCAGCATCACCGAAATATCCCGCACCGGAATGTGCTTCCATCCGTAGTCAGCGCTGTGGCTGCCACATTATACCCAGTCCAAGAACGGTTCCCGCGTGCCTATCTCAATGGCGCACTCAGATGGTTATCTGGTGACTAGCCCACAGTCGGCATCATCGGGAACCGCGTCCCGGCTTGGGGACCTCGGTGAGCCATCGCCGTCAGGCGCGGCCTATCTCTCCTTTTGCTTCAGAACTCTGATGTGAATGGGGGTGCGGTTTTTCACAGCCTATGCTGTGGTGGCCGCCACAGCATCAGAGCGGGTGTAGCGAAATTCAGCGTTGTCTCGCCACATGCGGTGCAGAACCACCCCGATCCGACGCGCCAGCGCAACTGTCGCGCGCTTCTTTCCGCGCCGTTTGGCGACATTCCAAGCCCAGGCACTCAGCCAATTGGGGCGCCCGCTATGCAACATCACCGTTGCCGCTTGATAAAGCGCCGTGCGCAGCCCCGCATCGCCCGCCCGTGAGATCTCGCCAATGATATCGCGTTCACCGGATTGCTCGCGGCGTGGCGTCAGGCCAACCCAGGGACCAACGTCTCTGGAAGATCGAAATCGTTCAGGGTCATCAATCGCTGCCTTGACCGTCAGAGCCACGCGGTAACCAACGCCTGGCATGGTCATCAACTGACGGCAGACGCGATCCGATTTGGCATGATCACGCAGCAACTTCTCCATCCCTGCCAGCTCCTGACGCAGGGCACGGCGCGCACTCAGGATCGGGGTCGCGGCAGCTTCCAGCATAGGATTGCCCTCGGCCAGCTCCAGCACCCGCTGTTCAAACCGCCCCTTGGCCACCTGTCCCATCTTCAGTCCGAAGTTGCGCAGCACTCCACGGATCGACAGCTCAAGCGAGAGGGTCGCTTGCTGGATTGCCTTGCGCGAAGACAGCAGCGCGCGCATTTCCTGTGCCGACAGGGATTTGCAATGAACCGATCGGAACCACCCCATCTGCAAGAGCCGCGCAATCCCTTCGGCGTCGCGCCGGTCTGTTTTGATCGGCATCGCCTTCAGCGCACCCTTCACCTGCCGAGTTTCCATCAAAACGGTGGCAAAGCCAGCCTCGGTCAAATGCTGATACAGCCATTGCGACAATGGCCCAGCTTCAAGCCCTACCCCAACGACGCGCCCGGGCAGGCCACGCAAGACCCTCACCAGATCTTCGGGTTCGCTCGGCGCGGCCGTTTCTTTCACCACCTTGCCCTGCGCGGACACCACGCAAATCGCGGTGCTTGCAAGAGAGACGTCTAAACCGATATACAAATCCATGTCGTTGCCCTTTCGTATTGGATATCTTGGGGCGCGCTTCACAGCACGACCCCGTTGACACGCAGCCCAGCGTGCCAAGGGCAACGACACATCAATCAACCTCGGATTTCAATTCACAACGGCCGTGATTCGTGCCGAGCCCCAATACGGTATCTGATGCAGTTGCGGCTGACCGACACGCTGGACGAGGGGGCATTGCTGGCCATTGACCGCCTCAGCCATGATGCCCAGCAAAAGGAACTGAAAACCTTGCGCGCTGTGGTGCGCAATCTGCCGACACTCGTCTGGCAAAGCGATGCGCATGGCAATATCATCTGGGCAAATACGGCCTATCTTCAGGCGCTTCAGGGGTTTGAGCAGGCAGATCATGCGCTCGCATGGCCCCTGCCCGATCTGTTTGCGCAGACCGAAACCCTGCCAGAGAACCGCCTCGCATTCAAAAAGCAGGGCCAGACGCATTGGTTCTCGCATAACCAGTTGGAGGAAGGCGCATATGTCATACATTTCGCCACCCCCATAGACGCCGCCGTGCAGTCCGAAGCAGCGCGCCGCGAAACCCTCCAGATCCTGACGCGGACCTTTGCCTGCCTGCCAATCGGGCTTCCATATTGGGGCGGGTGTTATCAAGAGATATTTTCACAAAAAGTCTCGCCCCCGGCTGAGCTGTTGGCTGCGAGGGTGTCATCGATTGGCCGATCCTGCGGATCGGGATCATTGCAGGAGAACCACGGCGAGGGGCGTTCAGCGCGAAGACATCCATCTATCGCAGCGGTGAACGCCCCGGGGATAGGAGCCGCGGCGCCCCTGTAGTTTGAAGAAGCTGTGTGTTTGGCCGTGTTTTGCGCGCATCAGCATCACCGAAATATCCCGCACCGGAATGTGCTTCCATCCGTAGTCAGCGCTGTGGCTGCCACATTATACCCAGTCCAAGAACGGTTCCCGCGTGCCTATCTCAATGGCGCACTCAGATGGTTATCTGGTGACTAGCCCACAGTCGGCATCATCGGGAACCGCGTCCCGGCTTGGGGACCTCGGTGAGCCATCGCCGTCAGGCGCGGCCTATCTCTCCTTTTGCTTCAGAACTCTGATGTGAATGGGGGTGCGGTTTTTCACAGCCTATGCTGTGGTGGCCGCCACAGCATCAGAGCGGGTGTAGCGAAATTCAGCGTTGTCTCGCCACATGCGGTGCAGAACCACCCCGATCCGACGCGCCAGCGCAACTGTCGCGCGCTTCTTTCCGCGCCGTTTGGCGACATTCCAAGCCCAGGCACTCAGCCAATTGGGGCGCCCGCTATGCAACATCACCGTTGCCGCTTGATAAAGCGCCGTGCGCAGCCCCGCATCGCCCGCCCGTGAGATCTCGCCAATGATATCGCGTTCACCGGATTGCTCGCGGCGTGGCGTCAGGCCAACCCAGGGACCAACGTCTCTGGAAGATCGAAATCGTTCAGGGTCATCAATCGCTGCCTTGACCGTCAGAGCCACGCGGTAACCAACGCCTGGCATGGTCATCAACTGACGGCAGACGCGATCCGATTTGGCATGATCACGCAGCAACTTCTCCATCCCTGCCAGCTCCTGACGCAGGGCACGGCGCGCACTCAGGATCGGGGTCGCGGCAGCTTCCAGCATAGGATTGCCCTCGGCCAGCTCCAGCACCCGCTGTTCAAACCGCCCCTTGGCCACCTGTCCCATCTTCAGTCCGAAGTTGCGCAGCACTCCACGGATCGACAGCTCAAGCGAGAGGGTCGCTTGCTGGATTGCCTTGCGCGAAGACAGCAGCGCGCGCATTTCCTGTGCCGACAGGGATTTGCAATGAACCGATCGGAACCACCCCATCTGCAAGAGCCGCGCAATCCCTTCGGCGTCGCGCCGGTCTGTTTTGATCGGCATCGCCTTCAGCGCACCCTTCACCTGCCGAGTTTCCATCAAAACGGTGGCAAAGCCAGCCTCGGTCAAATGCTGATACAGCCATTGCGACAATGGCCCAGCTTCAAGCCCTACCCCAACGACGCGCCCGGGCAGGCCACGCAAGACCCTCACCAGATCTTCGGGTTCGCTCGGCGCGGCCGTTTCTTTCACCACCTTGCCCTGCGCGGACACCACGCAAATCGCGGTGCTTGCAAGAGAGACGTCTAAACCGATATACAAATCCATGTCGTTGCCCTTTCGTATTGGATATCTTGGGGCGCGCTTCACAGCACGACCCCGTTGACACGCAGCCCAGCGTGCCAAGGGCAACGACACATCAATCAACCTCGGATTTCAATTCACAACGGCCGTGATTCGTGCCGAGCCCCAATACGGTATCTGATGCAGTTGCGGCTGACCGACACGCTGGACGAGGGGGCATTGCTGGCCATTGACCGCCTCAGCCATGATGCCCAGCAAAAGGAACTGAAAACCTTGCGCGCTGTGGTGCGCAATCTGCCGACACTCGTCTGGCAAAGCGATGCGCATGGCAATATCATCTGGGCAAATACGGCCTATCTTCAGGCGCTTCAGGGGTTTGAGCAGGCAGATCATGCGCTCGCATGGCCCCTGCCCGATCTGTTTGCGCAGACCGAAACCCTGCCAGAGAACCGCCTCGCATTCAAAAAGCAGGGCCAGACGCATTGGTTCTCGCATAACCAGTTGGAGGAAGGCGCATATGTCATACATTTCGCCACCCCCATAGACGCCGCCGTGCAGTCCGAAGCAGCGCGCCGCGAAACCCTCCAGATCCTGACGCGGACCTTTGCCTGCCTGCCAATCGGGCTTCCATATTGGGGCGGGTGTTATCAAGAGATATTTTCACAAAAAGTCTCGCCCCCGGCTGAGCTGTTGGCTGCGAGGGTGTCATCGATTGGCCGATCCTGCGGATCGGGATCATTGCAGGAGAACCACGGCGAGGGGCGTTCAGCGCGAAGACATCCATCTATCGCAGCGGTGAACGCCCCGGGGATAGGAGCCGCGGCGCCCCTGTAGTTTGAAGAAGCTGTGTGTTTGGCCGTGTTTTGCGCGCATCAGCATCACCGAAATATCCCGCACCGGAATGTGCTTCCATCCGTAGTCAGCGCTGTGGCTGCCACATTATACCCAGTCCAAGAACGGTTCCCGCGTGCCTATCTCAATGGCGCACTCAGATGGTTATCTGGTGACTAGCCCACAGTCGGCATCATCGGGAACCGCGTCCCGGCTTGGGGACCTCGGTGAGCCATCGCCGTCAGGCGCGGCCTATCTCTCCTTTTGCTTCAGAACTCTGATGTGAATGGGGGTGCGGTTTTTCACAGCCTATGCTGTGGTGGCCGCCACAGCATCAGAGCGGGTGTAGCGAAATTCAGCGTTGTCTCGCCACATGCGGTGCAGAACCACCCCGATCCGACGCGCCAGCGCAACTGTCGCGCGCTTCTTTCCGCGCCGTTTGGCGACATTCCAAGCCCAGGCACTCAGCCAATTGGGGCGCCCGCTATGCAACATCACCGTTGCCGCTTGATAAAGCGCCGTGCGCAGCCCCGCATCGCCCGCCCGTGAGATCTCGCCAATGATATCGCGTTCACCGGATTGCTCGCGGCGTGGCGTCAGGCCAACCCAGGGACCAACGTCTCTGGAAGATCGAAATCGTTCAGGGTCATCAATCGCTGCCTTGACCGTCAGAGCCACGCGGTAACCAACGCCTGGCATGGTCATCAACTGACGGCAGACGCGATCCGATTTGGCATGATCACGCAGCAACTTCTCCATCCCTGCCAGCTCCTGACGCAGGGCACGGCGCGCACTCAGGATCGGGGTCGCGGCAGCTTCCAGCATAGGATTGCCCTCGGCCAGCTCCAGCACCCGCTGTTCAAACCGCCCCTTGGCCACCTGTCCCATCTTCAGTCCGAAGTTGCGCAGCACTCCACGGATCGACAGCTCAAGCGAGAGGGTCGCTTGCTGGATTGCCTTGCGCGAAGACAGCAGCGCGCGCATTTCCTGTGCCGACAGGGATTTGCAATGAACCGATCGGAACCACCCCATCTGCAAGAGCCGCGCAATCCCTTCGGCGTCGCGCCGGTCTGTTTTGATCGGCATCGCCTTCAGCGCACCCTTCACCTGCCGAGTTTCCATCAAAACGGTGGCAAAGCCAGCCTCGGTCAAATGCTGATACAGCCATTGCGACAATGGCCCAGCTTCAAGCCCTACCCCAACGACGCGCCCGGGCAGGCCACGCAAGACCCTCACCAGATCTTCGGGTTCGCTCGGCGCGGCCGTTTCTTTCACCACCTTGCCCTGCGCGGACACCACGCAAATCGCGGTGCTTGCAAGAGAGACGTCTAAACCGATATACAAATCCATGTCGTTGCCCTTTCGTATTGGATATCTTGGGGCGCGCTTCACAGCACGACCCCGTTGACACGCAGCCCAGCGTGCCAAGGGCAACGACACATCAATCAACCTCGGATTTCAATTCACAACGGCCGTGATTCGTGCCGAGCCCCAATACGGTATCTGATGCAGTTGCGGCTGACCGACACGCTGGACGAGGGGGCATTGCTGGCCATTGACCGCCTCAGCCATGATGCCCAGCAAAAGGAACTGAAAACCTTGCGCGCTGTGGTGCGCAATCTGCCGACACTCGTCTGGCAAAGCGATGCGCATGGCAATATCATCTGGGCAAATACGGCCTATCTTCAGGCGCTTCAGGGGTTTGAGCAGGCAGATCATGCGCTCGCATGGCCCCTGCCCGATCTGTTTGCGCAGACCGAAACCCTGCCAGAGAACCGCCTCGCATTCAAAAAGCAGGGCCAGACGCATTGGTTCTCGCATAACCAGTTGGAGGAAGGCGCATATGTCATACATTTCGCCACCCCCATAGACGCCGCCGTGCAGTCCGAAGCAGCGCGCCGCGAAACCCTCCAGATCCTGACGCGGACCTTTGCCTGCCTGCCAATCGGGCTTCCATATTGGGGCGGGTGTTATCAAGAGATATTTTCACAAAAAGTCTCGCCCCCGGCTGAGCTGTTGGCTGCGAGGGTGTCATCGATTGGCCGATCCTGCGGATCGGGATCATTGCAGGAGAACCACGGCGAGGGGCGTTCAGCGCGAAGACATCCATCTATCGCAGCGGTGAACGCCCCGGGGATAGGAGCCGCGGCGCCCCTGTAGTTTGAAGAAGCTGTGTGTTTGGCCGTGTTTTGCGCGCATCAGCATCACCGAAATATCCCGCACCGGAATGTGCTTCCATCCGTAGTCAGCGCTGTGGCTGCCACATTATACCCAGTCCAAGAACGGTTCCCGCGTGCCTATCTCAATGGCGCACTCAGATGGTTATCTGGTGACTAGCCCACAGTCGGCATCATCGGGAACCGCGTCCCGGCTTGGGGACCTCGGTGAGCCATCGCCGTCAGGCGCGGCCTATCTCTCCTTTTGCTTCAGAACTCTGATGTGAATGGGGGTGCGGTTTTTCACAGCCTATGCTGTGGTGGCCGCCACAGCATCAGAGCGGGTGTAGCGAAATTCAGCGTTGTCTCGCCACATGCGGTGCAGAACCACCCCGATCCGACGCGCCAGCGCAACTGTCGCGCGCTTCTTTCCGCGCCGTTTGGCGACATTCCAAGCCCAGGCACTCAGCCAATTGGGGCGCCCGCTATGCAACATCACCGTTGCCGCTTGATAAAGCGCCGTGCGCAGCCCCGCATCGCCCGCCCGTGAGATCTCGCCAATGATATCGCGTTCACCGGATTGCTCGCGGCGTGGCGTCAGGCCAACCCAGGGACCAACGTCTCTGGAAGATCGAAATCGTTCAGGGTCATCAATCGCTGCCTTGACCGTCAGAGCCACGCGGTAACCAACGCCTGGCATGGTCATCAACTGACGGCAGACGCGATCCGATTTGGCATGATCACGCAGCAACTTCTCCATCCCTGCCAGCTCCTGACGCAGGGCACGGCGCGCACTCAGGATCGGGGTCGCGGCAGCTTCCAGCATAGGATTGCCCTCGGCCAGCTCCAGCACCCGCTGTTCAAACCGCCCCTTGGCCACCTGTCCCATCTTCAGTCCGAAGTTGCGCAGCACTCCACGGATCGACAGCTCAAGCGAGAGGGTCGCTTGCTGGATTGCCTTGCGCGAAGACAGCAGCGCGCGCATTTCCTGTGCCGACAGGGATTTGCAATGAACCGATCGGAACCACCCCATCTGCAAGAGCCGCGCAATCCCTTCGGCGTCGCGCCGGTCTGTTTTGATCGGCATCGCCTTCAGCGCACCCTTCACCTGCCGAGTTTCCATCAAAACGGTGGCAAAGCCAGCCTCGGTCAAATGCTGATACAGCCATTGCGACAATGGCCCAGCTTCAAGCCCTACCCCAACGACGCGCCCGGGCAGGCCACGCAAGACCCTCACCAGATCTTCGGGTTCGCTCGGCGCGGCCGTTTCTTTCACCACCTTGCCCTGCGCGGACACCACGCAAATCGCGGTGCTTGCAAGAGAGACGTCTAAACCGATATACAAATCCATGTCGTTGCCCTTTCGTATTGGATATCTTGGGGCGCGCTTCACAGCACGACCCCGTTGACACGCAGCCCAGCGTGCCAAGGGCAACGACACATCAATCAACCTCGGATTTCAATTCACAACGGCCGTGATTCGTGCCGAGCCCCAATACGGTATCTGATGCAGTTGCGGCTGACCGACACGCTGGACGAGGGGGCATTGCTGGCCATTGACCGCCTCAGCCATGATGCCCAGCAAAAGGAACTGAAAACCTTGCGCGCTGTGGTGCGCAATCTGCCGACACTCGTCTGGCAAAGCGATGCGCATGGCAATATCATCTGGGCAAATACGGCCTATCTTCAGGCGCTTCAGGGGTTTGAGCAGGCAGATCATGCGCTCGCATGGCCCCTGCCCGATCTGTTTGCGCAGACCGAAACCCTGCCAGAGAACCGCCTCGCATTCAAAAAGCAGGGCCAGACGCATTGGTTCTCGCATAACCAGTTGGAGGAAGGCGCATATGTCATACATTTCGCCACCCCCATAGACGCCGCCGTGCAGTCCGAAGCAGCGCGCCGCGAAACCCTCCAGATCCTGACGCGGACCTTTGCCTGCCTGCCAATCGGGCTTCCATATTGGGGCGGGTGTTATCAAGAGATATTTTCACAAAAAGTCTCGCCCCCGGCTGAGCTGTTGGCTGCGAGGGTGTCATCGATTGGCCGATCCTGCGGATCGGGATCATTGCAGGAGAACCACGGCGAGGGGCGTTCAGCGCGAAGACATCCATCTATCGCAGCGGTGAACGCCCCGGGGATAGGAGCCGCGGCGCCCCTGTAGTTTGAAGAAGCTGTGTGTTTGGCCGTGTTTTGCGCGCATCAGCATCACCGAAATATCCCGCACCGGAATGTGCTTCCATCCGTAGTCAGCGCTGTGGCTGCCACATTATACCCAGTCCAAGAACGGTTCCCGCGTGCCTATCTCAATGGCGCACTCAGATGGTTATCTGGTGACTAGCCCACAGTCGGCATCATCGGGAACCGCGTCCCGGCTTGGGGACCTCGGTGAGCCATCGCCGTCAGGCGCGGCCTATCTCTCCTTTTGCTTCAGAACTCTGATGTGAATGGGGGTGCGGTTTTTCACAGCCTATGCTGTGGTGGCCGCCACAGCATCAGAGCGGGTGTAGCGAAATTCAGCGTTGTCTCGCCACATGCGGTGCAGAACCACCCCGATCCGACGCGCCAGCGCAACTGTCGCGCGCTTCTTTCCGCGCCGTTTGGCGACATTCCAAGCCCAGGCACTCAGCCAATTGGGGCGCCCGCTATGCAACATCACCGTTGCCGCTTGATAAAGCGCCGTGCGCAGCCCCGCATCGCCCGCCCGTGAGATCTCGCCAATGATATCGCGTTCACCGGATTGCTCGCGGCGTGGCGTCAGGCCAACCCAGGGACCAACGTCTCTGGAAGATCGAAATCGTTCAGGGTCATCAATCGCTGCCTTGACCGTCAGAGCCACGCGGTAACCAACGCCTGGCATGGTCATCAACTGACGGCAGACGCGATCCGATTTGGCATGATCACGCAGCAACTTCTCCATCCCTGCCAGCTCCTGACGCAGGGCACGGCGCGCACTCAGGATCGGGGTCGCGGCAGCTTCCAGCATAGGATTGCCCTCGGCCAGCTCCAGCACCCGCTGTTCAAACCGCCCCTTGGCCACCTGTCCCATCTTCAGTCCGAAGTTGCGCAGCACTCCACGGATCGACAGCTCAAGCGAGAGGGTCGCTTGCTGGATTGCCTTGCGCGAAGACAGCAGCGCGCGCATTTCCTGTGCCGACAGGGATTTGCAATGAACCGATCGGAACCACCCCATCTGCAAGAGCCGCGCAATCCCTTCGGCGTCGCGCCGGTCTGTTTTGATCGGCATCGCCTTCAGCGCACCCTTCACCTGCCGAGTTTCCATCAAAACGGTGGCAAAGCCAGCCTCGGTCAAATGCTGATACAGCCATTGCGACAATGGCCCAGCTTCAAGCCCTACCCCAACGACGCGCCCGGGCAGGCCACGCAAGACCCTCACCAGATCTTCGGGTTCGCTCGGCGCGGCCGTTTCTTTCACCACCTTGCCCTGCGCGGACACCACGCAAATCGCGGTGCTTGCAAGAGAGACGTCTAAACCGATATACAAATCCATGTCGTTGCCCTTTCGTATTGGATATCTTGGGGCGCGCTTCACAGCACGACCCCGTTGACACGCAGCCCAGCGTGCCAAGGGCAACGACACATCAATCAACCTCGGATTTCAATTCACAACGGCCGTGATTCGTGCCGAGCCCCAATACGGTATCTGATGCAGTTGCGGCTGACCGACACGCTGGACGAGGGGGCATTGCTGGCCATTGACCGCCTCAGCCATGATGCCCAGCAAAAGGAACTGAAAACCTTGCGCGCTGTGGTGCGCAATCTGCCGACACTCGTCTGGCAAAGCGATGCGCATGGCAATATCATCTGGGCAAATACGGCCTATCTTCAGGCGCTTCAGGGGTTTGAGCAGGCAGATCATGCGCTCGCATGGCCCCTGCCCGATCTGTTTGCGCAGACCGAAACCCTGCCAGAGAACCGCCTCGCATTCAAAAAGCAGGGCCAGACGCATTGGTTCTCGCATAACCAGTTGGAGGAAGGCGCATATGTCATACATTTCGCCACCCCCATAGACGCCGCCGTGCAGTCCGAAGCAGCGCGCCGCGAAACCCTCCAGATCCTGACGCGGACCTTTGCCTGCCTGCCAATCGGGCTTCCATATTGGGGCGGGTGTTATCAAGAGATATTTTCACAAAAAGTCTCGCCCCCGGCTGAGCTGTTGGCTGCGAGGGTGTCATCGATTGGCCGATCCTGCGGATCGGGATCATTGCAGGAGAACCACGGCGAGGGGCGTTCAGCGCGAAGACATCCATCTATCGCAGCGGTGAACGCCCCGGGGATAGGAGCCGCGGCGCCCCTGTAGTTTGAAGAAGCTGTGTGTTTGGCCGTGTTTTGCGCGCATCAGCATCACCGAAATATCCCGCACCGGAATGTGCTTCCATCCGTAGTCAGCGCTGTGGCTGCCACATTATACCCAGTCCAAGAACGGTTCCCGCGTGCCTATCTCAATGGCGCACTCAGATGGTTATCTGGTGACTAGCCCACAGTCGGCATCATCGGGAACCGCGTCCCGGCTTGGGGACCTCGGTGAGCCATCGCCGTCAGGCGCGGCCTATCTCTCCTTTTGCTTCAGAACTCTGATGTGAATGGGGGTGCGGTTTTTCACAGCCTATGCTGTGGTGGCCGCCACAGCATCAGAGCGGGTGTAGCGAAATTCAGCGTTGTCTCGCCACATGCGGTGCAGAACCACCCCGATCCGACGCGCCAGCGCAACTGTCGCGCGCTTCTTTCCGCGCCGTTTGGCGACATTCCAAGCCCAGGCACTCAGCCAATTGGGGCGCCCGCTATGCAACATCACCGTTGCCGCTTGATAAAGCGCCGTGCGCAGCCCCGCATCGCCCGCCCGTGAGATCTCGCCAATGATATCGCGTTCACCGGATTGCTCGCGGCGTGGCGTCAGGCCAACCCAGGGACCAACGTCTCTGGAAGATCGAAATCGTTCAGGGTCATCAATCGCTGCCTTGACCGTCAGAGCCACGCGGTAACCAACGCCTGGCATGGTCATCAACTGACGGCAGACGCGATCCGATTTGGCATGATCACGCAGCAACTTCTCCATCCCTGCCAGCTCCTGACGCAGGGCACGGCGCGCACTCAGGATCGGGGTCGCGGCAGCTTCCAGCATAGGATTGCCCTCGGCCAGCTCCAGCACCCGCTGTTCAAACCGCCCCTTGGCCACCTGTCCCATCTTCAGTCCGAAGTTGCGCAGCACTCCACGGATCGACAGCTCAAGCGAGAGGGTCGCTTGCTGGATTGCCTTGCGCGAAGACAGCAGCGCGCGCATTTCCTGTGCCGACAGGGATTTGCAATGAACCGATCGGAACCACCCCATCTGCAAGAGCCGCGCAATCCCTTCGGCGTCGCGCCGGTCTGTTTTGATCGGCATCGCCTTCAGCGCACCCTTCACCTGCCGAGTTTCCATCAAAACGGTGGCAAAGCCAGCCTCGGTCAAATGCTGATACAGCCATTGCGACAATGGCCCAGCTTCAAGCCCTACCCCAACGACGCGCCCGGGCAGGCCACGCAAGACCCTCACCAGATCTTCGGGTTCGCTCGGCGCGGCCGTTTCTTTCACCACCTTGCCCTGCGCGGACACCACGCAAATCGCGGTGCTTGCAAGAGAGACGTCTAAACCGATATACAAATCCATGTCGTTGCCCTTTCGTATTGGATATCTTGGGGCGCGCTTCACAGCACGACCCCGTTGACACGCAGCCCAGCGTGCCAAGGGCAACGACACATCAATCAACCTCGGATTTCAATTCACAACGGCCGTGATTCGTGCCGAGCCCCAATACGGTATCTGATGCAGTTGCGGCTGACCGACACGCTGGACGAGGGGGCATTGCTGGCCATTGACCGCCTCAGCCATGATGCCCAGCAAAAGGAACTGAAAACCTTGCGCGCTGTGGTGCGCAATCTGCCGACACTCGTCTGGCAAAGCGATGCGCATGGCAATATCATCTGGGCAAATACGGCCTATCTTCAGGCGCTTCAGGGGTTTGAGCAGGCAGATCATGCGCTCGCATGGCCCCTGCCCGATCTGTTTGCGCAGACCGAAACCCTGCCAGAGAACCGCCTCGCATTCAAAAAGCAGGGCCAGACGCATTGGTTCTCGCATAACCAGTTGGAGGAAGGCGCATATGTCATACATTTCGCCACCCCCATAGACGCCGCCGTGCAGTCCGAAGCAGCGCGCCGCGAAACCCTCCAGATCCTGACGCGGACCTTTGCCTGCCTGCCAATCGGGCTGGCCCTGTTTGACGTTGAGCGCCGCTTGCAAGTGTTCAACCCCGCGCTGGTCGATCTGACAGGGCTTGAACCCCTGTTTCTTGCCGCACGCCCCAGTTTCGAGCAGGTTCTCTATGCCTTGCGCGAAATCCGCATGTTACCAGAGCCAAAAGATTTCAATTCATGGCGCAATGACATTCTGGACATGGAGAAAGCGGCCGCGAATGGGGATTATGTCGAAGAATGGTGCTTGGATGACGGCCGCACCTACCTTGTCAACGGCCGCCCCCAACCCAATGGGGCCATCGCATTGTTCATTCAGGATGTAACCACCGAGGCGGGTTTGACACGCAGTTTCCGCGCCGAGATTGAAACCGCGCACAAGGTTCTTGACCACCTGCAACAGGGAATTGTTGTATTCGGCCTTGGGGGGCAAGCGCTGCTGGCAAATGCGCAATATGTCCAGTTATGGAAGACAGACCCCTGCACCGATCTGGGCGACAAGGGCTTGCCCCAAGCGCTGCGGCATTGGTCAGACAACAGCGCGCCGACAGCTTTCTGGGCACAACTGGCCGAGTTCCTCTCGACCCAGACCGACCGCGCGCCCGTGACGGGCACAATCACGCTGCAAAGCGGGACATCTGTCAATGTGACAGGCAACTGGCTGAGCGGGGGCAATATTATGCTGAGTTTTCAGTATGCCGAAAAAGCCGCCGGACGTGACCGGCGCGAACAGGATTTGCAGATTGACCTGCTGAACCGCCCCGAACCCATACTGCGCTTTCCCGAAGGCGAGCCAAGACACCTGTCATCAGAACGGCCACACATCCCGGATGCCCCGCGAAAGCCACGCTCCGCACGCCATGTCGGAACGCGCGTGCGTGCGTGACGGGGCGCCAATAGGCCACAGCTGCGTGACGCACGCACGCCCACCCGCACGCAGATGTAAACGATGGCGGCAAGTGGGGGACGTCAGGCCCTTGGTATCGTGGGCTGGGCAACAGAATGCTTGGCCCATGTGACCACCCACAAAATCGCGCGACAAGCCCCTCAAGCACGGGCATGGGGTGTCGTGCAAAGCCCCCTCATGACGGGGGGCAAAGCGCGCAAGCTCAGGTAAGGCGGTTCAGATCAACGGCGCGGTTCTCCAAAATCCCTTCCATCGAGAACAGCCCCGTCACCGTGTCGAATTCGAACCCGTTGATCAGCCGTTGATAGAAGATGTCATATCCCGCCATGCCGCGTGTGACGACCTTGAGCATATAATCCCAGTCGCCACCGATCCGGTGGCAATCAATCACCTCGGGCAAACCGGTTACATGTCGCGCAAAGCTTTGCGACCAGTCGCGCGAATGATGCCGGGTGCGGATCATCACGAAAACCGTCAGGTCCAGCCCCAAAGCGCTGAGGTCAACCAGCGTGCGCGTGCCTTTCAGAATTCCGGCGCTTTGCAAGCGCTGCAACCGTCGCCAGCAGGCATTCTGCGACAGGCCCACCCGCTCGGCCAGTTCGCGCTGGGACAAACCTGCTTCATTCTGAAGCGTATTCAGCATTCGGATATCAGTTTCGTCGAATTTGTCCTTCATGCAGATCATATGACACAGATTTCGGACAATTGAACCAGAATTTGGGGGAATTTGCGCCTGCGAGCAGAGTAATCTGTCTGTGTCGAGACCTTAGCCCTTGGACGGAACAATGCACACCCCACAAACCACCCCTTCTTTCGCCGCGTTTCATGCAATGCTGGCCACGGATGACCCGCTGACAAGCTTGCGGGCCGGGTTGATCGGTGATGGCGCAATGTTCGACGGCCCCTTCGGCCCGCGCGCTCTGGTCTATGCCGATTACACGGCCTCTGGGCGGGCGTTGATGCAGGTCGAGCAGTTTATGCTTGAACATGTGCTGCCCTATTATGCCAACAGCCATACCGAAGCTTCATTTTGCGGTTGCTTCATGACCAAACTTCGGCGCGCGGCCCGTGCCGTTATTGCGCGTGCCTGCGGTGCGGGAGATGAGCATGCAGTGGTGTTTTGCGGGGCGGGCGCGACCGCCGGGATCAACCGTCTGGTCGCACTGCTTGGCGCGGGGGCAGGTGTGCGGGTTCTGCTTGGCCCGTACGAGCATCATTCCAATATTCTGCCATGGCGCGAAAGCGGGGCAGAGGTGATCGCGCTGGATGAAGCGCCAGATGGGGGGCCGGACCGGGGACAACTGGCGCAGCTGCTGGAGTGTGACCGCCCGGTAATTTGCGCGTTCTCGGCTGCGTCAAACATCACCGGAATTGTGACCGATGTCGCGGCGCTCACCCGTCAGGTCAAGGCGGCGGGGGCAATGATGGTCTGGGATTACGCGGGCGGCGCGCCTTATCTGCCCATCGCCATGACCCCTGCCCCGGACGCGCCAATTGATGCCATTGTCCTGTCGCCCCATAAGTTTCCGGGTGGGCCGGGGGCTTCGGGTGTGATGATCCTGCGCCATGACGCGGTACGGATGACCCAGCCCAGCCAGTCCGGCGGTGGAACCGTCCGCTTTGTGTCGCCGGACACACATGATTACAGCCCCAGTCTGGTGGTCCGCGAAGAAGCAGGCACCCCGAATGTGCCCGGCGATATTCGGGCCGCCCTCGTGTTTCTGGTGAAAGAGGTGATCGGGCAGGATTTCATGACTACCCGCCATGCTGCGCTCTGCGTACGGATTGACGCGGCATGGCGCAACCATCCACGTATCGAAGTGTTGGGCGCGCAAGGCTTGGCCGGTCTGCCGCTGGCGTCGTTCAGGGTGCGTGACGGGCGGGGCGGGTATGTGCACCAGCAATTGGTCACACGGATGCTGAGTGACCTTTATGGTATTCAGGCGCGGGGTGGGTGTGCCTGCGCTGGCCCCTATGTGCACAGGTTGCTGGGAATAGACGCGGCGGCATCCGAAACCTTGCGCCGCGCCATTCTGGCGGGCGATGAAATGGCCAAGCCGGGATTCACGCGCCTCAATCTGAGTGTTCTGATGGAGGACAGCAAGGTGGACTATATCCTGAACAGCGTCAGCGCCCTTGCCCATAGCGCAGATGATCTGGGCCATCATTACAGGTGTGACCCCGCGCGCGCAGTTTTCACACCCGAAACGGGTGCAGGGCGGGCCGCGTAAACCCTCCGCTTCCTGATCGGTGGGCAAGTGGTATAGACAGTCCTGTATAGGTCGTGACCAACAATTCGTCAGGTTCAGCTCGAGCGCGTTTTGGTATAGTGACATAACAAGGCCGCATATCTGCAACCGAGCGAGGGAATGACATGAGCCGCGAAGACCAGCCGCCATCTGAAAGCCCGACGATCCGAACTGTCGCAATGCCCGCCGATACAAACCCGTCTGGTGATATTTTCGGCGGCTGGGTCATGAGTCAGATGGACCTTGCTGCCGGTAGCGTGGCCGCGCGCACCTCTGGTGGGCGCAGCGCCACAATCGCAGTCGACGCAATGATCTTTCACCGCCCGATCAAGGTGGGCGACGAGGTTTCGCTTTATGCGTCGCTTGTCCGGCTGGGGCGCACCTCTATGACGATCCATGTGGATGCTTGGCGGCGTCCGCGTGCGACTGAGGCAAGCGAAAAGGTGACAGAGGCGAATTTTACCTTCGTCGCATTGGATGAACAGGGGCGCCCTGTCCCCATTGCCGTAAGCTAGTCCTTTTCCTTGTAAATATAGGGTTGAGCCGCATTATGGCCGATACCGGTTTTGTTGGCCCCGCCGCCCGACTGGCCACGTTATATTGGCGCGACCTGAAACCGGCGCATTTGATGTCTGGAATCCGGCCTCGGGGGACGTGAGTGGCTGCCATCATCAGGCGTGATTGTCCCCGTATTAGGCGCCATGCACACCTTCGGCAGCACCCTTGAACCAGCTGTCGCCCCAACCGTCTGCACACTTTCCCCATAGGATGATCCAAGACCCCCGCCGCTTCCTCCTTGGGAGGTTTTCCAACGCGGGTCGTGGTCGCGCCAGTGTGCAGCGTTCCGCCGCGACCCGCATCAAAAAACCTTCACCCAACCGGACGTTTGGCAAAATACAACTTAATTGTGCTTGCCTCAATGCCCCAGAATCTGGCTGAGAAACAGCTTTGTGCGCTCTGATTTGGGGTTGTTGAAGAACTCGCGCGGCTCGTTCTGTTCCACGATCTGGCCTTGATCCATAAAGATCACGCGGTTTGCCACCGCTTGGGCAAAGCCCATTTCATGCGTCACGCACAGCATGGTCATGCCCTCTTCCGCCAGCGCGATCATGGTATCGAGCACTTCCTTGATCATCTCGGGGTCCAGCGCCGAGGTCGGTTCGTCAAACAGCATGATGCGCGGCTTCATGCACAATGACCGCGCGATGGCGACGCGCTGTTGCTGCCCGCCGGACAACTGGCCGGGATATTTCAACGCCTGTTCGGGAATTTTCACCTTTTCCAGAAAATGCATCGCCGTTTCTTCGGCTTCGCGTTTGGGCACCTTGCGCACCCAGATGGGCGCAAGGGTGCAGTTTTCCAGAATGGTCAGATGTGGGAACAGGTTGAAATGCTGAAACACCATCCCGACCTCTGAGCGCACCTTGTCGATGTTCTTCAAATCACCTGTCAATTCGGTGCCGTCGACAATGATCTGCCCTGACTGATGTTCTTCCAGACGGTTTATACAGCGGATCAGTGTCGATTTCCCCGAACCCGAAGGGCCGCAAACCACGATCCGTTCACCGCGATTGACCGTAATGTCGATGTCGCGCAGCACATGGAACGAGCCATACCATTTGTTCATGCCGGTGATCTGAATCGCAACCTCGTCGGTCACTTTCATCGCGCTGGTGTTGATCTCGCGGTCTATGCCGGGGTCAAGCTGTATCTCGGTCATGGTGGTTCTTTCTAAGCTTGCCTTATCACCGCGAGGTGGAAAGGTTATTGGAATCAGAGTGTTGGCAAGGGTGGCAACGGCTGACCGAACCATTCCTGCGTCAATTCGTTCAACTCGCCACCCAAGGTTTTGCGCATGATAAAGAGGTTGATCCATTGCCGCAGATCGAACTTGCCCTTCTTCACCCCAACAAAACAGGGCAAGTCGCGCATGATGAATTTCACATCCACACTAAGCCTCGCCGCTCAAGATTTAGTTCCGCGGTCGCGACCTCTCTATTCGTGATACGATTCGCGTCATGGGGAATAGCACTGCCATGTAAAGCAGCGCGCCAACGATCAACGGCGTGGCATTCACGAACTGGGACTGAAGATCCTGCGCAACCTTGAGGATTTCGGCGATGGCAATGACCGAGCACTCTGCGGTGCGTTTCATCAGGCCGATCAGCCGGTTGGAGTAATCCGGCAATACAATCCGCACGGATTGAGGAAGCACCACCAATCGCATGGCCTGCCAGGCACTCAGGCCAATACTGCGCGCGCTCAACACCTGGTTGCGATTGATCGCTTCGATTCCGGCACGGAACACTTCGGTAAGGTATGCGCCCTCGACCAAAGCAAGAACTACCACGCCTGTGGCGAATGGCGACAGGACAATACCCGAATAAGGCAGTGCCGAATAAGTCACCAGGAGCAGCACGATTGGTGGCACTGCGCGAAACACATCAACGTAAGCGTCGATGAAGAAATTCAAAAACGCGTCGTTCACGATGCTACGCACGACCGCCATGAAGATGCCTAGAAGCGTGGCCAAGACCAGAGAGAACAGGAAGACCTGTAAGGCGATCCACAGCCCGCCCAACATTCGCAACATCACGCCCGGGCGGCTCATCACTTCAAAATTGAAGAACAGGTGGCCAAGACGCCCCCAGTCTGCATTCGCCCAGCGAAAAAACGCAGCCGCCAGAAGGACGAACAGCGCCAATGCCGACAGGTTCTTCAGCCAATCCGGCGCGCGCCTGTCGATCTGCAAAGGGACGAACAGCAGAAGGAACAGAACGAACACGCCCACTGTGGCCGAAACATCCATCCAAACCGCGACGCCGGTGGTCACGGGGGTGGCCAGCAAGTAGCCGAGCCCGGCGAAAAACATTGGCTCAATTGGCGTTAATTATGCGTGCCTTGAGATAGGCAGGATTCCTGCGGCGGCGGCGAGTATCGCGCGGGGAGTTTGGTGTTTTGGAATGACTGCAAGTTGAAACCAGCGCAGGTAGCTGTCCAAGTACTTGGTTGCGATGCCGCGATGGCGCCGCAGGAATGTCTTGAGCCGCTCATGTCGACTGTTCACGGTTTGAATGTGCAACTCCCCGCGAACACGTTGTCCTGCAGTCTGGTTGAGGCTTTCATGGCTGATGCCCATTGCTGCTGCGCAAGGCGGGTAACTGGTGCAGCCATCAGTGACCAAGAGCGCATCAGGATCGAGAAGCGGCTGCAAAACCGCCTGCAGATGTGCGGCCGTCACTGCTGGCAAGACAGCACTTATGGTGGTGCCGGATCGGTCGGCTGCGACCAAGACCGGAACCTGCTCCTCCGACAAGCCGCGTTTGGCGGCCTTGCCGCCACGTTTACGGGCCTTACGATCAAGGTTTCGTTCACCTTTTCGGCTGCTCAGAAAGAAGGTCTCGTCGGCTTCGACGATGCCGCGCAACTTGATCGCCCCAGCCGTCACCGCCCGAAGAAAACGATGACGCCAACGAAAAGCGGTCGTGCGCGCCACCATGCAACGCTCAGCGGATACCTTTACCGTTTCGCCGTCACGTAACGAAGCAGCGAACTCTGCCCAACGGCCCTTGTGGCGCAGGCGCGCCAGCGGAGTACCGGTCAACGCGTTGAAGGTTTTGCCGCAGCCTTTGCAAAAGAACCGGGAAAGGCCACTTGCATGACCCCTGATGATAGCTCCTTCTGAAGCGCAGTGCGGGCAGATACGGTCCTCACGAACCTTTGCCTCAAGGAGATCGACCACCGCCTGCAATGACGGAGACCCAGAAAGGATCCGACTCGCCTCGGCGCGCTGGTCCGGCGAGAGGTTATCCGTCTCATTGAGCCAAACCAGAAAGATGTCGTGGTCCATATATACCCCTCCACACAGTATGTTCACTATATGTTCTATCGCACATGGGCACGCATAACAAACGCTAATTGAGCCAAAACATTAGTGCCAGCAGCATCGGCCGCGGTTGTGTCAGTGTGCCAGTCATTTCAATGCCCCCAAGAACTCGCGGGTCCGCGCATGTTCGGGCGCGTCGAGCACTCGCTCGGTCGGTCCACGTTCAATGACCATGCCGTCGTCAAACATGATCAGCTGGTCGGCAACCTTACGCAGGAAGCCGATCTCGTGACTGACAACGACCATTGTCATTCCTTCTGATGCAAGGGTGCGCATGACGTCGAGCACTTCGTGCACCATTTCCGGGTCAAGTGCTGATGTCGGCTCGTCGAACAGGATTGCCTTCGGCCGCATCGCGAGCGAGCGTGCGATCGCAACGCGCTGCTGCTGCCCGCCAGAGAGCTGGTTGGGGTATTTGGTCAGATGGTCGGCTAAGCCGACCTGTTTGAGCGCACTCGCGGCTAAGTCCTGCGCCACACTGCGCGGACGTTTGCGAACATGGATCAATCCCAGCGCAACATTCTCTAAAGCGGTCATGTGCGGGAACAGGTTGTAGTCCTGGAATACCATCCCGATATCGGCCCGCACACTGTTCACATCGGTCCGCAGGTCCGTGATAATCGTGCCGTCGATCAGCACATCGCCTTCGCTGGGTTCCTCGATCCGGTTCAGGCAGCGCAGGAAGGTGCTCTTACCGCTGCCGGATCGTCCCATCAGTGCGACCACTTCGCCATGGGCTACGCGGGCATCGATCCCGCGCAGAACATGCGTGCCACTGAAATACTTGTGGATGCCGCGTGCCTCGATCATCGGCACCTGAGCAGCGTTCGGCGTTGCTTCTTCTAGTGCGGCGCTCATCTTGTGTTTCTCGCGTTCAGACGACGTTCCAGGCGGCGGGTCAGGTGGATCAGCGGTATCAGTGTCGCAAGATAGACGAACATCGAAAGGATGAGCGGTGTCGGTGTGCGTTTCCAAGTCACGGCTTGCTGTGCGTTGGTCAGCAATTCCGGCACTGTTATGACATAGGCGACGGCTGTGTCCTTGACGAGGCTGACAAGGTTGTTCGTCAGCGGTGGGATTACGATCTTGAATGCCTGAGGTAGGATGACATGACGCATCGTAGCGCCAGGCCCCAGCCCCAGCGCGCGGGCTGCGTCGATCTGACCGCGCGGAATGCTCTCGATGCCTGCGCGGAATATTTCAGCCTGATATGCGCTGTTCATCAGCACCAGCGCCAGCACTGCTGCCCAGAATGCCGGCAGGCGAATGCCCACGAAGGGCAAAGCGTAGAAGATTAGGACCATGCTTACGATAAGCGGCAGGGCACGGAAGATGTCGATATGCAGCCCCAGAAACAGATTGATGACAGGATTGCCGAGTGTGCGCAGGATTCCAAATGTCAGGCCAAAGATGATCGACAGGACCGCAGCGACGATCGCGACCTGGAGCGTGACAAGCAGGCCTTGGGCGTACATTTCCCACACGCCATCCATGCGCGAGAAGTCGAAGAACTGGGCCTGCACACGGTCCCAGCGCGTTCCGCTGTAACGATAGAACAGCCAGAAGAACAGGATGATCACGCTCAGGCTGGTGGCACGTTTCAGAAGGATCGGCTTTTCACGGTCTGTCAGAAGCACCCCGGCCATCGTGAACCCCGCGAGGTACCATAGGATAACACCCGCCGCGCCAAGTGGTGCCGGCCTGCCAAAAGGCGGCAGGAACAGCAGCGCTGCCACGACCCAGATGGCCAGACCAAGGGCCAGGCATTCGTAGCGGCGAAACCAAGGCTGGTAGGACCAGCGTTTGCGCCATTGTTGGATCGTCATTTGAAAGTTGGTCATGTGCATCATTCAGCATGTGGTTTCGGACACTGCGTCATGCGCCCGCACGCTGGCAATAGACTGCCGTTGTGCGGGCGCTGAACGTGCTTAGGCGTCAGTGAGCGCGCGCAATCACTCTGCTGGAACGTATGGCTCATCGAAGACGCGAACGACCGGAGACTCTTCTGCTGGCGCATCGCCGAAATACTTTTCGAACAGCACCGCCGTTGTGCCATCTTCCTTGATTGTGCGAAGCCCCGCGTTGAATTCATCGCGCAGCGGATCGCCCTTGCGGAAGAAGGCGCCGATCATGAAGCTCGCGTCGTTGGTGGACAGCACTTCAAACAGCCCGCGTTCCTGAATGTATGTGACAGCGGTTGGATAGCCGAGCGTGAGCGCGTCGATCCGACCGACTTCGAGGTCCAGCAACTGCGTCTCGATATCTTCATAGGCGCGGATCTCGAATGGTCCGTATTCCGCGTTTAGCGCCTCGGCGTAAGCCGCCTGGGTAGTGCCAGTCTCGGTGCCGACTACACCGCCTGCAAGATCCTCAAGATTCTGGATGTTGTCGTTCTCCCGGACGATCACCGCATCAAAGGCCCCGAGATAGGGCTCGCTGTGGTCCATCTCTGCATGCCGCACAGGTGTGATGAAGACGTTGGACGCGACAACATCCCATTGCTCGGCCTGTAGTCCCGAGAACAGCCCGCTGAACGCAACATCCGTGACCTGAACTTCATAACCTGCGCTCTCGAGCGCGAGCTTGTACACCTCGTATTCATAGCCTTGGATTTCGTTGCCTGCCCGGAAAATGCGAAGCGGAATGTTGACGTTACTTGCGACGCGGACAACGGGGCGATCCGCATCTTGTGCCTTGGCGTCACCGAACGCGAGGGTCGCGGCTAATACGGTTGCGCCCATCATTGGCGTGGTCTTGAGCAGTCGAGTGAACATATGTGCCTCCTAGATATGGGTTGGGTGAAGTGCGGGAGAACCGGAGTTTTCGAACGGACGGAATACCTTATCTTTTCCAGACGAATGATGGTTCTGACGCGAGTAAAGGGCCGTCGACTGCCCCGTGATGGCGCGCGGGTCTTGAAAGCCCAACCGCAGCAACAGCTGACTGACTTTGAGGCGCCAGAGTTCTGGCTGCTTGAAAACCTTGAAAGCCGAATGGGCAAGCGTAATGCTGCAACCGTTGGCGAAGGTGCTGTTATCGGCTTCCCGGCAGATCGGACCGATCCGCGTTAAGCATGGTGAGTGTCTGAAGGGTTTCTGCTTCACAGGACGTCCCTTTTTTCCGCGTTCCTTTGACGGAACCGCGCAAATCTATTTTTGGCATTGTTCGCAACGATTCCCGTTGGCCGCCGAATCACAGGTTTGCACAGGCATTGCATAAATGAAAAGAATTTTTTTATGTTGACGTGATCGAAATAAATGTTTCATCTATTCTTTAAGCAGTTTTTTTGAGGTCTTCATGTCCAAACTCGACTTAAACTACGTCCGGCAACAGTTCCCTGCTCTGAGCGACGAAGAGGTGCTGCTGGACAACGCGGGAGGTTCCCAGATTGCAAAGCAGGTGGTTGAACGGATCAATGAGTTCATGTTCTCGACCAATGTGCAGCTGGGCGCAACCTATCGCACGTCGGTCGCAGCCGCGCAAAGGGTTGCCGAGGGGCGGGCAGCACTTGCAACCTTGCTGAACGCCGATCGCGCCGAAGAGGTCGTGATGGGCGCAACGGCATCCCAGTTGTTCGACCAGCTTGCACAAGCCCTCGTGCAGCACTGGCAGCCGGGCGACGAAATCATCGTTTCGAACTTTGATCACGAAGCGAATATTGGTCCCTGGCGGCGTCTTGAACAGCGCGGCATCATAGTCAAGACATGGGAACTCCCGAAAGGGGAGCACAGGCTGGGGCCAGAAAGCCTGGCGCCGCTTTTGGGGCCCAAAACCCGCCTGGTAGCCGTGACACATTGCTCTAACATCTTCGGCAGCATCAACGACGTGCGCGCCATTGCAGACCTAGTCCACGAGCACGGCGCGATGATCTGCGTTGACGGAGTGGCCTTTGCTCCGCACCGATCCATCGACGTCAAGGCGCTAGATGCCGATTTTTACGGCTTCTCTGTCTACAAGACCTACGGACCACACCACGCGGCGCTTTACGGAAAATACGACCTGCTGCGCTACAAGGCCGGCAATATCAATCACTACTTCTACGGCGAAGACAAGGTCCCAGGCAAACTGGAACCTGGCAACCCCAACTACGAACTTGCCTATTCCTGCGTCGGGGTGATCGACTATCTGGAAGGCCTTGCAGCGGCGCATGGCATTAACGCCAAGGGGCGCGCGGCCGTAGAAGCCGCCTTCGACATTATCGCCGACCATGAGATGGCCCTTTCCGAGCGCTTGCTGGCCTATTTGCGCAGCCGCGACGACGTTACAATTGTCGGCGACCCGTCGTCGGACCGGGATGCGCGGGTACCAACAATCTCTTTTGTGATTGCAGGGCAGTATTCGCGCAAGACCGTGGAAGCGCTGGATTCTTTGGGCATTGGTATTCGTTTCGGCGATTTTCATTCAAAGCGGCTGGTGGAGGCGCTCGATCTCGGTGATCCGGACGGTGTCATTCGAGTGTCGGCAGCTCATTATAACACGCTTGATGAGATGGACCGGGTTATCGCGCAGCTGGAAAACTTGCGAAGACAGGGCGCTTAACGATACTTGCGCCATGGGCGCGACCTGCGTCTTAGTCATGGCTATAGGCTGGATTGCGGACGTGGCCAGAGCAGAAAACCTGTTCGCGCACGCGTTGATCAAGAGGGGGCCGACGGTCCTTGCCCATTGAAAAGGAGGCATTTTTACGCGATGAACACTTTCTTCAAACGCCCTGGAACACGTGACCATGTCTGATACTCGCACCGCTCCGGCGCAAAATGAAAAACCAAAATGTGTCGAAGCGTTCCGGGACCGCCTGTTGAACGAGCGATATCTTTTCACGAGCCGGATGCTCGAGGCTGGGGCCTGGGTTCTTGATAACAAGCGGATCGTCGCGCTTGAGACGTTGTCGGTGATGGCTCGAGAATCGCAGCTTACGCCATCGATCTTTGTCAGGCTGGCGAAGGCTATGGGCTTTGACGGATTTTCGGACATGCAAAAGCTGTTCCGAGCGCCCTTGCACGAGGCCTATCCTACCTCGCTTTCCGAGAGGATTTCCCACATTCAAGGAGATGAGGTCGTTCGAGACCCCGCAGATATCGGCGCGATGGGGCAATCCTTTTGCCGAGCTAACAGTGCCTCGCTCGCGCATCTGGGCGGTCGGCTGGGCGAACTTCCTCTTAATGCGGCAATCGACCGGATTATGGCGGCCCGCACGGTACACATCATCGGGATCGATCGATCTTTTCCGGTGGCAGCGTATTTCTCTTACGCGCTGCGTCGGGCGCGTGTTCAGGCAATCCAGATCTCTGGAACAGGCAGTATGGCTTTGGATCAGGTTGCCGTCATGCGGCCGGGCGACCTGCTTGTTTCGATCAGTTTTCCTCCATATGCGCAGACCACACTGGATATCACATCGGCCGCACGCGCCGCTGGCCATGACGTGATCGCCATAACCGATTCACCGGTCAGCCCAATCACCGAAGACGCGGCGGAAGTGTTGACCGTGGACGACGCAGAACTGCATGGATTTCGCTCGCTTACCGCTGTGATGAGTCTCGTTCAGACGCTCGCAATCAGTCTGGCTTATCGGCACCGTGAAGCAGGCGACCTTGACCTTGACCAGATAAACGCCTGAAGGGAACCTGCATGCCTTACGACCTCGTCATCACCAACGGCACGGTTGCAACCGCTGCGGACGTGTTCAAGGCCGATATCGGCATCCATGATGGCCGGATCGTGCAGATTGGTGGAGATATGGGCAGCGCGACGCGGGTGATCGACGCTGCCGGAAAATACGTCCTGCCTGGTGGCATCGATAGCCACGTCCATATCGCGCAACCGTCGGGTCCAGGCATCGTGATGGCGGACGATTTCGATAGCGCCACGCGTGCCGCAGCATTCGGCGGGAACACGACCGTGATGCCCTTCTGCCTGCAGGAACGCGGGCAATCCCTCACTACCGCATTCCGCGACTACCGACAGAAAGCCGAAGGCGCACATGTCGATTTCGGTTTTCATATGATCGTCACCGATCCGACACCGCAGGTGCTCGGCCAGGAATTACCCGCATTGATCGAGGAAGGGCAGCGGTCAGTAAAGGTGTTCATGAGCTATGAGGCGATGCGCCTCGACGATGCCGGGATTCTTGCGACGATGGATGTCGCGCGACGGCATGGCGCAAAAGTCATGGTCCATTGCGAGAACGAGGATGTCATCGCGTTCCTCGCGGCCCGTGCGGCGGAAGCGGGCGATCTCGCGCCGCGTGCCCACGCCACGACCCGGCCCGTGGCCGCCGAACGAGAGGCCACCCACCGCGCCTTGACCCTCGCCGAAGTCGTTGACGTTCCGATCGTCATCGTCCACGTCTCTAACGGTGCCGCAATAGACGAGATCGCGCGCGCGCGTGCGCGCGGCGTCAACATCACGGCCGAAACCTGCCCTCAGTATCTTGTGCTTGAGGCCAACGACCTTTCGCGGGAAAACTGGGAAGGGGCGAAGTTCGTATGCTCGCCGCCGCCGCGGGACACGGCAGAGCAGAAAAACTGCTGGCTTGGACTTCAATCTGGTCTGTTCGATCTCTTTTCATCAGACCACTGTCCGTTCCGCTACGATGACGCTCAGGGCAAACGCAATCCAGAGGGGCTGCGTAGTTTCAGGCACATTCCAAACGGAATCCCGGGGATCGAAACACGCTTGCCTATCTTGTTTTCCGAGGGCGTCATGAAGGGGCGTATTGATCTGACACGTTTCGTGGCGCTAACGTCAACGAACCATGCCCGCGCATATGACATGTATCCACAAAAAGGCACCATCGCCATCGGTGCAGATGCCGATATCACGATCTGGGACCCACAGATACGCAGAACGATCAAGCATAGCGACCTGCACGATGCCTCGGATTACAGCCCTTACGAAGGCTTCGAGGTGACAGGCTGGCCCGAAACTGTCATATTGCGCGGTGTCCCGATTGTTGAGGGCGGGATGATGACGGCGAAGGCTATTGGAACCGAAGTTCTTCGGCGCGGCGCATAATCCGGATCGCGCTAGGGCTCAGCTAACAGCCCCCGCCGAAAAAAGTCGCTCTGTCGACGGTGCGATGGCGACGATACCGTCCCGCGCTTGGCGGTTGGTAGTCATCACCGGCTCTGCTGCTACACAGCCGACCTGCATCGCACCCCTCCGATAGCCGCTCTTGGCAATTCAACTAAGCGTTTAACAACCCCATGACGGTTGCTCGTGTTCACGACCTTACATAGTTCATCCTGAACAACGTATTTTGCCTGCTCAAGCGGCTTGTGGCTCGATCTGATTGGTCGGACGGTGCCATATAGCGGCTAAGAGCGTTGCTATGATGAGTGCCAAAATAGCCCTGAGATGGGCCAGTATCTTGCGGATATTGTGGCCGCAGGCACAGAGAACAGCGAAGATCGCATCTCCTCCAGTGCCCTTGAGAGGGCAGCGTGTCAGTCGACCGTCAGTTTTCATGTGTCCGATCTCGGCTTCGATGGCGCTGCGCCTTCGCAACAGTTTTGCCAGCATGGGCGTGATGCCTTTGCGCATGCCACTGATCAATACGCGGGTTCGCGTCACACCATGGCCGCGATAGCCCCGGTCCACGACGGCCAATGACGGGCGGATGTCAGTCAGCACTTCGACCTGATCCAGCGCCTCTTGCAGAGTGTGCCCGTCATATGGGTTGCCGGGCATGGAGCGTGCGCCGACGATGAAGCCTTCCGCGATGGTAGCGGAGACGGAGACCTTGGTGCCGAACTCGTAGCGCACACGCGCCTTGCCCTTCGAGATGCAATCGACCTCGGGTTCATGCAGGCTGTAGATCTTGTTCTTGTCCTTCGGCTTCTGGGCCAAGAGCCGCCCAGTCAGCACGAGGGCATCGCAGATTTGCTCACGCGGCGCTCCATCTTGCGTATTCCGGGGTCATCCGGCCAGTGATTCCGAAAGTATCCGGCCACCCATTCCGATTTTATCCGGCCACTGATTCCGGAGCATCCGGCCACCCTGTGATGTGATGCTGCGAGGCAATCTGTAACTGGCTACCGTCTGGCTTTTTAGTCTGGAAGGAAGCCCGATGAAGAGATTGCCAATGCGGAAGATACGAGATGTTTTGCGGCTATCAGCCGAGGGTCTTTCGACCCGTAAAATTGGTGTCAGCCTGACGATTGGGCGGACAACGGTTAAGGCCTATCTGGATCGCGCTGCCGAGGTTGATCTGAGCTGGCCGCTACCACCAGAGATGTCTGACACCGACCTTGAGCGCCTGATTTACCCACGCACGGCGCGTGATATTGCGAACCGCGCGACCGAGCCTAACTGGCCCTGCATTCACCGCGAGTTGCGCCGCAAGGGCGTGACGTTGATGCTGTTGTGGGAAGAATATCGCGCTGATCATCCTGATGGGTATGGATACTCCCGGTTTTGCGAACTTTACACACGCTGGGAAGGCAAGCTGTCGCCGGTGATGCGACAGCGCCATCCTGCAGGTGAGCGCCTGTTCGTCGATTATGCCGGCCATACGATCGATGTGATTGACCCCGAGACCGGGGAGGTGCGCACGGCACAGGTGTTTGTCGCTGTTCTGGGGGCATCGAACTATACATTTGTCGAGGCGACCTGGACGCAATCCCTACCGGATTGGATCGCAAGCCATGTCCGCGCTTTGGATTTCTTCGGTGGTGTGACCGCCCAGATCGTCTCGGACAATTTGAAGGCAGGGGTCACCAAGGCGTGCTTTTACGACCCCGTAATCAACCGGACTTACGCAGATATGGCCGCGCATTACGACACGGCCGTTGTCCCGGCGAGGCCATATAAGCCCAAAGATAAGGCGAAGGCAGAGGGTGGGGTATTGCTGGCTGAACGCTGGATACTGGCACGGCTGCGCAACCGCCAGTTCTTCAGCCTTGCTGAGTTGAACGCGGCCATCAAGCCGTTGCTTGACAGGCTCAACGACAAGGTCTCTCGCCATCTGGGTGCCAGCCGCAGACAGCTTTTTGAACAGCTGGACAAACCCGCCCTGAAGTCGCTGCCGGTAGCATCGTATGTTTATGCTGAATGGAAGAAGTGCCGCGCCGGGTTCGATTACCACGTCGCGATCGACAAGCATTATTACTCCGTGCCCTATCAGCTGCTGAAGAAAGAGCTGTGGGCGCGGATCACAGGCCGCACCATCGAAGTCTTCCATCTCGGGCAGCGTGTCGCCTCTCATGTCAGGACGTCCAGCAACGGGAAGCACTCTACGCTGCGCGATCACATGCCAGCGCACCACCAATTCCGCGATGACTGGACGCCAGAGCGTATCAAAGCACGTGCGGCTCGCGTTGGGCCAAACGTGGCCATCTTCGTTGAGGTCGTGATGCGCGAGCGCAAGCACCCGGAACAGGGCTATCGCACCTGCCTTGGGGTGATCCGGCTGGCCGACAAGTTTGGCCGCGACCGACTTGATGCGGCCTGTCGCCGTGCGCTCGAAATCAACGCCAGATCCTATTCGTCACTCCTGTCCATTCTCAAGAATGGGCTTGAGAGCAGGCCCCGCACCCGCGCCACGGACGAGCCTGCCATCACCCACCCCAATATCCGTGGCGCCGATTACTTCCATTGAAAGGAACACAATGCTCGACCATCCAACCCTTCATCACCTTAAAGCCCTCAGGCTGGACGGCATGGCCGAAGCCTTTGCCGAACTGCAGATGCAAGATGCAACTGCCGATCTCGGCCATGCTGAATGGCTTGGCTTGCTCGTTGACCGTGAGGTCGCAAGCCGAGAAACAAAGAGGTTTGAGGCTCGCATGCGGACTGCCAGGCTGCGCCATGTTGGCGCCAGCCCAGAAGATGTTGATTACCGCGCACGCCGTGGCCTCGACAAAGCGCTGTTCCAAAGCCTGCTCACAGGCAGATGGATCACCGACAAGCGTAATCTGATCATCACGGGCCCCTGTGGCGTCGGCAAGACCTGGCTTGGCTGCGCACTGGCCCAGGCAGCCTGTCGTGACGGCGTGACTGTGGTCTACAAACGGATGCCGCGCCTCTTCGAGGAATTGGAGCTGTCCCATGGTGACGGACGCTTCCCCCGCTTGTTCCGCAGCATCACGAAGGCGCAATTGCTGATCTTGGACGACTGGGGACCGGACAGGCTGACATCACCGCAACGCCGCGATCTCATGGAGATCGTCGAAGAGCGTTACGGGCGCGGCTCAACGATGATCACAAGCCAATTACCCATCAAAGCCTGGCATGACGTCATCGGCGAACCCACATTCGCCGATGCCATCCTCGATCGCATCGTTCACAACGCCTACCGTCTCGAACTCGAGGGCCAATCCATGCGCAAGACCATCACCAAAATGGGTGACGAAACCCCTCAGGACTGATAACCAAAACACGCTGCCTCACGGCAACGCGTCACAGGTGGCCGGATACCCCGGAACAGGTGGCCGGATGTTGTCGGAATGGGTGGCCGGATCCGCCGGAATACGCACCATCTGGAATGCCGCTCAGATGACGGCGCAAGTCGCGCATGACCCGCCCCGTATAGCCCTTCAGCTTTTTCAATGCCTTGCGCATCCGCTTGAATTGTTTCGCGTGGGCATAGCGGCCGACTTGCCGCGCCAGGCGCGGGCCAAGACGGGTGTAACTCTGGCGTAGATCGACATCTGTGAGTGCTGGATGTAATCTCCCCAAAAGCGCTGGATGAAATTTCCCCAGTTTGGCGCACAGGCTGATGTTCAGGGGGGCATGCCCCCCTGAACATCAGTCGCGCATAATTCCCCCTGTGAATGGCCAAGGGAAAGGCTTGCAGGTGGTTAGACTGAGGGAGATCGTGATGATCTTGGAATTGAAGCGACAAGGCTTGGGTGTCAGTGCAATTGCACGGCAAACTGGTCTGGACCGTAAGACGGTCAGGAAATATCTCGAGCGGGGCCTTGAAGCACCGATCTATGGACCCCGAGAGCCGGGTGATCGGCTGGCTGAACGATTTCGATCATATTTGTCAGATCGGCTTGAAGCCTTCCCAGGCCTGTCAGCGCGCAGGTTGCATCGCGAGATCAAGGCGATGGGATATGAGGGCGCCTATTCGACACTGACAGAATATCTGCGGTTGATCCGCCCAGCAACTCCACGGCAGTTTGAGCGGCGGTTCGAGACACCTGCAGGCAAGCAAGCGCAGGTGGATTTTGCCGAGTTCCAGGTGGCGTTCACCTCCGAGCCCGGCGTGATGCGCAAGGTCTGGCTGTTCAGCATGGTGCTGGGGCACAGTCGCTGGCTCTGGGGGCGGTTCTGTCCCAACCAGACGCTGGAAACGGTGATGCGCTGCCACATCACTGCATTCGACATGATGGGTGGGGTCTGCACAGAGATCCTCTATGACCGGATGAAGACGGCGGTCATCGGTGAAGATGCCGCAGGTGTCGTGACCTATAATGAGTCACTGGTCGCGCTGCTGGCCCATTACGGGTCTGCGCCGCGCGCATGCCAGCCTTATCGGGCCAAAACCAAGGGTAAGGTTGAACGCCCCTTCCGCTATGTGCGGCAGGATTTCTTTCTGGGTCGAAGCTTCCGCGATCTTGATGATTTGAACGCCCAGTTCGAAGAGTGGCGCACAACAATTGCCAATCCACGCATCCATGCGACAACGCAGCGGATTGTCGATGAACACTTCGCCGAGGAGCAACCGCATTTGCTGGCCTTGCCTGCGCGCCCATATGAGGCTGTTCTCACTGTCGAGCGCCGTATCAGCCATGAAGGCATGGTTTCTGTGGGGGGCAATTACTACAGCGTGCCCGACACTGCACGCCGCCGAATTGTCGAAGTCCAGAACCATCCCGCCGAGGTGCGCATCTTCGAAGATGGTCAGTTGATCGCCAGCCATCCCGTGCTGGAGGGGAAGCGGCAGCGTAGGGTAGATCCCGGCCATCGCAAACCCGTCCCGCCTGCACGACGCGCCCTTCAACTGCCGGCGTCCCCGGTTGATGCGGCGGTCGCCCGACGCCCCCTGGCCTTCTATGAAGCCGTTGGTCGTCGTCTCGCCAGTGGCGTGGAGGTGCGGTCATGATCTCAGTGACAGAACGGATCCGGCAAAGCCTTGTTGGCTTACACATGGCCCGCGCGCTTGAAGCCCTGGATCAGATTCTTGGTCGTCTGGAGAAGGGCGAGATCAGCGCCATTGAGGCAATTGATGAACTGCTGGCCGAAGAACTCAGCCTCAGAGAGAACCGCAGAATTGGTGTCGCGCTGCGCACGGCACGCCTGATGCCGATCAAAACACTGGAAAGCTTCGACTTCTCGTTTCAGCCCTCGCTGGATCGTCATAGGATCATGGCGCTGGTAGAGCTGGAGTTCATCCGGCGCGCTGAAGTCGTGCATTTCCTTGGCCCGCCAGGGACGGGCAAGAGTCATCTCGCGACAGCCATCGGAGTTGCGGCGGTGAAAGCCGGGCGGAGCGTCTATCGCTGCACGCTGGTCGACATGATTGAGGCCCTGACCAAGGCAGAGCGCGAAGGGCGCCTTGTGGACAAGCTCAGGTTCTATGCACGTGCCTCCCTGCTGATCGTTGATGAAATCGGCTATCTCCCCATCACTCCCGGTGGCGCGAACCTGTTCTTTCAGCTGGTGAATGCTCGATATGAAAAAGGCGCCATGATCCTGACCTCAAACCGCGGCTTCGCAGAATGGGGTGAAATCTTCGGCGATCCGGTAGTCGCAACAGCTCTACTAGATCGTCTATTGCATCATGCCGTTGTGGTTCAGATTGAGGGGGCCAGTTACCGCCTTCGGCATCACACGGATCTGATACCTGAGCATACACGTGCGCATGCCAGCATCACGCCCCCACCGCCGCCAAAACGCAGAGGCAGGCCACCCAAGAACGGAGGCGCTGATCAACTCAACGGCTGATCACCAAACCCGTGAGGTGGGGAATTTTGCTCCAGCACTTCTGGGGAATTTTAATCCAGCATTTACAACATCGGCCTCATGGGCCAGCGCCACCAGCTTCTGGCGCGCGCGTTCATAGAGCCGCGCATCGGTCGGATAGGCGATATTCTTCTCCATCACCGTGGTGTCGACCGACACGCGCTCAAGGCTTTTGTCATTCACAGCGCCAGACGCGCGCCCGGCCTCAATTGTCTTGGTCAGCAGCCATTCGGCACCTTCCTCACCAATTCGATTGCGCCAGCGTGTGAGCGATGATGGATCGATAGGTGGGCGGTGCTGAAAGAAGGTCTCAATAATACAGGGTCGCTTGAGGCATGCCGATGGCTTCGGCTAATTCTCGGATTGTCCACTCGTCGGGTTCGCGCACAATCATCGCTGAGGCGCTGGGTTTTTTGCGCTGTGGTTTGGCGATGCCCGCCGCAACCAGGCGGTGGCGGACCATTTCGGGGGTATAGGTGTTACGACGCTTGGGGGGGACAAAGCCTTCTTCGTTGAGAATATTGGCAATGCAGCGGCTACTGTGGCCAGCTTCGTAGAGTTCCTTCATGCGCGCAATCAGTGCCGGATAGCTGCTGAGCGCGGTGATCCGCGCGACAGGACGGATCACCTTGTGCATCGTTTGATTGCCGCCATGCCAATGACACGTGACCTCCACATGCTCGGTGTCATCAACCATCTTGATGATAACCCTTTCGAGCAGCAGCCGTACAATTTCCTGTCGTTCTCTTTGTGTGGTTGTTGCCGCCTGCCAAAGCGCGGGGAGATCTTGGGTAAGGGTACGGATCGCCTCCAGTTCAGTGCGGCTCGGTGCTTGCAGACGTTCGCGCTGGAAGCGGTCATAATCAACCATGAGGCGCGCTTGGCTCGCCAGCGCCTCTTCCCAACTCTTCTCGAGACTACGCGCAACCAGTCGGTTCTCTGGCTCGACGCTGGCATAACTCCGCCGGGCGCGATCAACCTCGAATTGGGCGCGCTCAAGACGCTGCTGCCATTGACGATCGAGAGATTTGCGTTCCGCTTC
This sequence comes from Roseinatronobacter monicus, assembly GCF_006716865.1. Taxonomy (NCBI): domain Bacteria; kingdom Pseudomonadati; phylum Pseudomonadota; class Alphaproteobacteria; order Rhodobacterales; family Paracoccaceae; genus Roseinatronobacter; species Roseinatronobacter monicus. The sequence goes on along the minus strand of NZ_VFPT01000001.1, from coordinate 99,804 downwards.
AAGGTCGCTGGCGACCGCAAGACTGATCTCGAGCGCGGCTGGTTCCAGCGATCGCAGGATAGCGCGCGACACAGCCTCATCAACCGGGGCCGCTTTAAGCGACTGACAGATTGGTTCTGCGTAGGCCATGTGCATGCCATTGCAGATGTAGCGCGCGACTTGACCATTGTTGTTATAGGTTGGCTGCATCCTCAAGCCGCACGCGCCACAAATCACCATGCCCGATAGCAAAGCGCTTCCAGCCCGGACCGGCCCCTGCGCGCTCGGCAGGTTGGCCCTAATCTGCGCTTGGATGCTCTCGAATTGCTCCAAGCTGATATAGGCCGGCAACCGGTCTGGCAGAAACACCTCGACATTGTCCGGCGCCTTCACGCAGCGCCCGGTTCCAGGACGCCCCGGCTTCTGGCGCCGCCTGTCGACGGGCCGCGCACCCCAGGCATACACACCGGCATAAATAGGATTGTTGAACAGGTTATGCAGCGTGGCTCGGCTTGGGCGGCGCCACTCAAGATCACCCTTGGTCGGGCCATCTTTCCTGCGTATCGGCATCTGTATATTGTGCTCGTTCAGATACCGCAGCACACCTCCAACCGACCGCAGCCGCTCAAACAAATCAAAGATAAGACGGATGACGCCCTGGGCCTGTTCATCAGGTTCGAAGATGACCTCCCCCGACGGGCGCGCTACATAACCCGCTGGCAAACTCTTTGCGAGTTCGCCGCGCCGGGCCTTCGCACGTCGCCCCTCCAGCATTCTTGCCTTGATAATATGCAGTTCGGCCTCGCTCATTGTCCCCTTTAAGCCTAACAGGAGCCTATCGTTGAAATTCGATGGGTCGTAAACGCCATCGGCATCCGCAATCAATGTATCGAATAGGGAGCAAATCTCCAACAACTGGTGCCAGTCCCGGCACGAGCGCGCAAGCCGTGACATCTCGACCCCAAGGACCAATCCGACACGACCCAGTCCGACTTCTGCTACCAGCCGCTGAAAGCCAAGCCGTCCCTCGATCGAGGCGCCCGAGCGTCCCAGATCATCGTCGACCACGACGATCGCTTCCCGCGGCCAGCCAAGTGCGAAAGCCCGGTCAACCAGAGCGTATTGCAGCCGTGTCGATTCCTGATTGCGCTCAACCTGCTGCAGCGTTGATTGGCGAATATAAACGATCGCTTGGCGATCGCGATGCTGTCCGCAGACTTTCTCGGGTAAACTCTGGGCGCGCGGGACCATGATCGATTCTGACGTCATCATCGCTCTCCTTGGTCTCGATCGCGCTGCGGATCTGGCGCAGCGCCATCCGCCCCAACAGTGCGATGGCCTCCTGCCGTCGATCCAACGGCAGCATCTGAAATTCTGGAACTGACGGTACTTCGCTCATCGCGTGATCCCATCCAGCGTGCGAGCGCGCGAAGCGCTTCAAATCCGATTCTGGGGGGATCATCATGCTCTGTCAAGTTATAAGAGGCAGGCTCTATGGTATATCGAGCGGGGCTTTCGCGTCCTGAAATCTGACATCGAGATCGCGCCAGTTCATCACAGATTGCCCGACCGTATCCGCGCCCATGCGCTGATCTGCTTTCTGGCCCTCACCCTGCACCGAGTCATGCGCATGCGCCTGAAGGCCAAAGGCCATCACGCAAGTCCTCAGCTCGCCCTCGACATCCTGTCGCGCATTCAGAAACACACGGCATATGCCGGAAGCCGCAGCTTCCAAGGAATAAGCAACACCACACCGGAGCAACTGGACCTCTTCGAAACACTCAACCTGCCAAAACCCACCTGACAGCGCTCTTGTTGTAACATTTTTGGCCATTCGGCCTAAATGAAATCAGACACTTATCGGTTTTGTTGATTAACTTGGGATACACCACTCATGTTGGCACTTTGATGCCTCTCGGGGAAGGGCGGCAACCATACCATCTTCGGATCACCCAGCTGTCCGAGAATTACTAAAACAGCTGTCCGGGATTTAGTTCATCCTGAACAACGTATTTTGCCTGCTCAAGCGGCTTGTGGCTCGATCTGATTTGTCGGACGGTGCCATATAGCGGCTAAGAGCGCTGCTATGATGAGTCCCAAAATAGCCCTGAGATGGGCCAGCATCTTGCGGATATTGTGGCCGCAGGCACAGAGAACAGCGAAGATCGCATCTCCTCCAGTGCCCTTGAGAGGGCAGCGTGTCAGTCGACCGTCAGTTTTCATGTGTCCGATCTCGGCTTCGATAGCGCTGCGCCTTCGCAACAGTTTTGCCAGCATGGGCGTGATGCCTTTGCGCATGCCACTGATCAACACGCGGGTTCGCGTCACACCATGGCCGCGATAGCCCCGGTCCACGACGGCCAATGATGGGCGGATGTCAGTCAGCACTTCGACCTGATCCAGCGCCTCTTGCAGAGTGTGCCCGTCATATGGGTTGCCGGGCATGGAGCGTGCGCCGACGATGAAGCCTTCCGCGATGGTAGCGGCGACGGAGACCTTGGTGCCGAACTCGTAGCGCACACGCGCCTTGCCTTTCGAGATGCAATCGACCTCGGGTTCATGCAGGCTGTAGATCTTGTTCTTGTCTTTCGGCTTCTGGGCCAGAAGCCGTCCGGTCAGCACGAGAGCATCGCAGATTTGCTCACGCAGCGCTCCATCTGGAATGCCGCTCAGATGACGGCGCAAGTCGCGCATGACCCGCCCCGTGTAGCCTTTCAGCTTTTTCAATGCCTTGCGCATCCGCTTGAATTGTTTCGCGTGAGCATAGCGGCCGACCTGTCGCGCCAGACGCGGGGCAAGACGTGCGTAGCTCTGGCGTAGATCGACATCGGCCTCATGGGCCAGCGCCACCAGCTTCTGGCGCGCGCGTTCATAGAGCCGCGCATCGGTCGGATAGGCGATATTCTTCTCCATCACCGTGGTGTCGACCGACACGCGCTTAAGGCTTTTGTCATTCACAGCGCCAGACGCGCGCCCGGCCTCAATGGTCTTGGTCAGCAGCCATTCGGCACCTTCCTCACCAATTCGATTGCGCCAGCGTGTGAGCGATGATGGATCGATAGGTGGGCGGTGCTGGAAGAAGGTCTCACCGCAGAAATGCTGATAATAGGGGTTCTCCACCCAGCGCGCGACCACGGCCTCATCCGACAGCTTGTAGGCATGCTGGAGATAGAGAAGCCCTGCCACCAGACGCGATGGGGTTGCAGGTCGTCCCTCTTGCGAGGGAAAGAACCCAGCCCATTCGCGCTCAAAGAAACCCCGGTCAATCAAATCCGCCAGCTTCACCAGTTCATGGCGCATATCGATGATCTCGACCAGCCGCGCGCGGAACACCCAAGATGGTATGGTTGCCGCCCTTCCCCGAGAGGCATCAAAGTGCCAACATGAGTGGTGTATAGGCCACAGAAATAGAGAAGGACGGCGAGATGTACGATACAATGATCGGGGTAGATTTGGCAAAGCGAGTTTTTCATCTGCACGTCGCGTCGATGACAGGGCATGTGAGAGATCGCAAGAAGCTGACGCCATTGCAGTTTCGGCGCTACATGGCGGACGCGCCGAATTGCGTTGTGGTCTTTGAAGCCTGTGGGAGCGCGCATTACTGGGCGCGGCAAATGATGGAGCTGGGTCACGAGGCGCGGATCATCCCGGCGCAGTACGTAAAGCCGTTTGTAAAACGCCATAAAAATGACCGGAATGACGCAGAGGCGATCGTGGTGGCGGCGCAGCGTCCCGAGATGCACTTCACGACGGTGAAGAGTGAACAGCAGCAGGCACGCGCGGTCGTATTTCGGGCGCGCGAACGACTTGTAAATCAGCGCACTGAGCTGGTGAACGCTTTGCGCTCAACGCTCTATGAATACGGGCACACATTCCCTGTGGGATTTGGCCATGTGAAACGGATCGCCGAACTGTTGGAGGCGCCTGAGTGCGACCTTCCTGCTCTTGTCGTAACGGAGTGCCAGGACCTGCTGGCGCAAATTGCTGAGAAAACAGACCGTATCACAGCGAAGGACAAGCTGATCAAGCAACTCGCAAAAGAAAGCGCTGTGGCGCGGCGCCTGCAAACGATGCCGGGTGTGGGGCCGATGACTGCATTGGCGGTTGAGGCTTTCGCACCGGATATGGAGCAATTCTCCTGCGGACGGGACTTTGCGGCCTGGCTGGGATTGGTGCCGTTGCAAAAATCGACCGGTGGCAAGAGCCGTTTGGGTAAGCTGTCCAAGATGGGCCAGGTCGATATCCGACGTTTGCTGATCATCGGGGCGATGTCGCGGATCATCGGGCGGGCGCGTCATACGATTCCAGATGACAGCTGGCTTGGCAGGAAAGTGGCCATGAAGCCGAAGATGCTGGTTGGCATTTCGCTGGCGAACAAGATGGCGCGCCAGATCTGGGCGATGCTGACGAAGAATGAGGATTACAGAGATCCGGCGCTGGTGGGCGCGGCATGACAGCCATGTCGTAACCTGCAAGCGTCGGTGCCAAGGGGAGTGTGAGAGTGCTATGACCTGAATGGGCGCAACGATCGAATAGATCTGGATTGGGAAAACCATAGTTGAACTTTGCGCCAAAAGCGCTTCCCCAAGATTTGGACCCTATCCGCTGATCACCATACCGGCCGCGGCTTCCGGAAACGCCGCTCAGAACAGGCCTGAAAGAAGCACGCAATCGATCACACGCACTGAAACGGTCAAAAGACTCTTGCATCACGGGCGGCAACCAAAGAAGTTTAACACTTATGAGCGTTAAGTGTTTGATTTTCTTGAAACGGGGCTTCAAGAAATGACACAACAGATCAGGCTGGCTGCTTTGGCAGCTCTATGTTCAGCGTCCGGAACAGGTCCAACTGTTCAGGCTCAGGGCGGGTTATTCCGTGATATGCATTCGCACCCACATGGACAGTATGCTTCTGAATCCTGCCCAGTGATTTCAGCAGCCGTGATGGCGACACAGGGCTTTGCGCGGCCCTCAGGCGCATTCGGAGAATGCGGTAGAGAACAAGGGCGAGGAAGCATACAAGGGCGTGGGCGCGGATGCGATCAGGTAGGCGGTGATAGACCGGTGCGATCTCGATTTCGGATTTAAGCACACGAAACCCCCGCTCAATATCAGCGAGTGAACGATAGCGATGGACGACCTCTTCGGGTGTCATATCCGACAGGCTGGTAACCAGAAGGAGCTTTCCATCCAACCGTTCCGCCTGTTCAAGAGCCTCTTCGTCCACGGAATAGGTGAAACTGGGGCTGCCAAGATCGGTCTTAATGAACCGGGTCATCTGTTTTTCCAACAGCGCCTTGTGGAAGCGCTGATAGGCGCCGCGGTCGGAACTACGCCGTCCCCGGCCATTCTCACCGGCATCTTGCGCGTCGAGCTTTCTGGCCAAGGCGTCACCAAGAGCATCAAGCTCAGCGATGATGCTCTGCCGCGCTGCTGTCTGTTCTGCTGCGCGGGCGGCATTATGCGCGATCACCAGGCGACGCTCTTCCCAGAGGGTTTCGGTGATGACATCCTGATCAACCGGGCCATCAGCGCTGTCCAATGCAGGCTGCACCTCGCGCAGGATTTCTGCAAAGGCCGAATATCTGCGGGCTGGGACCGCCAGAATGTAATCCACGCACACGCCTTGTGCGCGGCCCAGTTCTTCCAGGGCGGCAACATTGTCGAGGCTCAGCAGCCCCCGATCTGCCACGATAACAATCCGCCTCAACGCAAAGCGCTTTTGCAGCCGTTGCAGGATCGGGACCAGCGTTCTGGTCTCGGCCACATTGCCCTCGAAGACCTCATGCGCAATCGGCAGGCCTTCGGCCGTCTGGATAACGCCCAAGGCAAACTGACGGCCGATCCCATGGATATCCTTGCTTTGCCCATAGGCGCGCAGGTCATCCTCCAGCTGCGCAGTCCCATGGATGCGAACAGAAGTCACATCATAGAAGACGACGCTCAGGTCCTTATCCAGCAAGGGATGCAGCTGGTTCGCGACCGCCTGCTCCACCGCGTCCTTGTTCTCTTCGAGCGCATCCATGGCGCGCATGAGCTGCATGTGATGAACAGCTTCAGGATCAATGCCGGGCATGCTTGTCTCTGCGCGGAGCCATTCGACAACGCCGATCTTGCTGGTGGGGTCGATCAACCGGTTGAAAACCATCGCCCGCACCAGAGCTTCTGCGTCGAACTGACGGCGTGAGGAGCGCAGGGCGCGGCGCAATGCATCTGACAATCCCAGCTCATGCCAGAGCTGATGGAGCACCCAGACATCCCCAAATGTCTTGGAGCTGTCGAATTTCGGAGGCTCGGGCAGCATTTCTGGTCGGCCTGCCGCGCGCTGAAGGCCGTGGATCAGCGCCGACAGATTTTTCTCGCCCATCTTGTCCAGCCGGCCCAGATTGGCAATGACCTTTTGCTTCACACGCCCTGCCTCGTCGCGGTAGCCCTCGACGATTTGCAGGTAGCTGCGGTTGCCTGATTTTGATACGCGCACACACATGACACGACGATACCGTTATTTTAGCTATCTATCAATAATCAATATTACCATCGCGTGACACAACAACGCTTAAGAGAATTTGCCCTCCAACCCAAAGGAATTCAACACCTTAGCCCTCTAAATCGGCCAGAATCCCGGCCAAAAGTGTTAAACTTCTTTGGTTGCCGCCCGTGATGCAAGAGTCTTTTGACCGTTTCAGTGCGTGTGATCGATTGCGTGCTTCTTTCAGGCCTGTTCTGAGCGGCGTTTCCGGAAGCCGCGGCCGGTATGGTGATCAGCGGATAGGGTCCAAATCTTGGGGAAGCGCTTTTGGCGCAAAGTTCAACTATGGTTTTCCCAATCCAGATCTATTCGATCGTTGCGCCCATTCAGGTCATAGCACTCTCACACTCCCCTTGGCACCGACGCTTGCAGGTTACGACATGGCTGTCATGCCGCGCCCACCAGCGCCGGATCTCTGTAATCCTCATTCTTCGTCAGCATCGCCCAGATCTGGCGCGCCATCTTGTTCGCCAGCGAAATGCCAACCAGCATCTTCGGCTTCATGGCCACTTTCCTGCCAAGCCAGCTGTCATCTGGAATCGTATGACGCGCCCGCCCGATGATCCGCGACATCGCCCCGATGATCAGCAAACGTCGGATATCGACCTGGCCCATCTTGGACAGCTTACCCAAACGGCTCTTGCCACCGGTCGATTTTTGCAACGGCACCAATCCCAGCCAGGCCGCAAAGTCCCGTCCGCAGGAGAATTGCTCCATATCCGGTGCGAAAGCCTCAACCGCCAATGCAGTCATCGGCCCCACACCCGGCATCGTTTGCAGGCGCCGCGCCACAGCGCTTTCTTTTGCGAGTTGCTTGATCAGCTTGTCCTTCGCTGTGATACGGTCTGTTTTCTCAGCAATTTGCGCCAGCAGGTCCTGGCACTCCGTTACGACAAGAGCAGGAAGGTCGCACTCAGGCGCCTCCAACAGTTCGGCGATCCGTTTCACATGGCCAAATCCCACAGGGAATGTGTGCCCGTATTCATAGAGCGTTGAGCGCAAAGCGTTCACCAGCTCAGTGCGCTGATTTACAAGTCGTTCGCGCGCCCGAAATACGACCGCGCGTGCCTGCTGCTGTTCACTCTTCACCGTCGTGAAGTGCATCTCGGGACGCTGCGCCGCCACCACGATCGCCTCTGCGTCATTCCGGTCATTTTTATGGCGTTTTACAAACGGCTTTACGTACTGCGCCGGGATGATCCGCGCCTCGTGACCCAGCTCCATCATTTGCCGCGCCCAGTAATGCGCGCTCCCACAGGCTTCAAAGACCACAACGCAATTCGGCGCGTCCGCCATGTAGCGCCGAAACTGCAATGGCGTCAGCTTCTTGCGATCTCTCACATGCCCTGTCATCGACGCGACGTGCAGATGAAAAACTCGCTTTGCCAAATCTACCCCGATCATTGTATCGTACATCTCGCCGTCCTTCTCTATTTCTGTGGCCTATACACCACTCATGTTGGCACTTTGATGCCTCTCGGGGAAGGGCGGCAACCATACCATCTTGGGGGAACAGATCGTCTTGCTCTGGACCCTTCGGTTTTGCCTTCATCGCCCACCCCGAAATTGCAAGGTTTTGGCCCAGATTATACGAAACCTTGCAATAAAAGGCGATAAGAAACGTTCATTTCGCAAGCATAATCAGGATGTTGAGGGTTGTTCAGGGCGAACGATCACGGTACACGACTCCGCTCATTTTGAAGTGATCACTGGCCTTCGAGGGCAAGTCTTTGCCCAAGCGTTGATGGCCTTATCCGGTTGATGGATGATCCATTTTCGCAGAACATCGAGACCTGTTCGGAACCAGGACTTTTCACGCCTTCCATGCTGCTTTTTGCGAATGGTGCCCCGGCCCATGACGCAGGTCGCGCAACGATACGCCCATGTCACGGCGAGTGCGACAATCACGAGTAAACTGGCAAGCTTTTGGGGGTCGGTGATATGGGTATCTTCGATATTGAAGCCGCGTGTTTTTGCGTCCCCGAACATACACTCAATGCCCCATCGCTTACGGTAGAGGTCGAGGCCCTTTTCGGCCTTTTCCGTGTTGGTTGCGACTATGAGCAACTCTCCGTCGATGCGTTTGCCGGCAACCCGCAGACGATCTTCAGGTGACGCTTCCATGCCATTTAGCCAGCCTTCCCAGTTGCCGCGCTTTGGTTTGCGAAGAAGAGTCCGGAACTGGCGGCGCGTGCCATCAGCGAGGTGGATCACCATGTCCTCTTTGATCCGTATGGCAAAGGGAATATTGTTTTTATTGAGAAAATGCATCCACTGCGTTCCGACAAACTCGCGATCCGCCAACAGAATGCGGATAGAGGATACTCCGAACAATCGCAGATATCGATCCATGAGTGCGCTGCGCTCAGGGGTGCCCGAATTGCCTGCATGATCCAAAAGCGTCCACATGAGTGGCACGCGAAAGCGGCGCGTGACGATGGCGAGGACAAGGATATTGATATCGCGCGATCCCAGCTTCCAATTCGTTCTATCCAGCGCCAACACGTTGGGTCGGTTCAGTAAGTTCAGCATCTGCATGATCAGAAGCGCGGCGGTGTCACTGTCGAGCCGCACATGCTGAAAGAAACGCTGCAGGCGCCGGTAATTTGATTCATGTTTGGCACACCCCGGAAACTGACTTGCCAGATGCGACAGGTTGACCGTCCGACAATTTGCCAAGCCAAAGAGCAGTACGGCTAGCCCGGGTTCGACAGTTAATCGCGTAAGTGATTGATATTATTGACACGGAAATCGTGTTTGTGTGACTACATTGCCGGTCAGGCAGGTTTTCTGAGGCCCATGGCCTCGAAGAGGTCCAGTTGCTCCTGAGTTGTTTTGCTGGTGCCGTTGAATGTGCGATCCCCGATATGGGCGGTGTGCTTCTGGATGCGTGCAAGAAGGTCCAAAGCGGTGCGCGGGCTAGCGTTATGTCTTTGGGCCTTCAAGCGCATGCGCATGACGCGGTAAATGGTCAAAGCCATGAAGCAGATCAGCGCGTGGGCACGGATGCGATCTGGCAGTCTGTGATGAACCGGTGCGATCTCGATGTCAGATTTCAGCACGCGGAAACCACGCTCGATATCTGCTAAAGAACGATAGCGCTCGACCGCTTCGGCTGGTGTCAGGTCTGGGGCATTGGTGATCAGCGCGAGCTTGCCATCGAATAACTGCGCATCGGCAATGGCGTCTTCATCGGTGCTCCAGGAGAACCGGTCTGCGGTCAGATCAGGCTTCACAAAGCGCGTCATTTCGGCCTCAGCGACGGCGCGGGTGAAGCGGCTATAGGCCCCGCGGTCGGAAGCACGACGCCCCTGTGCGGTTATACCATCATCCTGGGCATCGAGTTTTGTGACCATCTTCTCGGCCATGGCTTCCAGCTCAGCGATGCGCGCACGGCGCTTATCGCTTTGCTCAGCTGCGCGCAGTTGATCATGGGCAACGATCAGACGATGATCGGCAAACTGCGCCTCGGCCAAACCCTCTTCATCGAAGCTCAGCTCTCGGAAAGTGCCGGTCAATTCGCTATATCGCCTGGCAGGCACCGCCAGGATGAACTCCAGCTTGCGCGCGCTCTGATTGGCCATATCCGTCAGATGATGAATGTTGTCGAGGCTCAGCAAACCGCGGTCTGCCACCAGGATGACGCGGTCAATGGGGAAGCGTTTCAGAACGGTCTCCAGCATGGCTTGCAGTGTTTTTGTCTCGGCGACATTGCCGGGATGGACTGTATGCATGAGCGGCAGGCCATCGGCCGTCTGCACAATGCCCAAGACGAACTGACGGGCGATGCCGCCGCGCTCCTTGTTCATCCCAAACGCCCGGATGTCATCCTCGACCGCGCCTTCCCCATGGATGCGCACTGTGGTCAGGTCATAGAAGACAACAGCCAGGTCGCGATCGACCAAGGGCCGTATCTGACGCGCCAAGGCATCCTCTACCGCCTCGGCATTGTCCATGAGCGCATCCATGGCGCGCAGCAATTTCTGGTGCGTCACGCCATCAGGCATCGCGGGGAGGGCAACAGTTTCCAGCCAGCGCAGGCAGCCCAATTTGCTGTCAGGTTCACACAACCGGTTGAACACCATGGCGCGTATAAGCGCTTCGGCGTCAAACTCCCGGCGGCTGGAACGCAGTGCGCGGCTGAGCGCCTTCTGAAATCCCAGTTCGCACCAGAGTTCATGAAGGGCAAAGACATTGCCATGTGCCCGGCCTGCTTCTTGAATGATCTCTGACGATGTATTCTCCGTGCGCCCAAGCGCACGGTTCAGACCATTGATCAGCGGGTCGAGCTTGTCGGGGCTCAACCTGTCCAGCCGTCCGAGATTGGCAATGACGCGCACACGCACCTGCCCGCGGTCGTTGCGGAAGGACTCGACCAGTTGCAGGTATTGGCGGTCGCCGGTTTTGGTGATGCGCGTATACATTGTGTAGCGAAGATATCAGGTGAATCACCCACAAATCAACAGAATTCAGAACATAGTGTGTGACTACAAAGCTTCTGGGAAACTGCCCGTAGCGCCAAGCTAACCCTTTGAATTTTCAAGAGCCGTCCTGCGACGCCCACTCAAATCACGCTCAGAGGTGTCGAAGTCCGGGGCTAGGGCTTCAAGGCGCGTCTTGCTCAGATCAAAATGCGGACGTAGAGTTTCCAGTAGCGGGGTGAGAAGGCGTTCGAGCATCGCGAAGATCCTTGTGGTAGAGAATCTTCAAAATCGAATCCAAATCACCCCGCAACGCAACAGCGTCGTGTACCGTGGCGAACGATTTAGTGAAATCCCTGTCCGGTATTTCTGAAATCCGCAGCAAAATACCCTCGGCGGAAAAAACATGGCTACTGTTCAAAGTCTTGGTTGAGGACAGGCCTCGATGAGTTGCGCCGCCGAATCCGAACTGGCGGCAGCGCCCTCATCAGCGGTCAAAAATACGCCATCAGAAAACATTTCAGGCCGCGAGTCGCGTAGTATGCGAACCTGGGGGGCTTGGGCTTATTCATGCCACCCATCAAGGCCGCAAAAGGCTCGAAATAAGGTCTAACATTTCCTCCGACTCTTGATATCCCTTGGTCACAGCCTTTTCGAACCACCTTTCCGCTAAGGTTAAATCCTCATTCACGCCCCGCCCAGACAAGTAGAGGACCCCTAAATTATGCATAGCCACAACATTACCCTGTTCAGCTGACTCTTTAAACCAAGAAGCTGCAATTTTTTCATCTGAGATCACCGAGTCTCCTTCGGCATACATCAAACCTAAACTTAATTGTGCATCCGCGTTTCCCATAGTTGCCGATTTATAAATTAACTCAAACGAATCCAGATACTCACATTTCTTTACCTCAACCTCAGCACAGAGGGTACCAAGTAAAAACTTGGCGCCTGAGTGATCACGTTGCGAAGATTTCACCAGCCAATCAATTGCCTCTTCATAATCATCATAATGCTGAATAATGAATTGAGCCGCACTAAACCCAGAGCTGGAACTGCCATTTAAATGCGCCTTGTTAAAATAATCTAAGATAAGATCTTTATATTCTCCAGCATGGCCGGAAGTTATAAGAAAATCAGCTGCTTGCAAAAAGATATCTGGATCTCCCTCATCAGGAGACCCAGATAATAATTCAATAACTCTCTCTCTAGAATCTAGACTTTCATAAAGGATTGCAAGGTGTACACTGGCACGCAGATCTCCCGCTGCATGCGCCAGATGAAACCAATCCATGGCTTCAACAACATTTCTTTCAATCATGATTCCCTCAAGATACAAATTCCCAAGAAGAACTTGTGCATCAATGCTCCCAAGCTCTGCTGCCAGCTCGATGCGGCGGAAACCATCATTTCTAGCAACACCGTTGAACATTCCAGCTAGGGCCATAGCGCCCGAAAAAAGCAGAGAATCAGTATGGCCCTCCTCTGCAGCCGCTTGGAGAAGATCTAGAGCCTCGGCATTCTTGTCAAAAACATCAATCAACAAGATCGCTAATTCAAACTGGGCATCAGCGACGCCCCTAGAAGCTGCATAATTATAATATTTAACAGCTTCATCGATATTATCTTCATTATATCGCATCCTAGCCAACTCGAGAGAGGCAAACACATCCCCCGAAGATGCAGCACGCTCAAAGTATTTTGACGCGACTTGCTCACCGTCAGGCCGAAGGCCTGAATCTAAATATATATAACCCAAATACCTACTAGCTTTCGTGTCACCGAGTGTGGAGGCATGATGCAGCCAAAAAATTGCTTCTTCAAGAGTAGACTCAACACCCAATCCAAATTGATAAGCTAAACCTATATATCGCGCCGCCACCGCATCTCCGCCTTCGGCGAGATTATAAAATCTACTCATACTTTCAGAGTACTGCCCGGCATAAAATAAATCTTTAGCAGTAGAAAGCGGCGTAGCCTGAAGCAATGAAGGTGCTGCGGCAAGCAACACGGCATAAACAAGTTTTCTCACTCGGCACACCTTTTCACCAGCACCAAACTTCAGATGGGTTCCTGAATCTTCTTCCAGCTTCGACCACTATTTATGATATTAACAACAGAAACTTAAGAGCGAGACGCATGAGCGCTTTGTGCAGTACCTCCACTACGGAGGCTTCGGTTTCTGTGACCGCGTTACCGTACTCCGTTAGAGATCTTTTAACACCCTCAGCATCTTTCTTATTTCCATTTAACGTATGAGAGCGCACCTCTTTAAATGACTTATGATGAGGGTTCATTTTGATTGTTCGATTTTCGCTTTTTACGAGCACACTGCTTTGGTGATCTTCTTTTGCACACGAAGCCAATAAAAAGCAAATACAAATCGCTGCACCCTTCACCGCATTTAGTCTTAGTGCCATTCATAGCCCCCACGCAGATTGGCGAGGCAACTCTCGTAGGCATTCGTTAATGAATTGGTAATTAACGCTTTTGCCGATATTTGTTGGTCTGCCATCACACAAGGATCATGGGCGCTTCCGACTTTTGGCGCACACGCTGATAAGCCCACAAAAGAAATTAAAATTAACCCAGCACGGCATTCAACCTTCATTATTGCCCCTCCAATAAACTATCATAGCCTTTGCGCACTAACTGTAAAAGGCGAGAACTTTTCTGTAACTCAGAATGAAGTTCCTCACCCGCACCTTGTCGATCTGCGTAAACTGGCGCCAACTCCTGCAAAGCAACATGTCGGAGTTCTGCTCGCTGCCGTAATTCCTTAACCGCTTCAGCAATTTGTTTATCTCGATCGTTATCGACCTGCCTGTTTGGGTGGATCACAGATGGTCTTTGCTCAAGAGCGCGTTGATATTTGTTGAGTAGATTGGCATCGGTCGCCGTTGCTTCTTGATCTTCCCGTGCGGCTTCTAGAATATCTTCGATACTGGATTTCCGAATTAAATATTCTTGATGCTCTCGTATTACTGCTGATGCGGCATGAACTGATACCACGTACCCACCGCTACCGCCAAGGAACGCCCCCAAGACCCCACCTGGGGCGTCAGCCAGTAAAAGACCTATGATCCCTCCCTTCACCGCTCCGACAGCTGCTCCGCGTAGTGCCAACGTTTTTTCTATTTCTCGATATTCCGTCTGACGCCGCAATATCTCATCTTCGACATGCATGAGGGATTTATTATTAGTCGACAGCGGCTTATCTGATGCAGCAGTTAGAGATGGCCGAACATCAAACGATCTCGTTGGAGCTTCGCGCTCATACCCGCTATCTTCCAGACTGGCGGGAGAGACAGACATATCGACATATTGTGTGTTAGAACATGCCGCAGCGATACAGCCCATAGCAACCGTGTAGCTTAAGCGCTTCTTCAGAATACGACTCGGGCGTAGTAAAATATGTATCATAGTCAGGCACCTAGCATCCACAAATGTTTCCTTGAGCATCAAACGGTACTACCGCTTCTAAAACTTACCAATGATGTTCAGAAATAATCCCTCCCTAGCTCGATCAATCCGACGCATGTCATCAGATATCCCTCCCCAAGAATAACCTATACCAATACGGGCATTGGGGTTCACTTCACGATAGACGCCCAGCAAAGCGCCAACTTCAGTTGTATTTGCCTGCGGCGCATGAAACGCTCGAACCTCGCCCATAATATCCCACTTTTGGACGATCCGGTAGTCGAGCCGTGCGATCCCGAGATGGGCTGTTGAACGCGTCGACTCACCGGTGATCCGATCAGTCTGTTCACGATGACGAAAGCCGTACTTAAGTCCCAGCGTCCAACGCTCATCCAGATCGTAATTCATTGCGGCATTCAAGATATGGCTGCGCTGATGCGGACCGCCTATGTTACCATCAATATTGATTTGATCCCCGCCGGGTTGGTCATCAAGAAAAGTATAGCTGAACAGCGCGTTCAAGCGATCATTATCGACTGGTCGGTAGGCATAGCCCAGCTTGCCCTCGATGTAGCGTCCATCTCGCAGGGACATGCCATCGCCGCTTGAGAGCACCAGATCAAGAGCTGCAATCAGGCGCCAGTCATCGCTAGTCTGATAGCCCAGATCGCCGCTGACCAACCAAGAATTCCGTTTTGTGAACCGATCGGGGTTGTCCGAGCGATCACGACGATATTCAGCCCGCAAGCGGTAGTTAACCGAATTTGCATTGTTGTGGGTCAAGCCAAAGGACACACCATCGCGCTTGACAGTGGTACCATCGCTTTCGCGGGTTTCGCCAGTGAGCACGCCCATCGAATAGCTGCGCACCTCATCTGGCGTATAGGTGACGCCATAGGTGCTGGTGAGCGAGCGCCGGTCACGAATTCCGCCCATCACTGTTTCTGTCGTCGCCGACCATGCATCATTGATCTTGCGATCTGCGCCAAAGCTGATGCTCCGCCGCGCGGCACTCGACAGCTCATTCGTGCGCGTACGGTCTTCGCGCAGCCCCAAGCGGTAGCTGGTTGTTGCATTCGGGCGGTAGGTCAGATCGGCGCGACCAGCAAATCCAAGGTTCCCTGTCGAAGCTTCGCCTGACAGTGTCAACGTATCGGTCAAATCAACCTCGCCCCCCGCGCCGATCCGGTTGTCGCGTGCCAGATCACCGCTCTGTCGAACGGTTGCCTGGCCAAAGACCCACAACCGCGCGTCCTCGAACGCATCCCATGTCAGGCGTGCGGCAATATCCGTGCGGGTGCCATTCTCGCCTGTGGGTGCGGCAGCGGCCATATTGCGCTCGGTGCGATGTGCAAGTTCCACTTCAAGCGCCAAATCATCGCGCAGCGGGGTATCCACCCCGATACGCGCTTTCTGTGTGCGTCGATCCGCGCCGCGGCGCGCTTCTTCGGCGCCGAATGTAAGAGTCGCCTGCCCCAGACCAATCGCGCCATCGATCCCGTAGCTGCGCTCGGTCTCGGTCGCATTGTAATCGGGCGACCAGAACCCTGCCTGCCGGTGCTCATACCAGCCGAACACGTGACCTTCGCCGCCAAGATCTGCCAGATCAAGCCGCCCTTCGGCCCGCACACCCAGCGCGCGCTGTCCTCGCACTCCTGCTGCGACCTGGTCATCATCCAAATCAAGTCCGCCGGTCAATGACGGACGCGTATTCAACCCCGGCCCTTCGCTACGCGCAGCGTCCAAGCTGATATACGTTCCCTCATGGCGCTGCACCAGGATATCCGCACCGACCAGCGTGTTATCCGCAAGGCCAGTTGTCTCGCGCGATCCGCTGACCCCAACCCTTACATTCTGAGTGAGCCAAGCCTCCGCGCGCCCACCATATGTGCTGGTCAGAGATGCGCCAGCAGCAGGCACATAGTCGTATTGCGCAATCAGATTGACGTCATAATCGCCCATCGGCCGATCCGACGACAGACCGCTACCGCCTGCTGTTGGGCCCAGTGGTTCATTCAGGATCACCACGCCCTGCACATAATCAATGCGGTAATCGCGCCCCTCAACCAGACGGCGGGTCGAGATGATCCGCCCCGAAACAGGGTCGCGCACTTCAGCGATCAGTGTTTCGGTACCTGATTCAATATCGCGCCGCGACAGGAAATAAGAGCTACCCCCCGTGCCGCGGAACACATCGCGTTGTGTCAATCGGTCAATCTGGGCCGCATAGCCTGTTACCGTGGCGCGGGCCTCGCCATTGGGCATTGTCTCGGTCGTCTCGAACCGGCCAGAAAGCCCGTACAGCGTTCGATCCGTGCGGACCACACGGCTCAAGTCGCTTTCAGGGCGGAAATCGCCCCACATGATATGGCTGTTGTCGCGTTCAAGGCGCAGGTAGAACCGCCCCGAGGTCGGCGCAAGGTTCTCGGTTTTGCTGTCGTCGCCTGTAGTTACCCAGACATCGCGATCTTCAATCCCGCGCAGAACCTGATCTGGATGACGGCGCGTAATATTGCGGAACATGTCGCGCATTTCCGTGTCGCGCGTATCGACCGACGCCGTAAGCCGCGTGCCATTGGCATAGACGCCGTCTACAAAGCCCGCAACACGCCCGTAGCGCCAGTTTTCGCCACTGACACGATCACGGCCAAGCGTAATATCGGCAATACCGGTTGCAAAGATATCCCGATGCGGAATCGTGACCGACTGCGCCTGACTTTCATTGCCCGCGTTGATGGTCACATCATGTGTTCCGGGGGGCAAAATACGCTGAATGACAAAGTTGCGCCGGATGTCCGGGACGACCGGTTCGCCCATCAGGCTAAGTTGGCCCCCTGCCGGCATATCTGTGCCAGAGACCGTGATCGCCCCACCACGCACCGGAATACGCCGCCGAGCGGTGCGATCCTCGCCTTCGCCTGCCGCTATGACAGGACCGGTCAGTTCCGATCCGGGCAATTCGCGGTCACTGCGGATCAGAGGCAATGGCACAGTCTCATCACGCCGGCCTTGGGCGTCATACACACGCAAGACATAGGCCATCGCATCGGGCGCATCTGCAGGCATGGTCCAGTTGGCGGTCGCGTTCGGCCCAGTAGATAATATCGCCAGAGGAACGCCAGGACTACGAG
This sequence comes from Roseinatronobacter monicus, assembly GCF_006716865.1. NCBI lineage: Bacteria > Pseudomonadati > Pseudomonadota > Alphaproteobacteria > Rhodobacterales > Paracoccaceae > Roseinatronobacter > Roseinatronobacter monicus. Next base: position 82,321 of record NZ_VFPT01000001.1, on the reverse strand, counting down.
CATCAACGACAACAATTTCCGCGTTTTCTATCCAAGCTGGATAGTTTGACGAAGAGCGGAAGCTGATCACCTCCCCAGCCCGGTATCCGCTACGCATATCAACTGTGGAGACATTTAGGATAGGCTTCGCGCCGAGCCCATCTACCGATACTCGAAAACCCATATCTGACAACGCATGGTCCATACGACGCAGCCGCTCGGTAACCGCAGCATCACCCGCCACATGCTGGCGTGGCTGGGTCACACCTGCGTCAATCGAAACCGAGAACCCGGTTTCACCCAGGTCACCGGCCGAGGTATGCCCCGATGATGTCGGGCTGGGGCGACTAACAACGAGCCCCGCATTGTCATGCGCACACCCTGTGGGCAACACTCCATCTATCAGCGCACAGTTTCGGCTGTCAGCTTGCGCGTGCGTCGCTCCGAAGGCTGCTACAAGGGCCAGAATTGAGACCATAGAGCCGCCTAGGGCAGTGATCCTGTACATTTTTTGCATTGCTCTAATCCTCACTGCTGCCCTGGTTTATTTGCGGCTCTTTCGACCACACGCTCTACTGTCAGCGCATAGCGACCTGTTCCCGACCACAAGCGCCTGATTTCCCTCTCCACGCTTCGCAGACGTGCATTGCCTACAGAGTCGCGCTCATTCGGAGCCGCTTGATAACTGAGCCGAACAACCGAAGGCTTCGCTGCGATCTGCGCCACAAGGCCTTGCAAACCTGCTCTCAACTCAGGGCGCATCTCACCGTTTGCGCTGAAAGCGCGCGCCGACAGATCCACCCGCGCCACAGGGAACATGGCCGCACCAAAATTCATCTTGGTCAGCATGCCCGGTGTCAGGCGCACCACACGCGGGTTCTCGGTGGTCAGACGGTAGCCTACAGGCAGCGTCCGATCATCGAGCTTGAGCATGAAGTTCGACCCGATATCGCGCGGCAGGGCTGCACATGGCAGGCTGAAGCGACCATGCTCATCTGTTGTGACCGCGATGCCGTTGGGTGTGACCAGACGCACCCCGGGCAGCCCTTTTTCGCGGCGCGGCGCAGATGGCGTGGGCTCGGACCAGAACTTGCCTTTGCCAGGAATGAAATCCTGATCCGTGATCGCAAAGCGATCTTCCTGAGGCTCGCCATTGAAGTAGCCATCATGGTTGATGTCATCAAACACACGGCCAATCACGGTTGAACACTGGAACACAGGGTCAACCTCAACACGCACAGCCGCCGTAGCCTCTTGCCCGATAGGCGCGCCAGTGAAGGGATTAAACATCCGTGCGCGGTTGATATGCGTGCCAACTGTCACCGCCGTGGATACGTATGTTGTCAACGTAATGACGGTCACGCGTCCAGCCTGCGCGGTCACGCCCTCGAAACGCAGCACCTGACCCGATTGCCCCGGATCAATCGGTACGCCATCTGTCGCCGCACTTCCCTGGCGATAAATGAACCCTCTCGGCAGGGTGTCGACAATATCGACAACCACATCAGCCGTGCCGGAATTCCGGATAGAGATCTCGTAAGTCAAAAGATCACCCACCCGTACCGAATCGACACCGGCTATCTTCGTGATCTCGAGAGCCTCGGTGTAGACCACGCTCACCGTCGCAGGCGCGGCAGCCGGGTTGCCCTGATCGTCAGAGGCTGTGTAGCTGACTGGCTGTGGATCGCCCGTGAAGCCGGCTTCCGGCGTGAACGTGATCTCGCCCGTGGTCTCATCAACCGTCCAGGTGCCTTCGCCAGCAACAACCAGCTCCGTCACAGGTTCACCACTCTCGTCGAGCAAGCGCACACTTGCAGGATCAATCGACGTGTCATCGTTGCCAAGGACATCAACCGTGACAGGCTCACCTGGGGTGTTCCCCGTGCTCTCGTCATCCTCGAGCACAGGAGCCTCGGTGTAGACCACGCTCACCGTCCCAGGCGCGGCAGCCGGGTTGCCCTGATCGTCAGAGGCTGTGTAGCTGACTGGCTGTGGATCGCCCGTGAAGCCGGCTTCCGGCGTGAACGTGATCTCGCCCGTGGTCTCATCAACCGTCCAGGTGCCTTCGCCAGCAACAACCAGCTCCGTCACAGGTTCACCACTCTCGTCGAGCAAGCGCACACTTGCAGGATCAATCGACGTGTCATCGTTGCCAAGGACATCAACCGTGACAGGCTCACCTGGGGTGTTCCCCGTGCTCTCGTCATCCTCGAGCACAGGAGCCTCGGTGTAGACCACGCTCACCGTCCCAGGCGCGGCAGCCGGGTTGCCCTGATCGTCAGAGGCTGTGTAGCTGACTGGCTGTGGATCGCCCGTGAAGCCGGCTTCCGGCGTGAACGTGATCTCGCCCGTGGTCTCATCAACCGTCCAGGTGCCTTCGCCAGCAACAACCAGCTCCGTCACAGGTTCACCACTCTCGTCGAGCAAGCGCACACTTGCAGGATCAATCGACGTGTCATCGTTGCCAAGGACATCAACCGTGACAGGCTCACCTGGGGTGTTCCCCGTGCTCTCGTCATCCTCGAGCACAGGAGCCTCGGTGTAGACCACGCTCACCGTCCCAGGCGCGGCAGCCGGGTTGCCCTGATCGTCAGAGGCTGTGTAGCTGACTGGCTGTGGATCGCCCGTGAAGCCGGCTTCCGGCGTGAACGTGATCTCGCCCGTGGTCTCATCAACCGTCCAGGTGCCTTCGCCAGCAACAACCAGCTCCGTCACAGGTTCACCACTCTCGTCGAGCAAGCGCACACTTGCAGGATCAATCGACGTGTCATCGTTGCCAAGGACATCAACCGTGACAGGCTCACCTGGGGTGTTCCCCGTGCTCTCGTCATCCTCGAGCACAGGAGCCTCGGTGTAGACCACGCTCACCGTCCCAGGCGCGGCAGCCGGGTTGCCCTGATCGTCAGAGGCTGTGTAGCTGACTGGCTGTGGATCGCCCGTGAAGCCGGCTTCCGGCGTGAACGTGATCTCGCCCGTGGTCTCATCAACCGTCCAGGTGCCTTCGCCAGCAACAACCAGCTCCGTCACAGGTTCACCACTCTCGTCGAGCAAGCGCACACTTGCAGGATCAATCGGATTGCTTCCAGCCTCGTCGTTGCCAAGAACATCGACAGTGACAGGCTCACCAAGATCGTTGCTCAACACTGAGTCATCCTGAAGGGCAGGCAAAACAACAGGGGTCGTCTCAACCGGCGGATCGATCACGTTGTTTTCCGTGGAAGGATCTTCCTCATTACCCGTGATAGAGGCAGTGTTCGTGTAGGTCCCAGACGCCAGAACCGTCGCCTCAAGGGTCAGGGTTGCACTACCCGCATTGGCCAGAGCGCCAATCGACCACTCACCCGTTGCAGGATCATAGCTACCGACAGACGGGGTCGCTTTGGTGAACTCGTAGCCGTCTTCAAGCTGCTCGGTCACAACAACGCCAGTCGCATCCGACGGACCATCGTTCTCGGCCGTCAGCGTGAAGGTCACCGTGTCACCAACATTCGGCGTCGCGTTGTCAACAACCTTCGTAATCGAAAGATCGCTCACCGGCGTGGGCTCGGGCTCAACAGCAGGCGTCGTGTTGTTAGTAAGATCAGGATCCGCCTCGTCGCCCTCGATCGAGGCCACGTTCGCGTAATCCCCCGACGCATTCACCAAAACAGTGATCTCAAGCGTCTCTTCCTGGTCCTTGGCAAGCGAGCCAATGTCCCAAATGCCTGTGCTCTCGTCATAAGACCCATCGGTCGCCGCGCTCGACACATAGGTGTAGCCCGACGGAAGCTCGTCCGTGACCTTGACATTCGCAGCATTCGCATCCGACGGACCGTTATTGGTCGCCACCAGCGTGAAGACGATTTCGTCGCCGACCTTCGGTTTATCGTCACTGACGGCCTTCGTCAGGGCCAGGTCCGACTGCTGCACCAGATTCGCCGGCGCAATCGGATCCGTTTTATTGTTATTCTCATTGGGATCAGCCGGCGTATCACCACTGATCTCGGCCACATTGCCATAATCACCCGTAGGCTGCACCTCTGCCGTGATCGTCAGAATCCGCGTGGTGTTGTCACCCGGCAGAAACCCGATGTCCCAGATACCAGTCGCAGGATCATATGTCGTCCCGGACGGCACAGACGAGGACACAAACACGTAACCACTGGGCAGAAGATCCTCAACGATCACATCGTTGGCATCCGACGGGCCGAAGTTCGAGGCGGTCACCGCGAACACAACAGTCTCGCCAACATTGGCCGTCTCTTTGTCCACGCTCTTGGACACCGACAGATCAGCAAGGGGCTCGGCCTTCACAGCAGGCGTCTCGTTGTTCTCCGTTGACGGATCCATTTGTTCGCCATCAATCGAGGCCACGTTGCCAAAATCACCCGTCGCATTCACCGTGACCGTGATCTCAAGCGTCTCAGACGCACCATTGGCAAGATCGCCAATCGTCCACTCACCAGTCGTCTCATCATACGCCTCGGAACCGTTGTCCGACACATAGGTGTAACCCGACGGAAGCTCATCCGTCACAACAACGCCTGTCGCATCCGACGGACCCGCATTCGAAGCCGTCAGCGTGAACACAACCTGCTCACCAACATTCGGCGTCGCATTGTCAACAACCTTCGCAATCGAAAGATCGCTCTGTGCAACAGGGGTCGTCTCAACCGGCGGATCGATCACGTTGTTTTCCGTAGACGGATCTTCCTCATTGCCCTCAATCGAGGCCGTGTTGCCATAATCGCCAGTGGCATTCACTGTCACCGTGATCGCAAGCTCCACAGGATCCGCACCATTGGCCAGATCACCAATCGTCCAGGTAATCTCACCATTGCTCTCCGAGGTCGCACTGCCGCCATTATCCGACACATAGGTGTAACCCGACGGAAGCTCATCCGTCACAACAACGCCTGTCGCATCCGACGGACCCGCATTCGAAGCCGTCAGCGTGAACACAACCTGCTCACCAACATTCGGCGTCGCATTGTCAACAACCTTCGCAATCGAAAGATCGCTCTGTGCAACAGGGGTCGTCTCAACCGGCGGATCGATCACGTTGTTTTCCGTGGAAGGATCTTCCTCATTACCCGTGATAGAGGCAGTGTTCGTGTAGGTCCCAGACGCCAGAACCGTCGCCTCAAGGGTCAGGGTTGCACTACCCGCATTGGCCAGAGCGCCAATCGACCACTCACCCGTTGCAGGATCATAGCTACCGACAGACGGGGTCGCTTTGGTGAACTCGTAGCCGTCTTCAAGCTGCTCGGTCACAACAACGCCAGTCGCATCCGACGGACCATCGTTCTCGGCCGTCAGCGTGAAGGTCACCGTGTCACCAACATTCGGCGTCGCGTTGTCAACAACCTTCGTAATCGAAAGATCGCTCACCGGCGTGGGCTCGGGCTCAACAGCAGGCGTCGTGTTGTTAGTAAGATCAGGATCCGCCTCGTCGCCCTCGATCGAGGCCACGTTCGCGTAATCCCCCGACGCATTCACCAAAACAGTGATCTCAAGCGTCTCTTCCTGGTCCTTGGCAAGCGAGCCAATGTCCCAAATGCCTGTGCTCTCGTCATAAGACCCATCGGTCGCCGCGCTCGACACATAGGTGTAGCCCGACGGAAGCTCGTCCGTGACCTTGACATTCGCAGCATTCGCATCCGACGGACCGTTATTGGTCGCCACCAGCGTGAAGACGATTTCGTCGCCGACCTTCGGTTTATCGTCACTGACGGCCTTCGTCAGGGCCAGGTCCGACTGCTGCACCAGATTCGCCGGCGCAATCGGATCCGTTTTATTGTTATTCTCATTGGGATCAGCCGGCGTATCACCACTGATCTCGGCCACATTGCCATAATCACCCGTAGGCTGCACCTCTGCCGTGATCGTCAGAATCCGCGTGGTGTTGTCACCCGGCAGAAACCCGATGTCCCAGATACCAGTCGCAGGATCATATGTCGTCCCGGACGGCACAGACGAGGACACAAACACGTAACCACTGGGCAGAAGATCCTCAACGATCACATCGTTGGCATCCGACGGGCCGAAGTTCGAGGCGGTCACCGCGAACACAACAGTCTCGCCAACATTGGCCGTCTCTTTGTCCACGCTCTTGGACACCGACAGATCAGCAAGGGGCTCGGCCTTCACAGCAGGCGTCTCGTTGTTCTCCGTTGACGGATCCATTTGTTCGCCATCAATCGAGGCCACGTTGCCAAAATCACCCGTCGCATTCACCGTGACCGTGATCTCAAGCGTCTCAGACGCACCATTGGCAAGATCGCCAATCGTCCACTCACCAGTCGTCTCATCATACGCCTCGGAACCGTTGTCCGACACATAGGTGTAACCCGACGGAAGCTCATCCGTCACAACAACGCCTGTCGCATCCGACGGACCCGCATTCGAAGCCGTCAGCGTGAACACAACCTGCTCACCAACATTCGGCGTCGCATTGTCAACAACCTTCGCAATCGAAAGATCGCTCTGTGCAACAGGGGTCGTCTCAACCGGCGGATCGATCACGTTGTTTTCCGTAGACGGATCTTCCTCATTGCCCTCAATCGAGGCCGTGTTGCCATAATCGCCAGTGGCATTCACTGTCACCGTGATCGCAAGCTCCACAGGATCCGCACCATTGGCCAGATCACCAATCGTCCAGGTAATCTCACCATTGCTCTCCGAGGTCGCACTGCCGCCATTATCCGACACATAGGTGTAACCCGACGGAAGCTCATCCGTCACAACAACGCCTGTCGCATCCGACGGACCCGCATTCGAAGCCGTCAGCGTGAACACAACCTGCTCACCAACATTCGGCGTCGCATTGTCAACAACCTTCGCAATCGAAAGATCGCTCTGTGCAACAGGGGTCGTCTCAACCGGCGGATCGATCACGTTGTTTTCCGTGGAAGGATCTTCCTCATTACCCGTGATAGAGGCAGTGTTCGTGTAGGTCCCAGACGCCAGAACCGTCGCCTCAAGGGTCAGGGTTGCACTACCCGCATTGGCCAGAGCGCCAATCGACCACTCACCCGTTGCAGGATCATAGCTACCGACAGACGGGGTCGCTTTGGTGAACTCGTAGCCGTCTTCAAGCTGCTCGGTCACAACAACGCCAGTCGCATCCGACGGACCATCGTTCTCGGCCGTCAGCGTGAAGGTCACCGTGTCACCAACATTCGGCGTCGCGTTGTCAACAACCTTCGTAATCGAAAGATCGCTCACCGGCGTGGGCTCGGGCTCAACAGCAGGCGTCGTGTTGTTAGTAAGATCAGGATCCGCCTCGTCGCCCTCGATCGAGGCCACGTTCGCGTAATCCCCCGACGCATTCACCAAAACAGTGATCTCAAGCGTCTCTTCCTGGTCCTTGGCAAGCGAGCCAATGTCCCAAATGCCTGTGCTCTCGTCATAAGACCCATCGGTCGCCGCGCTCGACACATAGGTGTAGCCCGACGGAAGCTCGTCCGTGACCTTGACATTCGCAGCATTCGCATCCGACGGACCGTTATTGGTCGCCACCAGCGTGAAGACGATTTCGTCGCCGACCTTCGGTTTATCGTCACTGACGGCCTTCGTCAGGGCCAGGTCCGACTGCTGCACCAGATTCGCCGGCGCAATCGGATCCGTTTTATTGTTATTCTCATTGGGATCAGCCGGCGTATCACCACTGATCTCGGCCACATTGCCATAATCACCCGTAGGCTGCACCTCTGCCGTGATCGTCAGAATCCGCGTGGTGTTGTCACCCGGCAGAAACCCGATGTCCCAGATACCAGTCGCAGGATCATATGTCGTCCCGGACGGCACAGACGAGGACACAAACACGTAACCACTGGGCAGAAGATCCTCAACGATCACATCGTTGGCATCCGACGGGCCGAAGTTCGAGGCGGTCACCGCGAACACAACAGTCTCGCCAACATTGGCCGTCTCTTTGTCCACGCTCTTGGACACCGACAGATCAGCAAGGGGCTCGGCCTTCACAGCAGGCGTCTCGTTGTTCTCCGTTGACGGATCCATTTGTTCGCCATCAATCGAGGCCACGTTGCCAAAATCACCCGTCGCATTCACCGTGACCGTGATCTCAAGCGTCTCAGACGCACCATTGGCAAGATCGCCAATCGTCCACTCACCAGTCGTCTCATCATACGCCTCGGAACCGTTGTCCGACACATAGGTGTAACCCGACGGAAGCTCATCCGTCACAACAACGCCTGTCGCATCCGACGGACCCGCATTCGAAGCCGTCAGCGTGAACACAACCTGCTCACCAACATTCGGCGTCGCATTGTCAACAACCTTCGCAATCGAAAGGTCAGCCAAAACATCGTAGCTTACGGTTTCTTCATTAGAGGAGACTTCGTCTGTCACCTCAGCCGAAGTTGCTGTTGCGGTATTCACAACACTACCGTTGTTGATGTCATCCTGTGTCAGGATATAGGTCGCCGTCACGCTGTTATCCGTGGCACCCGGCAAAAGAGACGTGATCGTCCCGACAGGGTTGCTCGCATCAATCAGCGGGTCATTCACTACGATATTGTTCAGCGTCACGTTGCCCGTGTTCTCAACCTCAAAGGTATAGGTGATCTCTTCACCAACCACCGCAGGGCTCGACAGCGCGCTCGTGTCCGCCGTCTTCGCAAGCGTCAGTGCAGGAGCCTGCTCAGGAGACGTCGTGATCGTGTCCTCAACCGGCGTCGTCACCTCTTCGGAGGTCGCAGACGCCGTGTTTGTCAGACCATTGTCGATGTCGGATTGCTTCAGGGCATAAGTCGCCGTGAAAACAGCCGTTTCGCCCGGCGCGACCAGACTGGCATCCGTGGCCGTGCTGGCAGTATCATCAAAGACAGGCTCGGACAGGTCCGGCAGCGGGTCGTCCACCGCAACGTTGGTCAGCGTCACGTTGCCCGTGTTCTCAACCTCAAAGGTATAGGTGATCTCTTCACCAACCACCGCAGGGCTCGACAGCGCGCTCGTGTCCGCCGTCTTCGCAAGCGTCAGTGCAGGAGCCTGCTCAGGAGACGTCGTGATCGTGTCCTCGACCGGCGTCGTCACCTCTTCGGAGGTCGCAGACGCCGTGTTTGTCAGACCATTGTCGATGTCGGATTGCTTCAGGGCATAAGTCGCCGTGAAAACAGCCGTTTCGCCCGGCGCGACCAGACTGGCATCCGTGGCCGTGCTGGCAGTATCATCAAAGACAGGCTCGGACAGGTCCGGCAGCGGGTCGTCCACCGCAACGTTGTTCAGCGTCACGTTGCCCGTGTTCTCAACCTCAAAGGTATAGGTGATCTCTTCACCAACCACCGCAGGGCTCGACAGCGCGCTCGTGTCCGCAGTCTTCGCAAGCGTCAGTGCAGGTGCCTGCTCAGGAGACGTCGTGATCGTGTCCTCGACCGGCGTCGTCACCTCTTCGGAGGTCGCAGACGCCGTGTTTGTCAGACCATTGTCGATGTCGGATTGCTTCAGGGCATAGGTCGCCGTGAAAACAGCCGTTTCGCCCGGCGCGACCGAGCTGGCATCCGCAGCCGTGCTGAGACCCGCATCAAAGACAGGCTCGGACAGGTCCGGCAGCGGGTCATTCACCGCAACGTTGGTCAGCGTCACGTTGCCCGTGTTCTCAACCTCAAAGGTATAGGTGATCTCTTCACCAACCACCGCAGGGCTCGACAGCGCGCTCGTGTCCGCCGTCTTCGCAAGCGACAGGCCCGGTTCCTGCGTCAGCGATGTCGCGGTCGCACCATCGGTTTCAGAAGTGGGGCCAGACTCTTCCTCAATCTTGGTGCCATCAGGGGTCTCACTTGACACAACAGCCGTATTCACCACACCGCCCGCATCAACATCGTCCTGTTCAAGCACATAAGTCGCCGTGTAGGTTGCCGTCTCGCCGGGCTTAAGCGTGCCCTCCGAAGAGCCCTGGTCCGCACTGTCAAAGGTCGGGCCACTGGTCAGCGTCAGTTCCGTGTTATCAGACAGGTCTGTATTATCTGCATCCGAACGGTAGAGCGTATCGGCAACCGCAACATTGCTCAGCGTCACGTTGCCCGTGTTCCGGGCCGTGATCGTGTAGGTGATCGTGTCACCCTCATCATCGGCACCCGACGAATTGGTATCCGCAAGCGTAGCCGTCTTTACGACATCCAAGGCGCCAACTGCTTCAAGATCCAAACGCGTGGGGTCGTTATTAAGCGTGCCATCTCCTGAGCTATCAGTACCCAAACCAAACGCACCATCATTGATGTCGGTGCCATCCGGATTGGTAAATGTATCTGATACAATCGCGGTATCAATCTCAGCTGTATCAAGACGGGCCTGGTTCTCAACAAAACCCCGATCGATGTCCTCTTGGGTTAAGGTGTAAGTTGCGCGGTATATAGCAAACCCACCGGCTTCTATGTCACCAAACGAACCTTGGCCTGCAAACTCAATTGCTGACAGGTTGTCAAAGTCACCGCTGAAGTCATCGGGGCTCTCGGTAATCTGAACATCCGTCAGAGTGACCAAGTTCGGGTTTAGAATCAGGTAGCGATATTCAATTACCTGTCCGGCCGCTGGTGGCGTGTCACTGTCCGCATCATTACGTAGCACCTGTTTGGACAAAGTTGCTCGCGGAAGGTTGTAAAGTGTTGGATCCTGCTCCGTTCCCGTTGCTTCGGGAGTAATGATTAGATCCCCGTTCTCATCGGTGCCGGCGACAGACAAAACAGGATCGACCTGTACACCCTGAGGTGTGAACAATTCAGGTGCTTTGGCCAGATTGCTCAGCTGACCGGAGTTGGCAATGAAGTCCTCTTCAACCAGCGTGTAGAAGGCCTGAAAAATAACGCTCTCACCGGGAACAACCTGACTATCGATATCTTCGTTGCCAGTTTCCGTGTTTGTCACAAAAACGATGTCTAGGGCGGCCCCGTTACCATTAAAGCTTTCCTCAACAATCGTTGTGTTCAGCAGGTTGACGTTACCAACGTTCTTAAGCTCAAACGTGTACTCGATCTGATCGCCAGGGCCAGTTACCCCATCCTCATTGGTATCGATATGTTGAGCCGACTTGATCAAAGTCGCTTTGGGATCGGCGGCAATGTCGAATACCGTCGGGTCATCGTTCGTCTCGCCCGAACCATCGCTGTCGGTGGTCAGCGGATCGGCGATGGTATCACCTTGACGGTCGGTGCCTGTGTCTGAAGGGATTCCTGGTGCCGGAATACGGTCACTTCTGAGAAACGCCTGATTTTCCACCTTGCCCGCGTTGATATCACCTTGGGTGAGCGAATAAGTCACTTGGATATTGGAATCTGTCGCGCCGGGGGGCAGGCTGGCGATCGTGCCGACAGCATCCGTACTGCTGATCAGCGGATCAAAGATTTCCAGGTTTTCAAGGGTTGTTTCACCAGTGTTGGTCACTGTGAAGCTATAAGTTACCGTTTCACCGGCTTGGGGAAACTCCGAGAGATCGCTGATATCGACCGATTTGATCAGCGTGGCACGCGGCGGTGGTGCAAACGACAGCACCGTAGGATCATCATTCGGGATACCATTCTGATTAGAATCAGTCTGTAGAGGGTCGATGATTTCGTTGCCAGCAGAATCCGTGCCAGCATCCGATACAACAGCGGTATCAAGCTCAGCCGCCACAACTTCAGCCTGGTTGGTCACGTTTCCGCGGTCAGCGTCTTCCGCTGTGAGCGTATAAGTTGCTGTGAAGACCGCTTTTCCACCCGGTTCAATCTCAAGTCCGTCCCCAGAAAGGCTAGTCCCGGTGCTTTCGTTCAATTGAAACTGAGGTTCTGGCAGCAAACCAGTGCCGTTGAAATTAGCTGCGGTCTCGTTGACGCTTACCCCTGTCAGGGTGCCCGCACCAACATTCTCAACAACGTAAGTGTAGGTGATGACATCGCCTGCATCTACAATATCATCACGATCGCCGCCGGTGATATCGAGCACAGCGGATTTGATCAGGGTTGCGCGAGGGGGCAGCGCGGTAATGGTTTCATCTGAATCTGTACCCGTTCCAGCGGGATCATCAATGGGAGTGCCATCCGGTTCTGTGCCCGCATCTGACAGAACAGAGGTACTAAGCTCAGCTGCGTCGATTTTGGCCTGGTTTTTCAACTCCCCGTTTTCCAGGGCAAAATCGTTCTGTTGCAAGGTGTAATTCGCAACATATGTCGCTGTCTCACCTGGTACGAGAGTACCCTCAACAGAGGATCCGGTGCTTGACAGGAAAGTAATGGTCGGAGCCCCACCTGTGCCGTTGAAGCTCTCTTCGGTTACGGCAACATCCGTCAGGGTCACGTTACCGGTATTGGTCACCGTGAACTCATAATTGAGGATATCGCCCGCTGTGACGAAACCGTCACCATTTATATCAGAAATGGACACTGCGGATTTGATCAGGGTCGCATCGGCTGCCTGCGCCAACTCCACGACGGTCGGGTCATCGTTCAAGCCGCCTGTGCCATCGCTATCTGTGTTCAGCGGATCAGTGATAACCTCACCATCCGGCGCGGTTTCCGTGTCTGAAACCGTTGTGACATCTGTCCCTGTTCCGTCACTGGCTGTGTTGGCCGTCACTTCGGCACGATTGGTCACCTCGCCACGGTCCACGTCCGCCTGTGTCAGCGTATAAGATGCCGTGTAGGTGGCCGTCGTCCCGACGGGCAGTTGGCTTGCAGGAAACACACCGCCATCGTTATTCTGATAGACGGGGCTGGACAGATTTGCCGCGGTCCCGTTGAAGGTTTCGGTGTCATTCAAATCTGCAGCGCCGTTGGGCAGGAACAGCGATACGTTACCCGTATTGGTCACCTTGAAGGTATAATCAATCGTATCACCGGCTGAGACACCGGGCGTGCCGTCATTATCGTTCAGGACAGCGCTTTTCAGGACTGTCAGGCCGGGGTCCTGCTCGGGCTCTGTCGTGATCGTGTCCTCAACCGGCGTCGTCACCTCTTCGGAGGTCGCAGACGCCGTGTTTGTCAGACCATTGTCGATGTCGGATTGCTTCAGGGCATAAGTCGCCGTGAAAACAGCCGTTTCGCCCGGCGCGACCAGACTGGCATCCGCAGCCGTGCTGAGACCCGCATCAAAGACAGGCTCGGACAGGTCCGGCAGCGGGTCATTCACCGCAACATTGTTCAGCGTCACGTTGCCCGTGTTCTCGACCGAGAAGGTGTAGGTGATCAGCTCGCCAACCACCGCAGGGCTCGACAGGCCGCTCGTATCCGCAGACTTCTCAAGCGTCAGTGCAGGCGCTGCCGTCAGGGTCAGGACAGTTGGGTCGTCGTTGGTTGCACCCGAACCACTGCTATCGGTGTCCAGCGGGTCCGTGATGGTCGCGCCAGCTGCGTCCGTGCCGGTGTCGGAGACAACGTCCGCGTCAAGCTCGTCGGCGCTGGCCAGGGCCTGGTTGGTGATCTCTCCCTCATCAATGTCGGCCTGGGTCAGGGTATAGGTCGTGCTGAAGGTTGCGCTCTCGCCGATTGCGATGTCGGTGGTCACTGTAGTTCCATCACCATTCAAGGTTGGCGTCGGCAGCGTTCCTGTTCCCGAGAAGTTAGCGTCATCCACCACACTCACATTTGTGAGGTCCACGTCGCCCGTGTTTTCCAGGGTAAAGGTATAGGTGATCTCGTCACCTTCATCGACCACCCCGTCGGTCCCCGCTACAGTATCGTCAAGGGAGGCCGACTTGACGTGAGTGAGTTCTTCTTCCGCTGGGGCGCAGAGTGGTGTATCAAATGGTGGGGTAGAGTTAAAATTCGCCCTTGGGAGGTCGCGCCAATTGCCGCCTGGCTCTCTCCACTGTAAAAATGCTCTTCCTCCCGAGGCTAGGGTGTCCCTTTGGTAGTGGACAATTGCGTTTCCCTCCTCGTTCGTCGTTATCGTCGCTACGTAGTCGCGAAGGTCATTTGAGCGAGAGGCCAGCCAGGAATCGCCGATTGGTGCGATAAGGCCACTACCTAAGCCAAACAGTCTGTTAGTGCTAAGGATGTTATTGGGGTCATTTGCGGGGCCCACACTTCCACTGCCGATGTTGTCCGATACCGGATCAACGAGATTATCAACCTCGAGATACGGGCCATTGAAAGCAATAAATGCGTGTTGGTCTTGGGGTCCCCGTTGCCGGATTCTCAGCTCGATATCAGTTCCAATCGGCACACTTGGGAACCTTACCCAAGCTTTGTTGCGCTGCAAATCTCGGAAATCAAAGCTATTAACGTCTTCGAAAAACGTAAAGGGTTCCGCTGGCAAAATTCCAGTACTTTGCCATTCACTCTCGTCAGGCAAACCGCAGGAATCCGTAAAACGAAAATCGTCATTTCCCGACATAGGCAATTCTTGGTTAAAACCATACTCTGCGCCTTCTAAGGGCTCATCATTTGGCTTTTCCATGTATTCAAACGAATAACTCTGGTCGAACGTAAGATCGTTGAGAGTTGCCTGCGCCTGCGCCGACCCCGGCATGGCCATCAGGGTAAAGACCAGCATCAGCCCCGCCAGGATCGCCATAAGCCCGCCGCGCGCTGCACGCGCGAGCCGACCTGTCAGGCCACCCGCTGCAGGATCCTGTCCGTCAAGGCCAGACCCGGACCCGCCGTGCCGGAGGGCCGGGACGGGTTGACGCTGTGCGGTGTGCGGGGCGTGGGACATGAGATCCTCGGGGGTGTAAAACGTGTCGCGTGGCATGGGGGCTTGGGATCCTTGGGGAGGTGTCATATGCATCCGGGGTGTTCGGGGCTGGTGAGGCGCGCGCCCGATGGGCGGCGGGGCTTCACGCGCCCTGCGCGTTCGGCAGGGGACGGGCCTGCCCTGCCCCCCCCCCGAAAGGCCCGACCCGGCCCTGTCCGGCCACGGGGCGGCGGCGGAACCCTGTGGGCAGTGCATAAGATCAGGCATGACATCCTCGGGGGGTGTGTGGCGTGGGGCAGGGCAGGACAGGGAAAGCGGCGGCTGCATGGCACCACCGCTTTCCGAACAAGGCGCGGGGATGCAGGCAGGTGCGCATGCGGCCAAGCCGGTTGAAGCAGAGTCGACCGGCACAGCCGGCGGCGCGCTGCGCGGCAAGATTGCGGACAGGGTCACATTCCGAATGCGCTTACCCGAAAGGGTGAACGAAGCGCTTGGCGCCAAATTGTTACACATTACTCAATTACCTGCTCATTAGTTTCCCCGCGCCCGGGTTAGCCCGGATCTGGGGGTGCAGCAGCGATCACACAGACGCACCGCGCACTACGTTCCCGCGCTTGGTGCTTCATTTTTCGGGGGGGGTCGCGGGCGATGTCGTGTAATTTACGCGTTCTGGCGTGAAAATGTTGTGCAGCCGGGCGCGAATTCCGCGTTGGTTTCAAAAGCCCTGACCCTGCACCCCATGCATGAGGGGTGTGGGCCATATTGCCCCTTTTGCTATAGCCCAAACCCTCAGGATGATTCGCAGCCAACCTTGTGAGGCCCAGCTCTGGACGGCGCCCTGTCGCAGCAGGCACAGCAGGACCGTGATAATTGGGGGGAGCACCCAGGCGGCGACGGCGCACAGGTCATTACGGGGTGCATGTTTCCGAGAGACCCGCCATGGTCTGAGGCGCGGGGGTGTGGCATCGCCCGTCATACCGCGATCAGGGCAGATCCGATCCCACCCGCAAGATGCGTTACCAGCCCTGCCGCACCGTCCAGCGGGCGCCGCGGGCTTCAGATATTCAACAAAAGTATAATCGCCATCAGCAACAACACGGCCAGCGCTGACATAGCCGTGATACCCGCAACATTGTGCGGCGCACCCGCGCGGCAGCGGATACATGAATTCTTCTGCTTTTCGCAGATCTGGCAGAGCTTATTGGTACGAGGCTGCATAGATCCTATCCGGTGTTTTCGATTGCGTTCACCGCAGCCAAACGCGCCTGCCATAACTTGTTATTTTCTGACATGATCGACAGGGTTGACAGCAGGCTGCCAGCATGGATAGGCGCTGCCAAAGAAAGATCGGCCAAGTGCAGGCGATGTGTTCCGAACTCATCTGCCGCGAAACCGGGCGACACCAATGCGATCGGAATATGCGGCACATCACGGCGCAACTGAAGCAGCTCCTCCACGATCTTGTGTATGAGGATATGTTTTTCCAATGCATCCATGTCGATGAATACAAACTGCCAAAGCTGCGGCAGCTGCCTTAAGGATGTGAGCGCGGTGTCGAAACAGTCCAGTATATCGAGTGCGTAGCCTGAACCGGTCAGTGGTTGTGTCACAGAATTGGTGAATGCGCTCTGCGCAGCACTGATAACAAAGACACGCTGGTCGAGACTGGTGGCTGCCTTCGAATGGCGCTGTATCCATTGCGCGGGGTCAGGTGCCGGGGCCGAGGGCGTTGTCTTGCCGAACTCCCGTCGCGAGGCAAGCGCGGACATTCTTTGATGACCCTGCTTGGGCTTCGAAAACATTTTCCAGAAACTTTCACCTATGCCCAGGTAGTAAGTGACGCCCGCTATCAGACCTATGCTGACGAGCGCTCCACTTAATGCGGGAGAGGCGCCAAGAACTATACCCGCCGCTAGAATAGCGACGACACCCACAAAAATGGAAAAGACCCAATGGTTGAAAACTGATCTCATATTCGTCCACTGACTAATTTTTGGCACTGCAGACAACTGTATCTCCGCACCTGCGCCCCACGAAACATACGCCATGCCTTGCGCGAGCAGAATATAATCGCCAGCCCTCGTCAGCGAAAAAGTCGCGAAAATGCCCCCTATTGTCGCCAAGGGGCGTACTGCCAGGGAAATCATGTATCCATAGCGCTTAGCTCACACTGCCTTATGATTCTCTTGACAGTATCGACTTGCCTGGGGGCGACTGGGATTCTTTCATCGCAAACGTGCAAATACCAGCTCCTGCCGCTCTTCTCTAATGAGGTAATATAGTCTTTTGCGATCCAATGGGATCTATGAACGCGCACGCCCGGCGTTTTCACTTGCTCAACTGCATCGGACAACGGCAAGCGAAGCTCGCATGCCCCGATCTCCGTTTTGATCGACACGTACTTATCAAATGCGGTGATACGAACTATCGGGGCGCGGATCTGGGCGGGGATCTTGTCGCGCAGACAATGCCGCATTGCTCTCGATTTATGAAACAAAAAAGACAGGCTATCTTTGTAAAAATAGTATGTACCCCACATGATCACAAACAAAGCCGGAAGTGTAATAAATAACCAAATCGCTTCATATGCGAAAAATGAACTTATTAAATAATATGAGATTGTGTTCGCCAAGCAAAAGAAGACTAGCCAGAGACCATATCTTACCCACATTGGTAATAAAAACCTCTCAGACAGTAGCACCGCGCTAAATGCACCCAATATAACTGAGAGAGTAAACGACACCACACCAATCCAAACTTCAAACTCACCGTGTAATGCGGAAGCGTACACACCAAGGGTCGTCGCACCGGCAAGCATCGCCCCATAGAAAATCACGGGTACAAAATCATTCAAGACAATGAGGACCTGTAACGCTGCAGCCCGAAAAGACAGCCTCCATGAGAGCCCTTGACTAGTGGCACCTGAATATATCTTCAAAAGTAAGCCAAGCTGCTTCTCGCCATATTTTGAAAGCCGGAAAGTGAGCATTATATTTCTCGCACCAAAACCTTAGACACAAAACTACTATGATTTGTACTTAGACACATTCGATCTTATGTATTTTGATACCAACCTATTAGGTATAAACACTACCCACAGGGTTATATTAAACGATACATTTGCACGAAGCGCTTGTGGTCTATCGTCCGTTAGTTCAATGATAAAAGCACCCTTAGCCGACACTTAACCCGTGAAGCATCTCCCTGATCGATCACTCCTCGGGCTCATCACATATGCTGAATGAACGTCGCCAACTATAGGTTGGTCGCCAATATGTCGCTTTCTGTCGCGGAATAGTGTTTGGTTGGCTTTGCCATCCCGGATGATCACATATCCCGACTTGAAGCGTCCCGCCTCAACCTGAATCGTGGGGCTTTGCACGTTTGTGATTTTGTGATTCGTCCTGTTTGGGACGGGTCTCCATCAGCGCATGCCCGATGAAACACAGCATCGCGCCGGTGCCGGATGATTTCTTGTAGAGCCGTGCATCGAGATCAGTGATTGAGGCATGCGTGGCGTTCGAGCGCTTCGCCCTTGAAATCGACCTCGGCATTGTGGTGGGGTTTGGTGTTGCGAGGCAGCGGGTGGGTCTCGGCTGGGAACTCTCGCTCGGAAGGCGCGGTTTCGTGGGGTAGTTTCCGGAGTGGGGGATCGCCGGGCCACTCAACGTCAGGCGGAGTAGCATCGGCCTTTGCCTGGAAACTCTTCATCGACGCCCATGCCTTGACCAGCGTGCCATCAACCGAAAAATGAGCAGCGGTGCGACCTCACGGTGGGCAAGGATTGCGGCCATTACCTTGCGTGACATCTCTGTCGTCAGCAGCCGGTCGCGGTTCTTGTGAACACGGTCGGCACCCAGACCGGATCATCAATGCCCAGCCCGACAAACCAGCGGAACATCAGGTTGTAATCCATCTGATCCAACAACTGCCGCTCAGATCGGACAGAAAACAGGATTTGCAGCGGGCTCGCCCGGATCAGCGGCTCCGGCGGGATTAAGGGACGACCAAAATCGGTATAAAGTGCCTCGAACTCCGCATCTAGGCTGGCAAGTGCGTCATTGACTACCTGTCTGATCTTGCGCAACGGATGACGCGGCGGGATGCGCTCTTCCAAGTCAACATAGCTGAACAGCGACCCGCTCGTCTCGTCCGTCCCGCGCATCGTCACCCCCGATACTGCCGTGGGAAGGGTGAATCATGTTCTTAAATTCTTGTCGAGGCGGGACTATTTCAGCAACCTGTTCGGGATAGAACCGGCGGAGGGCAGCCGAGTGGAAGGGGAGCGGCAGCCTACTTCGGCGTTAGCCCCGCACTTCGGTTGCCGGGCGGTCATAGACGTCTTCCAGCCGGACGATATCGTCCTCGCCAAGATAGTCGCCCATTTGCACCTCGATGATCTCCACATGCGATTTCGTCCGGTTCTCAAGACGGTGCACAGCCCCTTTCGGGATCATCACCACACCACCGAGTTTCACCTTCATCACCGCGTCATCGACAGTGATCGTGGCCGTACCCTCGATCACCACCCAGCATTCCGCGCGGTGGTAGTGATATTGCAGGGACAATTGTCCGCGCGGCTTCACGCGGATGCGCTTGACCTGATGCGCCGCACCGCGATCAAGGCTCCAGAATGCGCCCCAGGGGCGTTCTTCGTAGGTTGGTGCATCGGCAGGCACTGCCGAGGGAGCCGGGCGAACAGTGGATTGAAAGGTCATATCATTTCTCCTAATTTGAGGGAGTTACCAGCCGATACCGCAGAGGTTCGAAGGTTGGTTGGCACGGGATTTCCACAGCCGCGCCACATCAATCACTGGTTTGTCGGTAGCAGCGGCCAGGGCGCGGTAATCGGGGTGAGCATGGGTGACGATGATGGCATCAGCCCCGGCCACGGCGTCAGATGCGTCAGCGGCCAGCATGTCACGCAGCCCGGTCGCGAGTTGCCCCAGCCCTTGTGCCGCATGGACAACATAGGCCAGTTGCGCTTCGATGCGGGTCTCTGCCGTGATGGCCGGGTCATGGGCGGTGATCTCGATTCCGGCCTCTTGCAGCTCTGCTATCACCTCAAGGATCGGGCTTTCGCGCAGGTCATCCGTGCCGGGTTTGAACGCCAACCCAAGGACCGCGACCCGCCGCGCGCCGGTCGCCTTGACCAGACGCGCAGCCTCGGCGATCTGGGTTGCATTCGAGCGCTCAAGCGCGCCGATCAACGGTAGATCAACGCCTAGATTGCGCGCAATATGGGTTACCGCGCGCACCTCTTTGGGCAAGCAAGAGCCGCCATAGGCAAAGCCGGGCTTGAGGTAATAGGGCGACAGGTTCAGCTTGGTGTCGCGCACGAAGATATCCATCACCTCGTGGCTGTCCACGTCCAGGGGCTTGCACAAGCGGCCAACCTCGTTGGCGAAGGTGACCTTGGTCGCGTGCCAGACGTTATCGACATATTTGACCATCTCGGCCACCTCGATCGAGGTCACGACCGGATCGGCATCAACGTCGGCATAAAGCTTGCACATCAGGTCGGCGGTGACATCGTCGGTGACGCCAATCACGGTCTTGGGCGGATTGTGGAAATCCTCGACCGCAACGCCCTCTCGCAGGAATTCGGGGTTGAAGCAGACACCGAAATCAGCGCCGACCTTGAGGCCCGAGGCCGCCTCGATCTCGGGCACCATGACATCGAGTGTGGTGCCCGGCGGGATAGAGCAGCGCATGACAACGACATGGAAGGCTGCCTTGCGCGCCAGCCCTTCACCGATCGAACGCGCGGCGGCGCGAATATAGCGATCGTCACACCCACCATCTTCGGCAGTGGGGGTGCCCACCGAAACGAAGGTGATGTCGGTCTCGACCACTGCCGTGGCAAGGTCGTTGGTTGCGCTGATCAAACCGTCAGCGACACCATCGCCCAGCAGCCGGTCCAGATCCTTCTCGTGGATCGGCGCGCGTCCTGTCGCGATCGCATCGACCTTGACCGGATCGAGATCGACCCCAATCACACGGTGGCCGAGCCCCGCAAGGCAAGCGGTAGACACCGCGCCCACGTAACCCAGACCGATGACAGAAACGGAAGGTCGCGAGACAACGCGGGCCTGAGGGTGAAAGGCAGTATTAGTGGTCTGGTGTAGCATTTTGAAGTCTCCGAATTTCGTTGGAGACTTTATGCCACGGCGCCTCTTCAAAGGCGCGGACGCGGCGGGATAGATGATTGGGGCAACCGGCTGAGCAGGGTGAGTAAAGGGTTAAGGCTGTGCCCCATTCGGGCCTCGGCGCTGTCCAGAAGGATAGTTTCCCTCGCCGTTCACGCTGCCGGAAAGTCACGATGCCGTCGGGCGAGGCCCCAATCGGCAACGTGGTGAACCACCGCGAAAGGCCCCGCATCGAGCGCCTTTTCGACCTCATCCGCTGTTATCGCGGCAAGTGTGGCGGTTTCGCTTGGATCAGAGAGCCAGCCCGGGGCCGCCTTGCAGCCACGTGCAAGAAAGAAGTGTCCATGCGCGCCGCGTTGATTGCCATTACCCACGTAATCGCCGAGCCCGATCAACTGTGTGGGCGTTCGCCCAGCCTCTTCGAGCAATTCGCGACGTGCCGCCGCCTCAGGGGTTTCGCCGGGATCGATGAAGCCGCCGGACAGGCTCAGGCAATTCCGCCGGGGTCCGTGGCGATACCCGGTCATCGCCACCACCCGCCCATCGGGCTGCACCGGCATCACCAGAACGAAACTGCGCAACTCGACCTGCCAGAAATCCGGGATCACCTGGCCTGCTACGACCTCCCCCTCTTCGCGGAACACCCGCAGATAGGGCGCTGCATCTAATTCAAGCTGACGCGACAGGGTTTTCCGTGCGGTCATGGTGCAGTCTGGCCCAGATCAAAACAACCCGGAGTCCCGTGCGATCAGGGCTGCTTGGGTGCGGTTGAGGGCACCGATCTTGCGGTAGAGCGTCTTCAGATGCAGCTTGACAGTCGGTTCCTGGATGCCGAGAGCGCGGGCGATTTCCTTGTTGGACAGCCCCTCGCACAGCTTTTCAAGCATCTGCAATTCGCGCGGTGTCAGTTTTTCGGCCAGCGGGTTGAGCACCTCGACCTCTGGGGCGGCGGTCATGAAGTCGATTGGCGCATATTGCTCGCCCATCGCCATGAAGCGCACCGCGTTGACCAGCGATTTGGCTGGCAGGGTTTTTGGCAGAAACCCTGCCGCCCCCATCTCCAGTGCCTGTTCGGCCACTTCGCGCGGGGCGATGCCGGACATCACGGCGACACGCGCACCGCGACCTGCCTCAAGCGCGCGAGCAAGACCCTCCAGACCATTCATGCCGGGCATGCCGTAGTCGAGCAAGATCAGGTCGAACGGCTCACTTGCCTCGACCAGTTGCATCGCAGCGTCGAGATCCTGTGCTGGCGTGACGTCGATTTTTTCCTGCCGGAACCACAGATCAAGCGTATCGCGCAACAGTTCGTGGTCATCAGCAATCAAGACACGCATCATTTAACCTTCACCCTGTTTCGCACGCAGTATGGCAACTTCGGCCGCGTTCACAAGTGCAGCCTTGTCCACGGGCTTGCCCAGCACAGCATTAAACATGGCCGTATCGCGCCCCGCCATAGCGGCCAGCGCAGTCACAAGAACAATCGGCAGATGCGGCGCATGTGCGCGTGCGGCTTGCGCGAGGTCGCTGCCAGTCATGCCAGGCATGTCGAAATCCGTGATGAGCAGGTCCCAGGCATCCGGGTTATCCCTCAGAACCGCGATCACGTCCGCAGGCTCGGACGTCGGGGCCACTTCGGCACCAACGGATTCGAGAAAGGCGGTGATAATGTTCAGCACATTCTCTTGATCGTCGACCACCAGAACAGTGCGCCCGTCCAACCGGCCAGTCAGACCTTCCACGGCCGCGCCCTCTTTCGCGCGGATCGGGGCCACAGGCCACAGAATGGTGAACTCACTCCCCTGATCCGGCGCTGTCACAAGTTTCAGCGCCCCGCCTACACGGGCAATGATCGAGGACACGATGGTCAGGCCCAGCCCGCTGCCACGCGCGCCTTTCGTGGTTTCATAAGGCGTGAAAGCGCGCGCCACCTGTTCCGATGACATTCCCGGCCCCGTATCGCTGATCGTGATCGCGCAGAAGGCATGCTTCGGATCAGGCGTTCCTACCGTGAAAGGCCCCTGCAAATCGTCCTCACTCGGTTTACTGAGCACGACAGTGATCGCGCCGGGTCTGCCATCCAGCGCGTCGCGGGCATTGATGGCAAGGTTTAGCACAGTTTGCAAAATATCGGTCGGGTCGGCCACGACCTCGATTGGAGTGTCGGGGAGGTGCGTGTTCAGGCGCATAGACGCACGCAGGCTGGCGCGAACAAGATCGCTTGCCTCGCGCAGCGGCTCACGCAGGTCCAGCGTAATAAGCTCCGCCTCGCGCCGCCCAAGGGACAGCAGCCGCCGGACCAGTCCGGCCGCTTGCGCGCTTGCGGCCAGGATTCGTTGGGCGCCGATCGCACCAAGGCTGTTTTCAGGGGTTGCGTCCTGGATAAGTTGCGCGCCGCCAGATATCGCGGCCAGCAGGTTATTGAAGTCATGCGCAAGCCCCGCAGCCATCTGCCCGACGACCTCGCGCCGCTGCGCCAGTTGCAGCTCTTCACTCAGCCGATCCCGCTCGGCCATTTCGCGCCGACGATCGCGCATATCGCGCGCAATACACAAGATCCCACCATCGTCCTTTAGTGTCAGTGACACCTCTTGATCCACGGGGCTTCCGTCGCGGGCTTTTCCCATGATTTCGCCGGACCAACTGCCATAAAACATCAGTTCGGGCATGACATGCCCGCCCATCCAGGCGGCGGCGTCTGGCTCGTAGAACATGGACCAGGGTTTGCCAAGAACCTGTGCTTCGGAGGTGTATCCAAAAAGTTCGAGATGTGCGTGGTTCATGTAGACGAACCGGCCTTCCGCATCTGTGATCGCGATCCCGTCGTGGCTTGCTTCCATCGCTGCAGCGCGGTCAGCCTTGGCGCGTTGCTCGGCAAGCTTCAAAGCGGTGATATCGACCCTAAGACCGACGCGCCCACCGTCTGGTGTGGCCTTCTCGAAAATGCGCAGCCAGCGGCCGTCGGACAGATGTTGTTCCACTTCGCTGTCGCGTTCGCAATGTCGTTCCAACCGTTCCGCCAGCCAATCTGCCTCACGCCCGATGGCGTCTGCGTATACACCCAGTTCAAGACCTTGTCGCAGGATGTCTTCGAATCGCGTCCCCGGCACGATTTCTTGCGCCGCGCTTGGATAGATCTCTCGGTAGCGCTGATTGCATATGACCAACCTGTCATCAGCATCGAATAGAACGAATCCGTCCTGCAATGCGTCAACCGCCGCTTCGAGCGTAGCCCGCGCGCGGGCCGCATCATCGGCGGCGGCGCGTAATGCATCGGCTTGTTGGCGGCGCTCTGTCACATCCATTCCTACGGCCATGAACCCATTAAGCGCACCGAAGGTATCCTTCAGAGGCTGAATATCCAGATCAACCCAGTACGAACGACCATCACGAGCACGATTGAGAATCTCTGCCTGCACTGGCTTCGCCTGATCCAGCGCCTGACGCAAGGCGGCGATGGCTTCGGGAGCCGTCTCTTCGCATTGCAGGAAGCCGCCCGCATTTTGCCCCTTGATTTCGTCTAGGGCCCAACCGGTTGTCCGCTCAAAGGCTTCATTCACCCAGGTGATGCACCGGTCGGCGCCCGCAATCACAACAAGGTTCGAGGTGCGCCGCGCAATTTCAGACAGCCGCTCGATCTGTACTCTCTGTTCCCGGCGCACAAGAAGCGAGCCGATCACCTTGGCCACAGAGCGAATGAGATGGACCTCGCCGGGCAGGAATGTGCGCTGCGCGCGCACCGCGCCATAGCCCACAAAACCTCGGAACACCCCGTATTCCACCATTGGCACGGCCAATAGCGAAACCATACCCTGTTCTACAAGAATCTCCTTTCCTGGCGTAGCATCCGACAGCGCGCCTACATCGGGGATCACCACATCGCGTCCGGCATCGAAGGTCTCGCGCCAATGAGAAATCATGTCAGACGGAATTTCCTGAAGCTGATCGCGCATCGCGGCGATGCCCGAGACACACCATTCGTGGCTGCTGTCGATCAGCGGCGCATCCTCGCGCAGCCGAAACACATACGCCCGGTCGGTATTCGTGGCGTTGCCCAGAGCGGCCAGAGATCTCTCGATGGCCGCATCGATCTCGTCAAGGGATGCGCCCAGAAGGTCGTCGAGGATGCCGACAGCCATGCCCTGCATGTTGGTCAGACGCGCAAACGCCTGCTGAACCGCTTCGAGCGGCGCATCGAGAACACCTCCTTCACCGCTAATCGGCCGCCCCTCGATCAAGGACACCAGAAGAGCGTTGCGCCGGGTATCGCGGAGAGCGGTGAGGGATTGCGCAGCAAGCCCGGCCAGCCGCTTCAGCAGCCGCAGGTCTGTGGCCGTGAAGCTCCCCGTTTGGAGACACCCCAGCAAAAGCGCTCCAGCGGCCTCGCCTGAGATATTAAGAGGCACAATAATCGTCGAGGCGTAGTCCGTGATGCGGCCGGGAAACACCTTGCCCGGGGCGATCAATTGAAGCGTGCTTAGGCGCCGCGGTCGCACAATCAGACTGTTGGGGACCGGCAGCCCCAGACCGATATGTTCAGGTCGCGCCGAGGCCGTGATGCGCACCTCCGACCCCGAAGCCTGCAAGTAACAGGCATCAAAAACGCCAAAGGCACGTTGCAAGGTATTCAAAAAATCCTGTAACGCTTCTGCCGCGCTTGTTTTGCCCGAAAACACCGCCATAGCCTCTGACAGGATGGACTGTTGCCGCAGGGCGGCAGCTTCCCTTGCCCTAAGTTCTTCGGTTTCCGCAAGGGCGGCGCGAACCGCTTCGCTCTCGCGCATCAACCGCCTGTTGGCGGTGTAGAGTTCCCTTGCCTTGTCTTCGAGCAGGCTTTCGGCCTCTTGCCGGGCGCGACGTTCGCGATCAAACCGCGCGCGCGAAACCACTGCTTTTGGCCCATCTTCCGTCATGCATCGCGACGAATGTGGATGCGAAAGGTCGCCACTGTGCGCCCGTCCTCTGACCGGTCGCGCCGGGAAACGCAGGCGGATTCGCCGAAGTGATCGGTGCAGGATTCTATCAACCCATGACAGAACTCGGCCAAGGCACGCGGTGAGCGATAGGTCATGTCAAGTCTACCAGGACCATCACGCCGCGTGTTAAACGTCGGCAGATCGGCATCGGGATAAAGCTTTCGCACCTCGACATGGATGTCGTCTTCTATTGCCTCGAGCATGTCCAGACTGCCCTCTCGACCTTCGAAGAACTGCGGATAGTGGCGGGCGAAGCTTTGCATCATCCAATGACCAAACAGCCGCTGCAAAGCAGCCGCAGACAGTCCGCTATTCGCAGAAAAGCCACCAATCAGGTTAAACAACTCTTCGCAGGGATAGTTGCCGACCGATGTATAGGCTCCGCCCGACGGCAGATCTAGCGCCTCAATAACGCGATCAACTGCCTCTTCACCAAAGCTGTCCTCGGCCATGGCCAGAAGTTCGGTGAACATGATGCCTTTCATACCCTACCTCGCGATGACTGTGCAGGAGATCATAAGGTTGCCGTGTTCCGCCACGCCGCCCGTTGGGACACCCTGCTCTCCGAATGTGAATACCCCGATCCATGGCGCATCGCCAAGTGCAGTGTTCACGCCTGCACAAACGTCCTCCATCCGGTTCTTCACTGCCAGCATGCAACCGCCGCAATAGACGACAAAAGCGCCTGAAATATCCGTTCGGGCATTGTTGCGGGCCTGCCCCGCGATCCGGCCAGCGCGTGCGACCAAACTGTCGGACGTGCCCTGCATCTGCCAGATCCGATCTCCCTCGCTCAAATCCGCGAAAAGGTCGAGCGATCCGTCCGGGTTTGCCACCGCAGGATGGGCCAGCAGGTGAAACGGCACCCCGGCCACCTCACGGGTGACCCGCCCAAGCGGCCAGAGTGTTGCATCCGACAGGATCGAGACCGGCGCGTCGGTGACCATCGGGACGGCACCATCGGTCCAGCGGTGATAAACGGCGGACGCGGGCGCGCCGTCGATCTCGATCAACCGGCGGCCTTTGATGGCGGTGACGAGACCGCTCTTGCCGGTAGGGGCATAACCACTTTGATAAAATGAGGTGATCGGACGAGACGGGAACAGGACCGACACCACGACGCCATCACCATGAACGCCTTCGGGCCCGAATTGGGCCCAGGCACCGCTCACGTCATTATCGGCTGCACTTCCGCCGACAATGAGCGTGTCCAGCCCGACCACAGCGCGCACGCCTTCCAACACCTGTTCCTCGCGGCCAGGCGCGACCGTCAGCCAGACCATCTCTGGCACCTCGCCAAGCCGGTCGGCAGAGGCCAGCGCGGCCTGGGTCGCGCGGGTTGCAGCCGCACGGGCATCCTCACCCAAATCGGCTGAGCCCGTACCATAGCTGCCATCGGCATCCCAGACAGCCAGCCCGGCGACACCGCCGCCACTGTCGATGTTCAAACCGTCCTGCGTCATGATCCCGAGGCAAGATGATCCACCATGCAGCGCGTCACAACCAAGGCGCGCCTTGGCCAATACCTGCAGGGCGTCAGCTGGGGTGCCGACCCCGAAATGCAGCGCTACAAAGTCGGGCGCGCCACGATTGATCACGCCCAGACCGTCTGCAATCTCGGCGATGGCGTCTTTAGCCGAGTCTCCGCGCGACTGGGCTGTCTTGATGAACATATACCTCTCCTGTTTTTCACAGAATATAGCAATACAACCGGCCACGACCAGCGCGCAGCCGGACAGGAAACCAATCCTAAAGGATAGGTCCGGACAACACGGCAAGATGGCACAGACCTGTTTGTGCTCAGCGAAATTGATCCCCCGCTACTCGGCAGCGATGGCAAAGGGTGTCGGATGTTCGGCCACCTTTTGTGTCAAACGGTGTTCTTGCACCTCCAGCAAAACCAACGGCGCATTGTCGGGATTGCGTATCTGCGCCGCAACGCCCTGCTGACGCGAGACGCTGGTGCCTTTCGTTAGCGCCACGACCTCATTGGGGAACGAAACGAAAGCCCGGCCAGCAAGCACGGTCCAGCGCGTCTCAGGCGCCGAGGCTGGCACGGTCTTCTCTGTGCTCTGCGTGATCTGGACGCAGCGGCTGGCATACTGCATCCCCTCGGCTTCGGTCCGCGACCATTGATCTGCATCTGTGACAAACCCCTCGGCCTGTGCAGCCTCACGTGCCTTGAGGCGTGCGACTGCCTCCTTCACATCCTGCGCTCGGTCGCGGTGCGCGATCAGCACCGTGTCGCCCATTGCCACAGCGACGATATCGGTCAGGCCTACGCCCACGAGTTCCAGGCCGCTCACTTCACTGCGCAGCAGGCTGTCGTGACAGTCGATGGCTGTCACATCCCCATCGATGATAACTCCGCTTTCATCGCTGCTGCCTTCACGCCAAATCGCATTCCAATCACCCAGATCCGACCATCCTGCGGAAAACGGGACAACACAGAGGTTATCCGCCCGCTCCATCACCGCATAATCGACAGAGATATCCTCTGCCCGCGCCCAAGGGCCGGATGCGAGCCGCACAATGCCGTGCCGATGCGTCGCATCAGCCAATGCACAGCGCACGGGCAACATCAGGCCGCGCGCATGTGTTTCAAAGGCGGTGATCAGTGTTTGGGCTGACGCGAGGAAAATACCGGCGTTCCACAGATAACGGCCAGCGGCCAGCATCTGTTCCGCTCGCGCCGCATGGGGCTTTTCAACAAATCCTGCAAGCGACATCGGGCGCGGTGCGAAATCATCCGGCACCTCCGTCATTTCCAGCCACCCATAGCCGGTTTCCGCACGCGTCGGACATATGCCGAAGGTGACGATCTGTCCGTTGCGGGCCGGGCCCGCCCCGACCATAACGGCATCACGAAAGGCGCGTGCATCGGGGATCGCATGATCGGACGGTGCGATGAGCAGCAATGCGTCAGGGTCTGTTGCGGCCAAATGCAGCGCTGCGGCAAGAATGGCGGGTGCCGTGTTTCGCGCACTCGGCTCCACCAGAATATCCGCTGGCACGACACCCGCCGCCACGGCCTGATCGCACGCCATACCGAGATAGGCCTCGGACGTTACGACCATGGGCGCCTCCCATCCAGGTCCTGACAGGCGCGTCAGCGCGGCTTGATAGAGCGTGTCTTGACCGAGAAGTCGGGTGAATTGTTTTGGCATGGCCTTGCGTGAGACGGGCCAGAGGCGGGTTCCGGATCCGCCGCACAGAAGCACTGGTGTAATCTGGGTCATGGTTGTCGCCTTTCGGGGCTGAGTGTCGATCTGCACTCACCCTCGCATGGGACACGGCAACATCGCGAGTGCGCGGCAGGATGGACCGTTGGTGCGTCGGGACAAGCGCCCATCCGTCCGGATAGTTCGACCAATCCGATAGAGCGGTTCGACGTCCTGCTGCGGGTCTGTGCCAATGCATCGATTTCAGGCACCAAGAGTTATCAAAACCATACCAACGGAAAAACGACATGACCCTTCATGATCCCCAATCATTTATTCCCATGCATTGCTTCAAAGCTTACGACATTCGTGGACGCCTTGGCGACGAGTTGAACGATGGCATTGCCCGACGGGTCGGGAGGGCCTTTGTCGGGGTTCTGGCTGCGCGCCGGGTTGTTGTGGGGCGTGATTGTCGAGCATCGTCCTGTGCATTGCAGGCGGCGGTGATCGAGGGGTTGCTCGAAGCAGGCGTGGAAGTGGTCGACCTGGGGCTGTGCGGCACGGAAGAAATGTACTTTGCCACCAGCCATTTCGATGCATGCGGGGGGATTGAGGTCACCGCCTCTCACAATCCGATGGACTACAATGGCATGAAGATGGTCGGGCGCGGCTCTGCACCGCTGGATCCCGACACTGACATGAGAGCGATCCGGCATCTGGCGGAAACCGGAGCCTTCGCCACGCTACGCTCTGGAGGACACGTGATCGTCGCCAAGGATACAAGGTCCGCCTATGTCGAACGGGTTTTGTCGTTCGTCGATATTGCCGCACTGCGCCCGCTTAAGATTGTGGTCAATGCCGGCAACGGTGCGGCAGGTCCGACATTTGACGCGATCGCCGAAGACCTGAACGCGCGCAGCGCACCTTTCGATTTCATACGCTTGCACCATGCGCCCGACGGCCAGTTTCCCAATGGAATACCCAACCCTCTTTTGCCAGAGAACCAGCCAGTTACGGCAAATGCCGTGGTCGCCCATAAGGCGGATTTCGGTGTTGCTTGGGATGGTGATTTCGACCGGTGCTTTCTGTTCGATCACGAAGGGAACTTCGTGCCAGGGGAATACGTCGTTGGCCTTCTGGCGCATATCTTTTTGGCAAAGGAACCGGGTACAACCATCATTCATGACCCGCGCGTGGTCTGGAATACTCTGGACGTGATCTCGCAAAGCGGTGGAAAGGCGCAGGTGTCGCGCACCGGTCACGCTTTTCTGAAGCAGGCGCTGCGCGATACCGGTGCGGTTTACGGTGGCGAGATGAGCGCGCATCACTACTTTCGCGATTTCATGGCCTGCGACAGCGGAATGATTCCCTGGCTCATGATCGCCGAACTGATCGGGCGCACGGGGCGCAGCCTTGCTGATCTGGTGACAGCAGCGCGCGTGTCTTTTCCCTCCTCGGGTGAGATCAACTTCCGCGTTACAGACCCCGCAGCCGCGATGCGACGCGTCGAGAACGCTCTTGTCGCTGATGCCGAGGAGGTCGATCGGCTTGACGGGCTATCGCTCAGTTTCGCCGACTGGCGGTTGAACCTGCGCATGTCCAACACCGAACCATTGCTCCGCCTCAATGTCGAAAGGCGCGGAAATGCCAATGCACTCAAGCTGCATATCGCGCAAATCAAGGCGCTGATCGAGGGCTAACCTATCCTTTGGGATTGGTTGCCCGATCCGTCCCCTCCAGCACGCATCCCTCTGCGGCGCAGCATGTTTATCGGACACCTGATAGAACCTCAGTGAGAGAAAATCAGGAGAAACGGCCCGATGACACGCCAGCAGCATCGCCAGAACGGCGGCCAGGACGCGGCCAAAGGGCCCGACAGCGTTCCGGCCACGGATGCGCTTGGTGGTGTTCATATCGCGCATGAGCGTCCCGCGCCCGAGACAGAGCCGCATGTCATTGCCCCGCTGATCTTGGCGCTGGCCGACGGCACCAGGCTGGTGGCGCGCAACTGGTGGCTCGGCGGCATCTCTGACGCGGTCCTTGCCGGACATGATCTGGCCGGTGCCAGGATGGAAATCCCGTTTCAGGGCATCGACGTGGGTTTCCCAGTTGCGCTCGAGGCTGTGGACGATGACGGCCCGTGGTTGTTCAAGCACCTCACCGGCCGCCAACGCGAGGCATTGGGGCTGTTCTATCAGAACCTCCTCACCGGAAAGATGGCCACGACGGGAGAGATGATCACCGCACTGGACACCCCTGTCGACTTAATTCCGATGGGCGAGACGGCGCAGGAACAGGCCGCGGGCCAGGCGCTGGCCAAACCCAGGCTGCTGCGTGTCATGTTCAATATCATTTGGTATGTCGGGCTTTTCTGCCTTCTCGTTGGCTTCTTGGGATCGTTTGCCTGGTCCCGCATCGAGGGCATCCCCCTGTCACA
Organism: Roseinatronobacter monicus; assembly: GCF_006716865.1. Classification (NCBI taxonomy): domain Bacteria; kingdom Pseudomonadati; phylum Pseudomonadota; class Alphaproteobacteria; order Rhodobacterales; family Paracoccaceae; genus Roseinatronobacter; species Roseinatronobacter monicus. Next base: position 51,012 of record NZ_VFPT01000001.1, on the reverse strand, counting down.
TGCACGGGTTTATGCCGAGCGGCAGGACTTGCGCGCCCCTCGCGAAGGCTATCTGCAAAGGGCCGCTTCTGCCCAAAGGCACGTTGCCGAGGGCACGATACTGGCCCGCCTGCAGGATCCCGAGGTCGAGGCTGCGCTGGAAGATGTCCAATCCCGGATTGACGTGCTGGACGCCCGCATCACCGAGGGGCGAGAGCGCCTCACCCTTCACTTATCCATGCGTGAGGCGGTTCGCGAGACGCTCGGAAGGCTTTACTCCGATGCCGCCATGGCACGTTTCGATGCCGGTATTTCGATCCGCCCGGGCGACTACAACGATCAGCGGACAAGGTTGGAACAGGAACTGCGCGGCTTCGAGACCGATCTGGCCCGTGCAGTCTCGGAGATGCGCACCCTGCGTCAGCAGCGCACTTCAATGCAGATAACGTCCCCGACCGGGGGTCTTGTCGCCGAATGGTTAGCGGCAGATGGCCAGTATATGCGCATGGGTGATACGCTCGCGATCTACGAGACGTATGCGCCGAGGGTCATTCGGGGGTGGCTTGACGATCGGAGGGGCGGTTCGGTCAGGCCGGGCATGCGGGCCGAGATCAGGCTGCCAGAACGCGATCCGGAAACCCGGATCACCGGTCGCGTCACCACGGTAGAGGCCGGTGCGAACCCCGCCGAGCCGGATCGTTTCGGCCTCATTGTGACCATCGAGGCGGTAGGGCTGGATGCAGATGAAACCCGCGCGAGACTGCGCTTCAATGCGCCGACGGAGGTGGTCGTGAAACGTGGACTTCTGGCGCGCTGGTTCGGAACAGGGGGCTGATATGGACGCCCCACATGGCGACTACGCCTTTGCAAAGCATCTGACCGCGTGGCTGCGCGAACTTGGCGGCCCCGCGCCGCACGGGCTGGCCAAATGGACGCCAGCCTTCCTTGTGAACTACGCAGCCCTCTGGGGCTTGATCCTCGGGGTGGCGGTCCTGATGCCCAACCGGTTTTTCAAGCCGGACTTGCTCAGCATCACGATCACCCTTGGCACGCTGGGATTCTGGCGCTTCGGATGGTGGTTCACCCACGCGGTGCGCGCCGAAATCTATCGCCGCATAACCTGGCCGCCGATGCGGCGCCGGGCGCAGGCGCTCTGGGCGTCAGGCTGGCGCCCGCGCCGACTGCACATCCAGATGACAACCTATTACGAGGAACCGGCGATCACCCGCGCCGTCATCGGCTCGATCCTCAGCCAGGTGCGCCGCGAAGGTATCCCCACCTCTCTTTGGATCGGGACGGGCTCGGCCTATGACGAACTGGTCATACGCGACTATGTGGAAACCCACGGCGCAGACCTGCCAGCGGGCCTGATGGACCTGACCTTCGTGCGCCAGAACCAGCCCGGCAAGCGCATGGCCATCGGCCTGATCCTGCGCGGCATGTCGCGGCGAGGGGTAGATCCGGACGATCTGGTGATCTTCATGGACGGCGACGCCGTCTATGGCGGCGATGTGATGGAAAAGACCCTGTCAATGTTCGGCGCCGACCCAGAGCTGCAGGCGCTGACCACGGATGAAGAAGTCATGTGCTATGGCCCGCGCTGGATCGGGGCGTGGCTGGAAATGCGCTTCGCCCAGCGACGGCTTGCAATGCAGAGCCATGCCCTTGCCGGTCGTGTGCTGACCCTGACGGGCCGCATGAGTGTCTTTCGTGCCCGCTACATCGTTGACGAGAAATTCATCCGCACGATCGAGGCCGACCATCTGGATCACTGGCTTTGGGGCCGGTTCCGCTTTCTGTCAGGCGACGACAAATCGACATGGTACCATCTGCTTTCGAAGCGCGCAAAGATGACCTATGTGCCCGACGCCACAGTCTACACGATCGAGGTCATCAAGGGGTCGGGGATGGAGCGGATGGTGCAGAACTTCCGCCGCTGGTCGGGCAATATGCTTCGCAATGGCGCGCGTGCGATAGCACTCGGACCCCGTGCGATGCCGTTCTTCATCTGGTGGTGCATCGTCGATCAGAGGATCGCCATGTGGACGATGATGGTCAGCCCCTTGCTTGCAGTCTTTGCCACGATGATAGACCCAATTTATTTCTGGAATGTTCTGATCTGGTTGGTGGCGTCGCGGCTGGTTCTGTCAACCGTGCTCTACACCTACGCCCGCAAGCCTGATCTGACCTGGCCCTTCATCCTGTATTTCAACCAATTCATCAACGCGGGTGTGAAGATCTACATGATCTTTCACCTGTCAAAACAGAAATGGTCGAATCGCGGCAATCAGAGCGCCGGCGAAGGCACCGGTTGGAAGGAACGTTTCGCTCTCTTTCAACTTTTCACCGTGGCATCCGTTTTCGTGACCGGCCTCGCGCTCTATGCAGGTGTTTTGCCGTCACCTTAACCCGCCTTCCGTAATGGGGCGTTGTCTGTCAAGCGATTTGCCAGTCGATAAATCAGTCACCTACGGTTTGGCGTGGTGACGACGCGAGGTGCGTTCGGCGCTCCGATATATACGGGCTCCGGGCCGAACGCACCGGATCTGGTCTGCCCGCCACTCACTTGGTGTTTTCCGTTCAGTGCCGCTTTTTGCGTATGTTGCCAAGGGGCTGCCCATACCGGGATGATGCTTCCGTCCGTAGTCAGCGCGATGGCTGCCACATCATGCCTGGACCAAATGCGGATCCCGAGTGCCTATCTTATTCACGCGCTCAGACCATACGTGTCTGGCAGCGAGACGGATAACGGCATCATCGGGGACCGCGTCCCGGTCGGGACCTCGGTGAGCCGCCGCGTATCGGCGCGGCCCGATCCTCCTTCTTGCAGTTTACGTGTTATCGGTGGCTTTTGACGCTCACGCGGCCGCTGTCTCGATACGCTTGAAGCGGAATTCGGTGCCGTCTTGCCACATGCGATGCAGGATCACCCCGATGCGACGCGCCAGCGCAACAGTCGCACGCCTCTTGCCGCGTCGCTTGGCGACATTCCACGCCCATGCCGTCAGCCAGCTGGGGCGACCTAGGTTCAGCATTACCAAGACAGCCTGGTAGAGCACGGTGCGTAGCCCTACATCGCCGGCTCGTGAGATGGCGCCCACGATGTCGCGTTCCCCGGATTGCTTGCGCCTTGGGGTTAAGCCTGCCCACGGGCCGACGTCCTTCGAGGATGAGAAGCGATTGGGATCATCGATAGCCGACTTGACCGTCAGCGCCACAATCGCCCCCACGCCAGGCATGCTCATGAACTGGCGACACACCGGATCGGATTTGGCATGGTTGCGCGAGAGCTTCTCCAGATCCGCCAATTCTGTGCGCAGCGCCCTGCGCGCCGTCAGGATCGGATTCGCGGCGGCTTGTAGCATGGCATTGCCATCAGCCAGCTCCCGCACCCGGTCCTCGAAGCGCCCCTTGGCTATACGTCCCATCTTCAGCCCGAAATTGCGCAGCACGCCACGGATCGACAGCTCGAGGTTGATGATGGCTTGCTGGATCGCCTTGCGCGCGGACAACAGCGCGCGCATTTCCTGCGCCAATATCGACTTGCAGTGGACCTGCCGGAACCAGCCCATCTGCAAAAGCCGCGCGATCCCTTCGGCATCCCGCCTGTCGGTCTTGATGATGCGCTTCGTCATTGATGACCACGATCTTGCCCAAGCCTGACAGTTCGGACATCACGCGCTGGATCATCTGGCCTTCGGTCTCCAGCGTCACGACACTGTCACCATGCCCCTCCAGCGCCGCGCGCGTTCCTTTGGCGATCTGGGTTTTCTCGCGGAGCTTGAACGCATGGTAGTTGGTAAGCACGATCTTGGCGCGCTGCATGTCCTGCATCAGGTCGCCTGGCACCAAGCTGAGGCGGCGGTAATAATTGTCGGCATCATTCGGCAGCAACACCCGCAAACGATCCTTGATCGTGATGCCGGGCGTGACAATCAGGAATCCGCGCGTGAAATTCTTCGAGTTCGACGCACGCACAGCGTTCAGCACCTGCCACGCAATCAGCATGGCCATGACAGTGGTCTTGCCTGCACCCGTCGCCAGCTTCAGGGCGATACGGAACAGATCGGGATTCGCGCTGTTATTGGCAGCTTCCAGCCGCTCCCGAAACCGCTTGCCGCGCGCAAGTTTCGGCGCAACCTCTGCAAGCCAGATTGCGATCTCGACCGCCTCCAACTGGCAGAAAAATGGCCGGATTGTCTGACTTTCATCAACCTGCAAGGCACGCCAATGCGTCAGAAGCCGCTGCGTGACAGGCGAAACCTGCCATTGGCTGGGATTGGGGAGCAGACGCCAGACATCGACCTCACGCCGGATTTCATTGACGAATTCTGTGACATTGAACTCGACGCCCAGCCCCTCAAGACCCTTCGCGCTCAGTTCCATCTCGGATTGAGTGCCGCCGGATTTCTTGCTCTTGGCCTGCGGCATGGCAGATATCAACTCAGAACGCCGCCTACTCTCGATTACGCGATCCGTCGGCCGCCCCTCATCATCCATCTCCCAGTGACGCACTGGCATCAGGTATGGGGAGTTCAGAATGGGTTTTTCAAAAAATGACATGGTGCGACCTGTTGAAAAGAGGTGTTGATTTCATCGGAACCACGCTGGTTAATCTGGTGGTCGCATTGATGGCACCTCTGACTGCGCCAATAACACAATCTGCTGATCCTGCGGCCGCCTTGCAGCCGGATCCGTATCAAGCCCCAGGCGCTTGAGCGCATAAAACAAAAGCGCCTGTCGCACCCGGATCTGCGCCCTGCCCTCTTCCATCCCATAATCCATCTCGATCGCGCGGCGCTGGGTTGGCGAGAGATCAGGATGTGGGCCGATCTCGAGGTCCGCTTCATTGTGCCAGTCTGTGTCCGCGCGCAAATCAGCAGTGGCTGGACCATGAGCACCAATCTCGACGATGCGCGACAGCAGGAAATCCTTGAATACGTGGTCATTCTGGCAGAACGCCCGGGCGTGCCAGCGAAACCCGTCGAAAGCCAACGCATGCGGCTCGATCCGGCGCAGGCTGGGTTCGGGGCGCGACATGGACTGGTAGGTGATTTCAAGCGCTGCTGGCGCATGGATCGCGGCCAGAACATCGCGAAGGGTCTCAGCTGCGACACCGCGCGCAGGTATCGGCGTCGCCGCGAAGGTGGGAAACACGCTGATCCAGCTCTGATCACGCGAGACAAGGCCCTGATCAACCGCGCGCAATTGCGCGAAATATTCCTCAGCGCTGGGGGTCATGAAGCGCGGCTTGAACGCCTTGCCGCGCACATAAGCGCGCTGGCGCTTGTCGTAAGCGAGGTTGCGTTTCCAACGCTCGGAGTAGCGCGTCAGGTCCAGCGATGCCTGCTGCAGCGAAATGCCGAAAGTGTCCATCAGATCAGCGCGGTTTATCCGACCATGCCAGAACACCCGGAACTCGATGAATGCGTTGCGCTGCTCAGCGCTCCAGTTCAACTGCTTCGCCTTCTTGCCTGCCACCTTGTTCCCTTCCTGACCCTCCCTTGCACTATAGACCCATAAAATAGTCCCTCGCAATAAGTGAATTATGCGACAGGCTCAGGCCGGAGAAACCTTCATGATCATGTCAGGAATGCCCCCGGATCTTACGAAGTGATTGACCTTGTTACCCCAAGAGTTGTCCCCTCATAATCGGGTTCGCCCGAAAGATGTCAACAAACAGAACTGGAGCGCGGCCCTGCTGGCCGATTGAGGGCGGCATGAGCGCGGATGCATTTTCGGAGATGGTGATTCTGGCGCAGCGCGAGTTGTGCCACCGATGCAACCCCGATCACCTTTGCACCGAGTTCACGCAACCACACTGCAAGATGAGTGAAATCACCGTCGGAAGACGCGATGATGAAGCGCATTGCCCCTTTCGCATGCACAAGGTCCATCGCATCGATGGCCAGCAGGATATCTGATGCATTCTTGCCCGACCCGGAACCTCCGGGGAAATCAGCCCGGCATGACGGGTCAGCAGGATCAGTTTCGCGCCCAGACTGTCTCCCACCTCCAGCGCGGCCTCTACGCGTTGATCAGCGCACCCAGCCTCCGCGGGACTGTTGCGGTCAGCAAATTATCATACCCGAGAATGCAATAGGCCAGCAGCTGCGCCGCATCCATAAAGTGCGTCCCCCTGTGCGGTCTGTGCGCCAAAATCAGCTTTATTAAGACGAATACTCACATCTCCGGCCCCTCTTCCTCCGGTTTCGGCTCCGGCTTCGATGTCGAGATCGCCTTATGAGTCTCGCGCAGGATGGCTTTCCCCTCCTCGGCGAGGTCTGCTGACAATCCCGCACGGCGCAGCCATGAGGTCATCTTTTCGATCAAAGGCTGAAGCACCTGCAGCAGGCGGTCGGCTGCGACCCATTTGCCCTGCACCTCGGCCTCTTTCTCGGCGAGCGCAGTCTTTGCCCGCGCGAGTTCCGCACGCTGATCGGCAATATCCGCACGCGCGACCGAGCGTTCCTGCGCAATTTCCGCCATGGCCTCGGCCCGCTCTGCAAGGGTAGATCGTGCCAAAGCAGCAGTATCCCGCTGGATCGAATTGATCGAACCAAGAAAGGAATGCGCAGCGGCCACAGCGGGGGCGATCTCCGGATGTGCAGCCCGGAGGGGCGCGGCCATCCGCTCCAAATCGTCAGCGTCATCTTCCCGCAAAGTACGCGCCTTAACACCCTCGCTCAGCGCGACCAGCCCATCCCGGACAGCATCCACACGCGCGACCGCCTCGGTAGCCCTCGCCTCATGCGCTTCAGCCGTGCGCGCGGCATCTTTCGCCCTACGCTCTTCCGCAATGCGCGCAGCTTCAGCATCGGCCTGCGCCCCCCGCGCAGCCGCCGCGCGCGCCTCGGCCTGCGCATTCTCCCGATGCAACACTTGGGCCCGCGCCTCCATCTCCCGGATCCGGGCTGCTTCTTCGGAGCGGCGTTGCTCCAGTTCAGCGGTTTTCTCAGCCAGGCTTTTGATGCGAACGCACCGGAATGCCTCTGCGAGGTGCCCGCGCTTGAGCGCAATGTTCGCCTCAACCAAGATCTGATCGGCCTGTTCTTTCCGTGCCTGCGCCTCTTTGATCGCGCGTTTACGTGATTTCTTCACCGTCGCTTTCGCGGTCAGCCTGGCATCGGCCCGGAGCTGCGCAGCCTCGGCCCGGGTTTTCTCCCGGATTCGATCACGATCCGCCAGTGCCTTGACGCGCTGCGTCTCACGCCATTTCGAAGGCGTCACATGCATACGAGGCGATGGCGCCTCCAGTCCTGCAGCTCTGGCCTCGCGGGCCGCGGCGGCGCGGCGCTCTCCGCGATGGATGCCCAGATCCAGAAAGGCCTCGCCAGCCACGTCCTGGGCATGCTCATACCGCTCGATCAACGGGTTGACCGAGGGCTGAAGCAGGACCTGGCGCCCCCTGTTCTGGCTGAATTTCTCGATCCAGGCCGCCACGACAAAATGAACATGAAACGATTCTTCATCAACGTCCGTTTCCACCTCAAGCAGTTGATCGCCCGGAAAGTTCTTACGCAAGAATTCAAGGACACGATCCATGAACTCTGCTACGCGCTCCGGGTCCCACTCTTCAATCCCTGTCCCGCCGAACCAGTCCTTGTTCACTGTCAGGATTCCCTCGCGGAGAGGGCCTTTCTTCGTGAACTTCCAGGGATCAACCAACCCGCGCAGCTTGACGCGCTCAACCTCCGCCCAGCGCCGCTTTCCTTCCCGAGCTTCTATTTCGTTTCGCAGGTTCTCTCCGGCGACCGTCTCGACTGTCTGAAGGAAGTCATCGATCCACCCCTCTTCTCCAACCCAGCGGTAGTTCAGGCCAGTCAGATCGTGCCGGATATGGCTGAGATCCCCACCCTTGCGCTTCCGGTGCATTTCGCGGCGCTTCAGGTCGCGCGGGAAAAGCTGCGCGAAACGCAGAACGATCGGCGCGGAGTCGAGGCGTGCGACAGGTTCAGGGTTGTCAAAGCGTTGATGGACAGACATGGTTGAATTCCCGAGATAATCTTGTTCAAATGAGATTGTCTTCGGTCTTCAAGAAAAAACGCAGCACAAATATGTCCGGAGTGTCAGGGAGCCTACTCACTATTGTTTTTGCAGCCCCGGGAACCCCGGCGCCGCAAAAACTTCGTTCGCAAGGGGGATACCCCCTTGACCCCTTCTCGCGATCATTTTGGCCATGCGGCCTGCAATAATCGCTGCGACCAGCGGCGCGCTGGACCCTTCACACCCCTGATCTTAAATTGATTTTCCCTGTATTTTTCCGATGATCTGATATCTGCGTGATGCTCCTGGCATACGCAGGCGCGATCCGGTTCCGGAAACATTCCCTCATTAACCCCATAAACTGCCCCCATGTTCACATCCCGCCCTCACCTGATCATGTGTGGCGGCGATCCCGTAAATCTGGCACCCCCCCCTCGTCCACTTGACGCCTGCTCAGTGCGCGAATTTGATACCAGCGGGCGTCAGGCGTAGGATCTGATCCGGACGAGCCATGATCCGAGGGTTTCACATGTTGAGCCGGTTCACCCGATCGAGGGCCTTTGATGCCGCACAACGGATGTCCGGCGTGCATCCGCGTCTCGTGCCAGAGATCCATTGAGGTCGACCGGATCGAAACTGACAGTCCCTGATCGGCAAAATCTGGAGCGGTCGCTGTCCGACCTGCCATTTGCACGCGGCGCATTTCAGGCCCAATCTCGCCTTGCATAGCCAGCCTAAATATTTGCCTCACCTGAGTGCGCGCAGATACCCTGCGCTGTCGACAGATCCTGAGCGACTGACGCAGCCCCTTGTCAATTATTGGTTTGCACGCTCTGCAGAGTTGGACTGTTGTGCAAGATGGCGGATCTCTGCCACGGCAGCAGCAAGATATATTACAGCGAGCGGCGTGAGCACTTCTGGGCTGAGTCCCATTGACAGTACATGGCAGCGATCCCTGATGGCCTCTGAGACTTCAAAAGGGACAGCTTGTAGCAAAACGACCGGCACATTTCGCACTTCCGCATTCCGACATTCTGCGTCGAAATCATAGCCAGCCGGAAACTCTGACAGTGCAAGGATCAAGGCGGCATCGCCCTCATTGAACCGCTGAGGTGTAACGCGAAACTTCGTCCGGGGAGCAATGATCTGTGGCTTGAGGGGCTGGGTTTTATCCGCAGGCTTTGGAAATGCAATCAAGAACAAATCCTTGACGGCCTGATCCATGGCTGGTGGAGCATACACGTACAAATCATCACCGGTCCGGATCAGATCTGCCGCGCGCCTGACCTCGTCCGGAGCCAATCGGCCCGGAACAAAAAGTGACGCGGCCGTGCGATATTCGATGGAATTATGATACCCCAGCATGCGCATCACACGCGTGACACTGGGTTGGCTGGTCCCGGTTGCATCAGCAATATCATCAAGAGACAATATTGCGAGCCGATGAACATTTCCCAGCATATATTCTTTTATCCGGGCTTGCGTCTCTGTCGCCGGCTCAAAGCCTTTCAGTGCTGCATGCAAGTCGCGTGGCATTTATTCACCCTCGAATTCCGTGGCAATTATTCAGCGACAGATATGAAGGCTGTGGCAAATATTCAACCTTGAAATTGCGCGAATATCGCCGCGCTTCCTCGCTTGCCGAACGCAAGTGACAAAAGCATGGTGTTGGCTTGAGAGAGAGAGCATCAACTGAATGAATAATTGGAATCAGGAAGCGGGCCATCGACGTTGGGGGGGGGCGGACACAGCGGCCTGTGAATTTACGGTATTGCGCATGCAGCATAATCACGAGAGCTGCCAGTCGCCATGCCGTCCTCGAGCGGCGGCTGTTGGCAGGAAGCGGGGTTTGCAAAGTTGCGCGCCATGGTCGTGGTTCTCGACGTGCCCGGCCCTTTGCTGACGGTCGGGATGACCACAGCGCCGCGGTGCAGCTTTTCCCGAACCGGTCACTCGTGCATTGCGCAGCATCGTAGCAGCCGCGCAACTGAGCCCGGCGCAGAGGTCTTGTCCCCGCTTGGCATCACGCCGGAACCTCGCCGGTATCTGAGCCGCTGGTGATTGTGCCGCCGCAGCTGGTTTTGCACCCAACATATGCGACGGGTTTGCCGACAAGCTCGGCCACTGATGATCCCTCGGTGATTAGCGCGCCGCAGGCGCAGGCGTCGCCGAGGCGGGCAATCGCGCGGCCATCGACCTCGCCTGATCCTCCTTCGGTGATCGTGTTCTTTCCATGCCTGGGGCAGTCATGAACATCTCCAACGCGGGGCGATTGCGGGCATTACGCGGCCTCCCATATGTCGAACTCCGTGCCCTTTACCGTCGCAGTCCAGATCACGATCAGCTGGTCTTCATCAGGGCTTCGGACGGGTTTTTGCAACATGCGTGACTTGAAGAAAGCTGCGAGCTGGGGTTGGGGAACTGACTGGAGGGTCTCAAGTGACATGTCGAAGTCCAGCGGCTCGGGGGAATGGGCAATCATGACGCAGAGCGCAAAGGCATTGGGTTGCGCGGCCTCTACCAGCGCCGAGAGGCTGCGGGTCTGGGGCAAAAGCGTCGGGTTGAGGAGGCGTGCAGGGCGTTCATACTCGGGCAGAGGCTTGAGCGAGAACCCCGATGCGAGCCATGCGTCGAGGACCTGCGGCAATGTGGCGCCTTGGCACCAGGAGAGGGCAACCGCACCGTAGGAGGTCCAGCCAGCTGCGGTGCAGAGAGCGGACCAACCTGCGCCAGGATAGGCTGCAAGGGCACGCAATACACTTAAATCCGTCCCATCAATCAGCGTACGGTTCTGGGCTGCACTGGCCAAACCGTATGGATTCACCGGCCAGGCTTTCGCATTCGCATGCAATCCCTGCCAAATATCAACGACCGTCAATCCATCGCCCAAATCGGTGACACCGGCCATTGGATTACATAAGTTATCCTCCGGCATAGACATTTCCTGAAGCTGCTGCCATCGCACCGCCGCAATCTACAGAATCGCCCAATCTGGCAACGGGGCGACCATTGACAAACACAGTTGCGGACCCACCTGCCACACTGCGGGGATGTGGGGGGCATTTGCCACACCCGTGCGCAGCGACCGCATCCCCCTGCCGCAAGGCTGGGATGTCGTTGATATAGACATTCGGGCTTGCAGATACTGCCGATGTTGGCGGAAAGCAACCATGTCCGGATGCACTATCGCCCTTGCGTGAAATGGCGGGCATCAATCTGTCCTCTGTGGTGGCGCGGCGAACGGGTTGTGTTGCTCCGCCAGTGGTGGGCGCGGGCCAGTTCTTCGGCTGACCTGGTTGCGATCAGCAATGCTGAGCAAGTTGGCAACCTCACAACTTGCGAACAGCTCGCTCAGATAATAGCCACTTTCCGGCGTGAGGGATAAGGGGGGGCGGCAGCGTCGGATGCCAATTGTATACAATACAACACCTGTGCATCGCCCCCGCGCAAGCGATACGGTTTCCTCGGGGTGGAAAGATCGGCGAGGGCGCGGTTCAACATCGGAACACATTTCAAGCGCGCCATGCATCCGGTGCGCCCCCGGAATATCCTCAAATGCCTCCGGTGGTATCTGCCCCAGCAGCTCCCTCGCGACATCTATATCCATCTCGTAATTCAACAAGCCGCAGATATAATCGGCTGTTTCAGAGAGCTGTGTCTTATCCATCACCTGCATGAGTGGTATACATTGACCACTCAACGCCATCGCATCTTGCAACGCCTCTGGCGGTGTGGGTTGCGTACGCAGCCAGGACCAAAAGCTGTCATCGTAATGCCATGCAGACCATGCCTGAAACGCTATTCTTACCTCTTCCGGCGCGACATGTTCGAACCATTCATCCGGTGGTGGCGCTTCGCCACGGTCCAGAAGCAGGTATGGCCGTCCACGCGTCACATGCCCATTCAAGAAAAACAAATGCGCGTAAATATCTGCCCGCAACAGCGTTGAAAAAGGTTCCTCCGGCAGTTCCGGCAGCTCGGCAATCACAAGGTCCCGCTGGGTCACCAGGCAGCTTCTTTCATCCTCGTGTTGATACGTCGGATTGATCGCCTGCATGAATATCTGGCAGATGCTGCGTTGATCGGACAGCCCGTCTGCGTCGCGACCCCAAAGACTGCCCCCCCCAAATCTGGAGTGATAGCTGTAATAGATCGCCCGCTTCTTGTTCTCTGGCTGTGCCGCATAATCCGCAAAACGCTGTGCGATCTGATCTGCATAGATGGTGCGCAACCGAAATGCGCGTGGGATTTCAACATCATGCATTTCGCGCGCGCGCACGGGCGAGACCAGGTTGGATGCAAGGTAAAACAGGTCATCCGGGTCAGTCGGATCCCCGCGTTCCAGCGCATCAAAAAACAGGGTCACGTTCTCCTCGAAGCTCAGGTCCAGATCAAGCCGCAAAGGCGTATCCGCATGCGCCGAAGGCACAGCCCACAGGCATGTCGAGAGTGCAAGGCCTCTGAGCAGGTGATCAATTTTCAATCGTGTCAACATCGCTATGACCTACAGCCCTTGCGTGAAATGCCGGGAATCAATCTGTCCTCTGTGGTGGCGTGGCGAACGGGTTGTGTTGCTCCGCCAGTGGTGGGCGCGGGCCAGTTCTTCGGCTGACCTGGTTGCGATCAGCAATGCTGAGCAAGTTGGCAACACGGCAACTTGCGAACAGCTCGCTCAGATAATAGCCACTTTCCGGCGTGAGGGATAAGGGGGGGCGGCAGCGACGGCTGCTTTCAAGTGTATGCAATACAACACCTGTGCATCGCCCCCGCGCAAGCGATACGGTTTCCTCGGGTTGGAAAGATCGGCGAGGGCGCGGTTCAACATCAGAACACATTGCAAGCGCGCCATGCATCAGTTGCGCCCCCGGAATATCCTCAAATGCCTCCGGTGGTATTTGCCCCAGCAGCTCCGTCGCGACATCCATATCCATCTCGTAATTCAACAAGCCGCAGATATAATCGGCTGTTTCAGAGAGCTGTGTCTTATCCATCACCTGCATGAGTGAGATACACAGGTCGCTCAACGCCATCGCATCTTGCAAAGCCTCTGGCGGTATGGGTTGCGTACGTAGCCAAGACCAGAAGCTGTCGTCGTAATGCCATGCGCGCCAGACGTCGAACGCGGTTTTGACACGTTCCGGCGCGACGTTTTCGAACCATTCGTCAGGTGGCGGCTCGCTGCCACGGTCATACGTATATATCCGGCCGGTGAAACGGGCGTGGTCATTTAAAAAAAATAAATAGGCATGAATATCTGCCCGCAACAGCGTTGAAAAAGGTTCCTCCGGCAGCTCCGGCAGCTCGGCAATCACAAGGTCCCGCTGGGTCACCAGGCAGCTTCTTTCATCCTCGTGTTGATACGTCGGATTGATCGCCTGCATGAATATCTGGCAGATGCTGCGTTGATCGGACAGCCCGTCTGCGTCGCGATCCCAAAGACTGCCCCCCCCAAATCTGGAGTGATAGCTGTAATAGATCGCCCGCTTCTTGTTCTCTGGCTCTGCAGCATAATCCGCAAAACGCTGTGCGATCTGATCTGCATAGATGGTGCGCAACCGAAATGCGCGTGGGATTTCAACATCATGCATTTCGCGCGCGCGCACGGGCGAGACCAGGTTGGATGCAAGGTAAAACAGGTCATCCGGGTCAGTCGGATCCCCGCGTTCCAGCGCATCAAAGAACAGGTTCACGTTCTCCTCGAAGCTCAGGTCCAGATCAAGCCGCAAAGGCGTATCCGCATGCGCCGAAGGTGCAGCCCACAGGCATGTCGAGAGTGCAAGGCCTCTGAGCAGGTGATCAATTTTCAATCGTGTCAACATCGCGTTGCAACCTTTTTAAATAATCCAGCATCTGTTGGGCCTCGGCAAGATCAGCTTCAAGGCGCGGGATGGTCGATTCCTCAATCCTCCTGCGTGCTCTATGATCACGCTCCGTGGCGAGCATGCTATAGATCCTGCGCACAGGGTTGGAGCCCTGTTGGCCGGCTTGCCTGTCTGTGATCTGCTGTGGCAGGTCGTAATTCATCCTTCGCATCTCTGCGATGATCTGCGCTTCGATCGCCGCAATCCCGGCTTCATAGGCAGCGATCGACTCTGCGATCGGCCCTCTGGGGATCAGCGCCGGATTGGACAATATCGCCATGTCTTCAACACTTGCCCCCCAGTTCTTGATGGCCTGCCCTTCCGCGTAGAGATTGGCAAAAACATCCACTGCATCTGGTGGCACATCGCCCGCAGCGCGTGCAAAATCGACCAAGAACCACCGCACATGATTGGAGTACACGTAGGCATATTCCACATGTTTCTTTAGTTCGGCATCATCTGTAGCGCGTCAACCACCTTGTCCGGTGCCGACAACCACCTTGGCCGGTTATAGCGGCCGCCGGGGTTGTGTTTTTTACTGTCTTTAGGTCAGGTTTTTTCCTTCTTCTTGGTTGTCGTTTTTGGTTGTCGCTGAGGCTTCGTTTTGCATTTTCATGTTGGCCGCAGCGCTTCTTTGGCGAAAGCTTTGCGCATTCATCTCAAGAATGCTGGCATGGTGGACAAGTCGGTCGATGGCCGCGACGGTCATGGCTTTGTCGGGAAAGATTTGATCCCATCCACTGAACGGCTGATTGGCCGCGATGGCGATGCTGCGATATTCGTATCGCCGGGCAATCAGTTCGAAGAGCACCCCGGTTTCGGCCTGATCCTTGTGGGCATAGGTAATGTCATCAAGGATGATCAGGTCAAATTTGTCGAGCTTGGCCAAAGCTGCTTCGAGCACCAGATCCCGACGTGCGGCTTGCAGTCTTTGGACAAGATCGCTGGTCCGGGTATAGAAGACCCTATGGCCTGCTTCGATCAGGGCATGGCCAATGGCACAGAGAATGTGGGTCTTGCCCGTGCCGGAGTTGCCAATGGCGATCAGGTTTGCGCCGCCGTCCAACCAATCTCCCGCAGCCAGAGCTTCGACCCGGGCGCGTGGTAAGGTAGGCAGAGCTTTGAAATCGAAGGTTGCCAAAGTCTTTCCAGCTGGGAGCTGGGATTCATTCAGATGACGGCGCATGCGGCGCATGTCCCGCTCGGCGAGTTCGTATTCGGCCAGCACGGCCAGGAAGCGCGCAGCCGGCCAGCCTTCGGTATCGGCTCGTGTGGCGATTTCCTGCCATAGCTTGTGGAAGCTGGGTAAGCGCAGGGCGCTCAGCATGCTGGGCAGCGTGTGGATGTCGATCTCCCGGGAGGTCATGCGCGTACCTCCAGCAGCGCATCGAAGCTGTCCAGCGACGGATGAGAAACCACAACATCCTTTGGCAGCGTGTTTAGGGGTGAGCTGTGTCGCGAGCGTCTTTGGGTCCGGTATCAAACCAGAGCCGAGATCGTCAGCAAGAAGACGTGCCAATTCCGCTTCGCAGGCTTGATCGTGGGCAATAAAGAGCAGAGCGACCATGCGGCGGCAGGCGTCGCGTCGCGGCAGGCTGTGCTGTAGCACTTCCCAGGCCTGCGCGTATTCGGTGCGGGGGAAGAGGCTATCGCGGTAGATCGAGCTCCAAAGAGCCTGTGGTTTGCGCTTCAAGGCATGGATAACGTGGTGGTAATTGATGACATGGACACGATGGCCATCGTTACGGCCTCGGCCACGGGGATGCGTTGCGACAAGGGTGCTGCCCAAGAATGCGTCGAGGCGGTCATCATATAGATGGATGCGCAAACGCTGCCCGATGAGCTGTGACGGCGCGCTGTAAAAGATGCTTTTGACCCTGAAGCCGCCCATTCTTGTGACCGGCACGATAACTTCCGTATAGTCTGTGGTGCGCCGCGGCGGCAAAGGTTTAAGATGCAGCTGTTCTACCTCAACCGCTTCCATACGCTGTCGATTGCGCCGCGCCACCAGCATATCAATGAAACGACGATACTCGGCCACAGATGCAAAATCACGGCTGCCGCGCAGGATCAGTGCCTGTGCGATGGCCTTCTTCAAGTGACGGTTCTGCGATTCCACGGCGCCATTCTCATGGGCTTCACCACGGTTGTTGCGACTGGCATCCATACCATAATGACCGACGAACGCTTCATAGCGCTTGGTAATATCCTCACACTCGTCACGCGTCAGATTTCGAAATGCGGCTGAAAGACTATCCGTACGATGGTTTTGTGGAACACCCCCCAAGGCCCACAACGCCTGCTGGAGGTTCTCGGCCAAGGCCGTAAAACTCTCCCCGCCCAAGACAACACCAACATGTTCCCAGCGGCTATAGACCATTGCGAAATGATAAAGCAGGTGCGGGAATGGTGCGCCTGCAATGGTCACTTCCAGCTCGGCTGCATGGGTGAAGTCGGACTGTGCCATATAGCCTGGCTCTGGTGTCTGGCGAAAAATGATGTCGCGCTCCGGGCCTTTAAGCGCGCGCCACTGCCGGACCCTTCGCTCCAGGGTTCGGCGGATGCGATCATCTGGAAAAGCCAAAGGATGTAGACCCTGGAGGTGACGCAACAACGTCACGGCCTGCAGGGCATTGTCGTTCTCCAGAACAGGAAGGATGTCATTCTCCCAATACCCTTCAAGAGGATCGGATACTGTACGCCCGTGAACAATCTTGCGCTGTGAAGGGGGCGTTGGATCTGCATCAAATCGCCGAGCGGTTCTTTCGCTGAACCCGGCACGGGCGGCTGATGTGCATTGGCTGTGATTTTTGAGGTCGGTCATGTATAATCTCAATTGCTGGTCGGTGATGGATTGATAGGCCAACCGGGGTCCTCCGTTGGAACGTAGAGGCTTCCGGCTTATCAACCCGCAGCGACCAGCACCTAACCCAAAATCATCTTGGCCGGTGGCGCTGACCTCCAGGCGGGCAAGCCCGCCCTCCGATCAGCGCCACCGGCCAAGATGGTTGTCGCTACCGGCCAAGGTGGTTGTCGCTCAACAATCATCCTGGTAAACACTCTCAATCACCCGCAACAGACCTTGCTGTGTTCTGTATGTGATATGCATATGGACGAATTGGAAGGCCGCCTGGTTTCCTAGATCCTCGCCAATTCCAAGCTTCCCCCAGGCGCGCCCAAAACTGCGAACTGCGCGTTCGAATCTGGGGCGCGAAAAACCTCGATATTGTCGCGCCACATCTTCACCAACATCCTCATAGGTCTCGATGAAGTATTCCCATTCCGGACTATCCTTCTCAGTCAACCTGCTCACGCCATCGGCGATTTGTTCGACCGCCGTGCCCAGATTCTCCGCCACGCTGTCAGAGGCCTGCTCGTTATAATACCACGCCCCCGAAGTGACCAGTTCACCGCGCGTGAATTTGGCAATCTCCAGTCCCATCTGGTTGAACTCTGCCAGCACCAGTTCCTTGAAATCATCCGCGTCTGCCATCAGTTCAACCTTATCTCGCCTGCTTTGGCGTCTATCTTGTCTTCCATATCGATCTTGAAAGATTTCCCCGACAAGATAACTCGCCCATCCTTATGCATCGTCAAAACCGATTTCCCCACCTTGATTGCCACCAGAGAATGAGCGGAAAGATCCAGCACTCTATTTGCGGTCACCGTCACATTGGTGCCCGCATTCAGGCTGATTTGTTGACCGGCGCTGATGTATTTATGCGAGCCCACAGTTTCCGATGACAACACGCCAACAGCCTCGGTCTTGCTTTTTTCCACGGTCAAGGCGTAGTTGCCCGTCCCTGGATTGATCACACCGGGCAGTCCAAGGGCACTCGCAACTTTGCCAATGCCTTCCGTCAGGGTTTGCAGCCCGCGAGAGAACATTTGCCCAAGATTGGAAGGGCCGACAGATATGAAAACATTTCCACCGATACGTTCGATGTGATTGTCTCCGACCTCTATGACCTTTTCCGCACCTACACTCTGCACCCAGTTATTGTCGATGCGCTCGGTGTGGTTGTTACGGGTCTTCTCGTTCCTGTCCTTCTGCGCATGCAGGAACACTTCCTCCCGCCCGGCCTCATCCTCAAACCGCAGCTCGTTGAACCCTGTCCCCTTGTGGGTGTCGGACTTGATGGTCATGCGGGTCTTGTGTTCGGGCAGTTTGTAAGGAGGGCGGTTGCGGGCGTTGTAGGTACGTCCGGTGATGATGGGTTGGTCGGCATCCCCGTCGAAGAAATCCACGATGACTTCCTGGCCAATGCGCGGGATGGCCATATGGCCCCAGCCGCCTCCGCCCCAGTTCTGGCTGACGCGGATCCAGCAGCTGGAGTGCTCGTCGGCAGGTGTGTGGCGATTCCATTCGAATTGGACCTTCACGCGGCCAAAATTGTCACAATAAATCTCTTCTCCGGGGGGGCCGGTGACCACGGCCATTTGCGGCCCGTCCACCACCGGTTTGCGCGGCACTGCGGGGCGATAGGGCAGATGTCCGGGCTGGGTGACGAAGCTGGCGGAATAGGTCGTGGGCGCGTCGCCTGCGTCTTCTTCCAGCGCGGCGGATTGCTGGCCCGAATGCGACACGGCCAGCAGCCGGTGGCGGCTATTGGCGCGCGGGTCAGTATGGGCGGCCAGCGTCATCTGGAAGGCTGCGTTCAAATGCAGGCAATTCGTCTCACCCGCGCCAGTGGTGGCATCGACCCGCTCAGCCTCGATCCTGTGGCGGGTGAAGCGGTTGCCCACGCTGGCGGGGTCTTTGTAGCGGCCCGGATAGGCGAAATGCTCGTAGCGCCCTTTCAGCCCGTCCAGCCGCTCGCCCACGGCCAGCGTGCCCATCCCGGCGGGGGGGTTGTGGAACGTGTAATCCTCCATCGCATAATGCGAGGCGCGCAGCCGCTCGGTCTGACTGAAGCGGCTGACCCAGACCCCGCGCGACTGCCCGCCGGGATTGGCATTATAGGCCAGCACCGGATCGGCGATCATCGGCATGGCCAGCGGCGCATCGGTCACGATCAGCTTATGGCCGTCGGGCGAATGGGCGAAGGCGTAGAAAATCCCTTCCTCGGCCAGAATGCGCTCCAGGAACGCGCGGTTGGTCTCGCCCGCCTGGGTCAGATATTCGCGCGGCAGATAGGTCTCAGCCAGCCGCCAATCCACATCCGTGACGCCCTGTTCGGACAGCAATTGCGCGGCCACTTCGGGCACGGTCATATCCTGCCAGATGCGCCAATCCGAGCCATGATCGAGCCGCGACAGGCTCGGGCGCAGCACCAGCGTATAAAAGGTGCGCCGGTACCCGCTATCGCCGCGCATGGCATCTGTGACAATCCCGTGGAAATGACGCGGGGTCTGGTATTTGCTATACAATCCCAGACAGGCCGGCGCATCCAGCAGGGCTGCCAGATCGATATCAGGGTCCAATGAGGCCAGATCCACAACGATCTCGAAGGGCGTGTTGATCGCCTCTTGCACCGAGAACCCCACAACCGTGAACCGCCCCGCCGCCGCTTCAAACCCGAAGGCCAGATCCTGATCCTGATCCAGAAACCGCTGCGCAAGGCTGGAAAGCTGCTCAAATAAGCTCATGAAATCTCCTCTATGCTGTCAATTTTAGCCGTCCGCGCCATCTGGGCTGACGAGTAATCAGGGGGCTCTGCAAAGGCCAGTGCCAGGCCGGAAGCGCCCGCACCTTCAGGCGCCATTTACGGTCCGCCGGAAATTGGAATTCCAACGCATGATCCTGTGTCACCGAGGCAGAAATTTTCGGCGGCGTCCCGGCGAGGGGCTGTGAAATGTCAATCTGCTCTTGCAGCCTGTTCTCACCAATCAATAACAGGCTCAGCTGCTCTTCGTGCAACACACCATGGGTGACGAAGGCCAGATATTCCTGCGCGTTGCCCAGCTGCCAAACTTGGTCGATGTAGCGTCCCGCTATGGGCAGATCGATGGCGGTCATCGTGCTGCGCAGGATCGCGGGCGTATCCTCATCCCCATCTGACTGATCCAGCCAGAAATTCGGCGTAACATCGCGCATCAAACCCCCACCACCACAAAGCTGCCCGCCGCCGCCTCAAACCCAAAGGCAAGGTCCTGATCCTGATCAAGAAACCGCTGTGCAAGGCCCGAAAGCTGCTCGAATAATCCCATTATATACCCTCTACCTTAAAACTGGATCGCGCTGCCTGCAGACAGGCGCAGGAAATCCACGCCTTCGGGCGCGGGCGTGATTGTCTGAAACACGGCGGGCAAGCGGCGCGCCTGACCGGCACAATCATCACGACACATCAAAGCGGTTGTGTCATCGACTGCAGTGGCCTGAAGCTGCGGCTTGAAACTGTAGTTCTTATGGCTGCCAACTGCGCCTTGTCGGCGCCAGATATCTTCAGCCGTCGCCTGGCCGACCGGATGGCAGGCTGCTATGGCTTCTGACTTCGACAGGATCCCCAAGCCTATATAGAAGCCGATCAGATTGGACACGAGATCTTCCTGGGAATAGCCGCTATCAGTCATCCAGCGCGGCGGAATGCTGCTTTGAAATCTCTCGAAACGGTGCGAGACATCCATGAAGATCGACAATGCCACAGCGCGGGCGCGCGTCTGGGTCAAGCCATGTTTGATCAGAAAAATGCCCTCGCGGCCTGGACGGCCCGGGTAGCCCGCATGATCCTGACGGTAGCGGACCCGAAACCCGGTCGACCCATCGGCAAAGCGCAGATAGGGGTCATCTGCGCATCGCGCCAGCCGCGCACGCAGAATGCTGCCCGCCACACCGTACATCACCCTGTCACCCAATGTCGGGTCGCAAGCATTGCGCATGACTGCCGGTCCTTGGGCGTTCATCGCACGCCATAGATTTGCAGCCCCGATTTCAGGGCGGGTGCTGAAGGGGTTCAGATGGCCCAGATCAACCCAGCCACAATTGCATGTGTAGATCAGCCCGTAATTCACCCCATCCCAGGTTCGGCGCTGATTGTATTGGTTCCATGCACGCGCGATGTCAGCGAATTCACTCATCTCAACCTCGCGTCAAATACCAGGTCGATCTGGCTTGGCACGCAATTGGCTTGCGTATCTTCCGACCAATAATGAACATCATCAGCGCGGCTTTGAGCCTGAAGCGCGGCAAGATCAGGTTCGGATGACAATGGCAGATGCAGGGAAATCCGCGTGCCACATATGCCGCCGCATTCCAGAAAGGCGCGGCTGTAGCGCATTGGTCCGCACTGCCCGTCAATCTGCAGATGTCGGATGTTTCGGGTGATGCCAAAGACAACGCGCGGATCATGTGCTGAAACAGACGAGAATTCCATCGGCACCAGCCGGACAAAAGCCCAAAGGAGCCCAGCACTCGCAACCCCGAAAGCGCATAGCACAAGTACAAGACGCTTCATTTGCGCCTCGCAGACGGGCCCTTGCGCAACGGGTTTGAGAAGCGAGCGTAGATGCGGGTTACGTATTTAAGGATATCTTCGGGCAGCCAGTATCGGGCGGGGCGGGCGTTGCGTTTGGTGGCGGCTACGGCAAGGGTCTCGGGGCGGGCGGCTTCAACGGGGCTTAACGCCTCGGGCTCGATCAGAGAGAACACCCCCTCACGCGCGACCACCGGATCAGGCTTGCGCCGCTCGGGGCTGCGGTCATCTGTGATCTCGAGTTTGAACATGGCGCGCTTCCAAATGCAGACGGGCCCGCAATATCCCATCTGGCAGGGATTGGGGCCGGTTTAAGTAAGATAATCCTTCAGCCCTGCCTGAAATACGGACAGGGCTGAAGGGGTACCCAGCCGCCCGTGTAATCGGGCGGCACTCGTTACAGACACTTTTGTGCCCCCGAGGCCGCGCAGTTGGGCTGCATGCCCGCGCGTGGCCCCGGGGCTAATGGATCAGGCCTGGATCGGATTGCGCCAGTCATCAGAGCCGGATGTGCCCGCGACCACATGATCCCACATGATCTTGCGGTAGGTCATCTTGACCTGCACAAGCTGGGTGTAATCCTTGGAGGTCATGTCCTTGCAATGTGGCATGTCGCAATTGATATCGACGATCAAAGCCTCTTCCAGCGCGGTGGTGAAGAAATGCACCTGCTCGGATGCCTGGGTGCGGTACCATTTCAGCTCGACCTTGGTGAGCAATTCGCCGGTGACCAGCGCGTTGTACAAAAGCGGCACCGATTTGTTCAGCGTGCAAGTAAAGGTAAAGGGCTGGTGGATGCGGGTGCCCGTGGGTGAGCCCGACTGCGGGTCGCGCGGTGTGATCACCGCATGTGAGAACGCCTGCACCATGATCTCGTCTTCATGGCCTGCTTGCCATTCATTGGTGATGGAATCAAATGTGGTCGCCCCTTGGGTGATCAGGCCCTGGGTTTCGCCTTCAATGGTCAGATACGCCGGCATTGGCATGGGAAGTCTCCTTATAAACACGCTACATCAGTCGCATCGCGGGTTTGGATGCACGCTGAGCCAAAACGGTCCGCCAGAAGTTTGAGCAAAATCAACAAAAATCTTCAAAAAAATGCACATCCTGTAAGCGGCTGTAATAAAACGATATTGCCGAACTTTCGACCGCTTGGTCGGGCGAAAATCCGCCCGATTTTGACCCCTCCGGGCGGATTTCCGCCCGCAGGTATTATGCTACCCCAAAAAACAGCCCAAAAAGGCGGTAGTTTAGCCATTGAACTATAGGGGGAATAGCACGAACACCGCTAGGTGATTCGAATCACCCCGAAAACCACCGATCATCACCCTGACTTGCAGCCTGCGCGCATAGCAACTGTCGCATCACGACGACCGAACATCCGCCTCGGTGTCCACATCACTCCAATCGATCGACACTTACAGCTTTGACACCCAACCGCGTGCCCGGCGCTGCAGGCCAGTGCCGCCACGACCGGCCGCTTTCATCAGATGCTGCAAGCGCAATGCCGCACTGCCGTCAGTCCGCTTTCCGCCCTGCACGTCGATCACCCGACACATGCTGCACCCTGCCAGAGGGTCTGCAATGAGGCCGGCTGCGATAATACGCGGCGCCGGAACTGAATGGCCGCTTCGGGGAACACTGGGCGGCAGTTGTCCGGAACCGTTGCTCTCTACCTTTTCCGGAATAGCGATTTTCCGGAATGGTAGGTCTTCGTGCAGCAAGCCAACAACAGGCGCAGACATTATTCCGGAAAATTGCGCGCAAACAGGTATACTGATCGTCCGGAACTTTGAGTGCTGCAGGTTCAACAAGAACTGGAACCCTCTACAGCGACCTACCATTTTCTTACCATCAAAATGGGCCTTTGCAGTAGACCGTTATTTTGGGTTCTTTTCCAGATAGCCTTTTGCTTCCAACCAATCTGTTAAGATCATTTCCGCCATAGAGGCGACTGATCTACGATCGTCATTAGCAGCAGACTCAAGGGCTGACTTGAGCGAAGGAGTTACCCGTAATCCTAGCGGCGTGGAGCGAAGTTCGCGTTTTTCTGACATTGTTAGCATTTTTCTCTTGACGTGAGCACTGTCGATACCCATACTTACATCTGCTAACAAATGCAACAGGGCCTGACGGTGCAGCAACACCAATCAGGCCCCTAACCTCAGAACCTGTTTGGAGGTCCTATGGCTGATACTGCGATTAACATGCAGACGAATGATGCGAAAGCGTTCAACACTCCTGTTCTTTCTCTCACCATGATTGCCTTCCATCGATTGTTGGTAGTCTTTGCGAAATTCACCGCAGCAGAGACGCGGCTTGAGAAGCCCGGCGTTGATGTCTGCAGTGCCGCGTTCGGCGATGACATCCGGCATGCGGGTGCCGTGCGCGATGCGCTGATCGAGACTGCGTATGATGTGATTGCGGCCCCTGCGTCTGGGGAAGAAGACCGCGGATTGCACCGGATTGCAGGACTTCTGGTGGCGTTGTTTCAAAAGGACAGCAGCGCGGAACGGGGATTGCTGCATGCGCAGACGCGGCAGCATCGGGATGTCTTTGACATTCCGGGCACTGGCCTTCTGGCCCGCCAGGCGCGCAGGCTGCAGATTGCATTCTTTCACCAGTTTGATGCGCTTGCACGGATGCGGGAGTTTGGGGGGCCTGGTTTTGCAGCTGCACCAGATGCGCCCATGGCAGAGGTTCCGGATCTGATCCCGGCCTGAGCCGGTTTTCATCCAGAACATATGCCGGGGTACCTGCCCCGGCACCTCTCATCTTCACATCTGGAGGGTAATGTCATGCCCCATCAAATGAGCCTGGCCCTTGGCCTCGCGGCTCCGGAACCGTCTGCTTTTCCACTGGATCGCGGCCCCGCAAGCCTGATGGAATATCCGCATCTGCATGCCGATACGATTTGCACCCATGCGAAAGAACTGGGGCTTGCTGCTGAATTGCTTGTCGACAGCACGCTCGCCCGGCTGGGTATCCGTTATGCGAGCTTTGGGGAGCATTCGGCCTATGACCGTGTCATCTGGACCGCAGACCGCTGCCTGCGGATGCAGATCAAGGCCCGGCACCGCGCAACCGGACCCGCCTATGTCTTCGACATCAAGAAGGGCTACCAGCGCGGCCCGACGGGAACAAAGCCCTATCAGCCCGGCGAGTTTGATATTCTTGCCCTCGTCGCCTTGCCAGAGAATGCTGTCCGCTTCACGGCAGAATGGCGCCCCTCGCATAAGATCAGCCTGTGCGAGATACCGCGCCTGCGCGCGCGGCCAGCCGAAACTCTGATCGAAGCGCTTGAGCATCTTGGCCTTTGCGACCCGCTGATACCGTCTCAAGCCTGACGCACTCTTTCGTCCCCCCCTTCCCACACAATCACCTGCCGCCCCTGCCCTGTCCTGCGCCCGCGCAGGCGGCAGCGGATGCGTGCTGTTTCACGATAAGGACCCGACATATGAGCGACGTTACCCCCAACCAGAATCTCCCCGGCCTTGTGCTGGCAAGACAGGTTCTCACCGCGCATCGCGAGGACGCTGAAGATCTGGATTTCCTCAAACAAGAGCTGGACCTTGAACAGGGCCCGCTGACGGGCGATGCGGCCCTCATCACACCCGGCCAGGCGCTTGATGCGCTGATGATCCTGCGCTTTTTCAAGGGGCATGCACAGGCGGGCGCACCGCCGCTTGCGCCCGCGCGGGGGAGCATCACGCGGATCATCACACCGCAGCCGGACGAGAGCAAGCGGCTCAAAACGCTGCTCAAGACCCGGATGCGCGATATGCTCGCGATGGGCGAGACCGGCCCACAAAACCCTGACCCTGAGGATATCGAACTGATCCGGCATGCAGGGGCAGAGGCCAGCCGCGCAGACACGGCGCGCTGCATCGAGGTGATCGAGACAGCCATGCTGGCCGGAGATCCGGTTATCGTGATCCTGTCCGGCACGGACCCGCTGGGTGAGGCGCTGCGGGGACTGGTCGGGGCCACGCTGAGGCTCGCCCCGCCCGATGCACAGATGCTGGCCGCCATCCTCGGCATTCTGCACAAGTCGGAGATTGATCCTGCCACGCTGCCGC
Organism: Roseinatronobacter monicus; assembly: GCF_006716865.1. Classification (NCBI taxonomy): domain Bacteria; kingdom Pseudomonadati; phylum Pseudomonadota; class Alphaproteobacteria; order Rhodobacterales; family Paracoccaceae; genus Roseinatronobacter; species Roseinatronobacter monicus. Next base: position 25,695 of record NZ_VFPT01000001.1, on the reverse strand, counting down.
GGTCCGGGATCGAAGACCTGCGCGCGCTGCAACTGGCGCAGGTCCTGGCTGCAAGGACTGCAGACGACGCTGTCGCGCTGCTGGATCGGATCTGCGCAGACAGAACAGGCGAAGCCCCTGTCACGCTTGACCATGTCCATGGCCAGAGCGAAGCCAAGGAGGCGTTCACGCAGCTGCAAGCCGATCTGGAGGATTGGCGCCATGGGCGTTTGCCATGGTTGGAGGTCACGTCCTCATTCTTGCTGTTTGGTCCCCCGGGGACCGGCAAGACGCATCTTGCCAGCGCACTGGCCGGGTCTGCACGCCTGCCGCTTGTGAAGACGAGCTATAGCGACTGCCAGAAGGCAGGACATCAAGGAGATATGCTGCGCGAATTGAACGCGGCCGCAGACCGCGCGATTTCGCAAACGCCTGCGGTGTTTTTCCTCGATGAGATCGACAGTTTCTTCAGCCGCAACAGACCGTCAAACGGCTATATTCTGGGTGTGGTCAATGGACTGTTGACGCTGCTTGACCGGCTGAATGCAACGCCAGGCGTGATCGTGATGGGCGCGACAAACTATCCGCAGAGCGTCGACCCGGCAATCCTGCGCTCGGGGCGGCTTGACCGCCATATTCCTGTCGGACCGCTGGACCGCGCAGGCGTGCGCGCAGCACTTCTGGCGGGCCTGCCCGAGGGCTTGCTGCCCGATCCCGACCTTTGCCTGCTCGCAGATCAGCTGGCAGGGCATGTCGGCGCGGATCTCGCGAGCCTGCTCCGGGACGCCCGGACACAGGCACGGCGCGCGGGGACTGGCCTCGCGGCGCAGCATGTCAAAACCGCCGCGGACCGGCTTTCCCCGCGCCCCGAACCCGATCTGCAACGCAGGATCGCAATTCATGAAGCGGGTCATATGCTCGCGGGGCATATCTTCGGCCTGCCGGTGCCACGTCGCGCGCAGCTCAACGCGCGCAATGGTTTCATCGCAACACCGGATTTCGACATCCTCACACACGCGCGCATCTGTGCCCAAATCCGCACCGATCTGGGGGGCTATGTCGCAGAGCAGCTGGTTTTTGGTGCGGCCTGCTCCGGCAGCGGCGGGGATGTCGAGAGTGATCTCGCGCGCGCCACATTCCGCGCGCAACAGGCCGAGCTGAGTTACGGGTTTGGAGAGACGCTGAGCTGGCAGCCTTCCAACACTGAAATGGCCCGCCTGTCCGCCCGCCAGCGCGCACGCATCGAGCAGCAGCTGCAACAGGCCCTGCAGGAGACACAGCAAGCCCTGCTCACACATCGCGCGGATCTGGAACGGATTGCAGATCTTCTGATCCGTGAGCGCGAGCTTGACCGCGGCCGGATCGCAGAGTTGCTGCGCGAGGTGCCGGTAGCGGAACCATCCAGCGACCCGCGCAAGGCTCCGGGGCGAAACGGTCACAGGCTTTCTGGCGGCAGTGCAACACATGACTGCAACGGGCCGGAATAGCCGCAACAAGCGCCCGGTTCCGGAGGCCGGCTCGGACCGGGACCGGGCGCGTTTGTCAAGATGCGCGCGGTCGATCTTTGTGGAGAACTGCGCCGCGCGTGCGGTTTCATGTGGATAACCACCCCGGATGGTGCGCAAGAGGGCAAACACGGCTCCGGAATAAGTTTATGTATTTGTGGGAGTTTTCCACAAAGAAATGCACTGCCCCCCGAATTTGCGCATGATTTGAGTGCCGCAAACGGGTAAGTTGATGACATAGCCCGCCGACACCAGGGCCTCTCGCCAGCGTGTCGGCCCCATGTCAAAAACTCCGCCCGCCAGAGCACTCTCCGGCAGGCCAGCCGGAAGGTACCGCGTATGCGCGATCAGAGAAGTTATGCCGAACTGCACCCCCCATCGCCTGTTGCTCAGGCCCCCAAGCGCGGGGGGCGGGGATGAAGCGAAGCAAACACAAGAGCGCCCGCCAGCCAAAGGCCAAGAAAGAGGTTTTGCGTTTCCCCCGCAATCAAATACCATTGCCCCCGCACCCGGCCTTTATCGCACTGGTGCAAGTGCTGGCACGCGCCGAAGCGCGGGCCCGAATTCTGAGAGATGATTTCAATGAAGACTGACAGAACTCCTCCACCCGGCCTGCGCGCCGTCATCTATGCGCGCTATTCAACAGAAAATCAGTCTAAAGCTTCAGTGCCTGACCAGATCCGGCTCTGCCGGAAGATCTGCGCAGAACAGGGCTGGACGGTTGCCGGGGTTTTCTCCGACGATGCGCAAAGCGGGTTTGACCATCTGCGGTCAGACTATCAGCGCATGCTGGCCTTTATTGAGGATGGCGGCTGCGATTTGATCGTCGCGGAAAGCTACGAGCGGCTGATCCGCGATGGAGAACACTCCGCCAGACTCTACAAGCGGATGACCTATCTCGAGATCCCGATCTTCGTGGCAAGGAACGGCCTGGTCAACGAAATGGTCGTCGGCATGTCCACAATGGTCTCGGAGATGACCCGCAAACTGATCACCGACAAGACCCATCGTGGCCTTGAGGGCCGCGTGCTTGCCGGCAAGTCTGCAGGCGGGATCAGCTACGGCTACCGGCTTGACCGGCAGTTGCGCCCGGATGGCACCTTCACAACCGGGGATCGCGTAATCGACCCGGACGAAGCCGCCATCATCCGCCGTATCTTTGACGAGTACGATCAGGGGCAATCAGCCCGGACCATCGCCATGGGCTTGAACAGGGACAGTATCCCTGCCCCGCGCGCGGGCGGCAAGGGAACGGGCACCTGGTCGTTTTCAACGATTTCGGGAAACTGGAAACGCGGGACAGGTATTCTCAACAACGAGCTGTATATCGGGCGGCTGGTCTGGAACCGGCAGCGCTTCGTCAAGGATCCCGACAGCAACAAACGCCAGGCGCGGCTCAATCCTCCGGAGGAGTGGGTCATCAAGGATGTGCCAGACCTGCGCATCATCGACGATGATCTTTGGAGCCGCGTCAAACGCCGCCAGGGGGCCATCCGCGACGAGATCGTGACCGCCCGCGATGCTGCATCTGATACTGGCGCCCCGCGGGCCGAGCGCGGCAAGCGCCCGAGCTATCTGTTTTCAGGGCTCTTGAGCTGCGGGTGCTGCGGGGCGAATTACATCATGATCAGTGCCACGCGCTATGGCTGTTCGGCCGCGCGCAACAAAGGCACCTGTGACAATCGCAAGACAATCGAGCGTAAAGATGTCGAGAGACGCATCCTCGCAGGGATCCGCCACAAGCTGATGCATCCGGATATGGTGCGCGCCTTCATCGCGGAATATCAACGCGCGCTGCGCGAGACCGACACGCGGGATGCACTCGCACGCAAAAACCACATGCGGCGCCTGGACGCCGTGGGCAAAGAGATCAACAATATGATGGATGCCATCGCAAAAGGCATGTTCCAGGAGAGCATGAAGGCGCGCATGGACGCGCTGGAGGCGGAGCGCAAGGAACTGGAAACCCGCATCAGCGCCCTGCCCGAGCCCACACCGGTGACGCTGCATCCCGGCCTTGCGGACATCTATGCACGCAAGGTGGCCGATCTGAGTACCGCGCTGGACCATGACGGCACCCGGGCCGAGGCGGCAGAGGTGCTACGCGGCTTGATCGAGAAGATCACGCTGCGCCCTGACGCGGATGCGGCAAATGGCCATGTGATAGAAATTTATGGGGAATTAGGTGCGATTGTGGCGCTGTGTAATAGCCGGGGCTTTACAAATGCCAACGCCCGCCTGGGGGGCGGGCGTGTTGGGCAAGTGACGATGGTTGCGGGGACAGGATTTGAACCTGTGACCTTCAGGTTATGAGCCTGACGAGCTACCTGGCTGCTCCACCCCGCGTTGGTTTTTTGTGTGTGTCGTTTTGAGAGGTTTTGTGTTTCTTGTCAGGTTTGGCGGTGAGCTACTCTCCCACGTCTTGAGACGCAGTACCATTGCCGCTGCGGCACTTAACTTCCGAGATCGGGACGGGATCGGGTGTTTTGCTCGCGCTATTGCCACCAAACCTGAGAAGAAACACATATCAGTGAGGTGGGTTTGTTTTTCCACCTGGCTATTTAGTCAATGCTTTTGGTTGCTTTGATTGTTGGTCAGTTTGGTTGTTACTGGATCAAATCAAGCCTATCGAGCCATTAGTACCGGTCAACTGAACGCATTGCTGCGCTTACATCTCCGGCCTATCGACGTGGTGGTCTACCACGGCTCTCAAGGGAGACCTTGTTTTGAGGGGGGCTTCCCGCTTAGATGCTTTCAGCGGTTATCCTGTCCGATCATAGCTACCCTGCACTGCGGCTGGCGCCACAACAGGTCCACCAGTGGATCGTTCACCCCGGTCCTCTCGTACTAGGGGCAACTCCTCTCAAGTCTCCAACACCCACGGCAGATAGGGACCGAACTGTCTCACGACGTTCTAAACCCAGCTCACGTACCTCTTTAAATGGCGAACAGCCATACCCTTGGGACCTACTCCAGCCCCAGGATGAGATGAGCCGACATCGAGGTGCCAAACGATGCCGTCGATATGGACTCTTGGGCATCATCAGCCTGTTATCCCCGGCGTACCTTTTATCCGTTGAGCGATGGCCCTTCCACTCGGGACCACCGGATCACTATGGCCGACTTTCGTCTCTGCTCGACTTGTCAGTCTTGCAGTCAGGCTGGCTTCTGCCATTGCACTCAACGAGCGATTTCCGACCGCTCTGAGCCAACCTTCGCACGCCTCCGTTACTGTTTAGGAGGCGACCGCCCCAGTCAAACTACCCGCCACACAGGGTCCCGGATCCGGATAACGGACCGCGGTTAGACATCAAGAGTGCGAAGGGTGGTATCTCAAGGATGGCTCCATGGGAACTGGCGTTCCCACTTCAAAGCCTACCACCTATCCTGCACATCGCAATCCTGATGCCAGTGTGAAGCTGTAGTAAAGGTGCACGGGGTCTTTCCGTCTAACCGCGGGAAGCCTGCATCTTGACAGGCAATTCAATTTCGCTGAGTCCATGTTTGAGACAGCGGGGAAGTCGTTACGCCATTCGTGCAGGTCGGAACTTACCCGACAAGGAATTTCGCTACCTTAGGACCGTTATAGTTACGGCCGCCGTTTACCGGGGCTTCAGTTCGGAGCTTGCACTCCTCCCTTTAACCTTCCGGCACCGGGCAGGCGTCAGACCCTATACGTCGTCTTGCGACTTCGCAGAGCCCTGTGTTTTTAATAAACAGTCGCCACCCCCTGGTCTGTGCCCCCCGCCAAGACTTGCGTCCTGACGGGGCCTCCTTCTCGCGAACTTACGGAGGTATTTTGCCGAGTTCCTTAAACATGGTTCTCTCAAGCGCCTTGGTATTCTCTACCAGTCCACCTGTGTCGGTTTCGGGTACGGTCTGATGTGGGGCTATTTCCGGGAACCTCTAAACGGCCCGCCCAATCCGATAAGGGCGAACAATCTTCGAGATCCGTCACTTCCCACTGGCCCTGGAATATTAACCAGGTTCCCATCGACTACGCCTTTCGGCCTCGCCTTAGGGGCCGGCTTACCCTGCTCAGATTAGCTTTAAGCAGGAACCCTTGGACTTTCGGCGACAGGGTCTCTCACCCTGTTTGTCGCTACTCATGTCAACATTCTCACTTCTGAACGCTCCACCGGTCCCTCACGGGCCGGCTTCACAGCAGACTTCTGATGCGTCCGTCACGCCCCAAAGGGCGTGCAAGACGC